>JANPEP010000141.1:0-31552 GCA_031422995.1 Polymorphobacter sp. | reverse complement strand
GAACCGTGACATCCGCAATTTGGCAGTGCGCAACCCTCTGGTGGCGCTCGATCCGACCAACGGCGGGGCGATCTCGATTGCCGGGCAGAACAACCGCTTCAACCGGATTTCGGTTGATGGCATCCAGTTCGGCGACCCGTTTGGCCTTGAAGCCGGCGGTCTGGCTTCGGCGCGCGGGCCGGTGCCGCTTGATGCCATTGGCGAATTTTCGGTGGAAATCGCGCCGGTTGACATTCAGCAGGGTGGTTTCCAGGGCGGGGCCATCAACACGCAGTTGAAGTCTGGCGGCAATGATTTCACCGGACAGGCATTTTTCACCTATTCGTCGGACAGTCTGGCCGGCGACACGACGCGCGGTGTGACGCGGGTACGTGATTTTGAATCGAAGATTTTTGGCGCACAGCTGACCGGTCCAATCATCAAGGACAAATTGTTTTTTGCCGTGACGTGGGAGCGGCTGCGCGATACGACGCCGGCGCTGGTGCAGGCCGCCGACCTGAAGATTACGCAGGCACAAGTCGACCAGATTGGTGCGATTTCGGACAGCGTCTACAAGTTCGATGCTGGCGATGTTGCGGCGAACGTGCCGGAAAATGACGACAAGGTTGTCGCCAAGATCGATTGGAATATCGCCGACGGCCATCGTGCCGCGCTGACCTATATCTACAACAAGGGCGATTTGCTGGCCAACCAGACCGGGACCAACCAGGTCAACGCGACCAACCCGACGCTCAACCTGTTGTCCAACAACTACACACAGGGTTCAGAGAATCACTATGGCGTGTTCCAGTTGAACGACCAGTGGACCGACAATTTCTCGACCCAGTTGCGCGTCAGCTATAACGATTATGTTCGCTTGCAGGTGCCGTTTGGTGATCGCAGCTTTGGGCAATTCCAGGTCTGCCTGACGCCGGGTCCGACAGCAGGCGCGGCCGCAACGCCTTGCGCGACGGGCGTGCAGCGGATTGCCTTTGGTCCCGACAGCGCGCGCCAGGCCAATGAGCTTTCGGCGCAGACGCTGGGGATCGAATTCCAGGCGCAGCTGAAGATGAACAACCACAGCGTCAAGTTCATCGCCGAGCGCCGTGGCCAGGATTTCAACAATCTGTTTGCACAGAATGTGTCGGGCGCCTGGCGGTTCGATTCGGTGGCGGATTTGCAGGCCGGTCGCGCCAACCAGCTTGTGTATCAGGCGCCAATCCGTGGCGGCATCGACACGGTGCGGTCGCTGTTTGCCAACAATGTCTATACGTTCGGCTTGCAGGATGTGTGGGATGTCAACGATACCCTGACGCTGACGGCGGGGTTCCGTTGGGACCTGTATGAAACCCCGGACCAGCCGGTGTTCAACCCCGATTTCTTGCAGCGCACCGGCTTTCCGAACAATGCGACGTTGAACGGCCGCCAGGTGTTCCAGCCGCGGGTTGCGGCATCGTGGGAGCCGAATGACCGGTTGCGGTTGCGGGCGACCGCCGGGCTGTTCGCCGGCGGCAACCCCAATGTATGGATTTCAAACAATTATTCGAACCCGGGGCCGACTTTGGGCCAGGTGACGGTGACGCGGACGCTGACCAATGGCGTACCAGGGTTCAGCATCAGCGGCGTGCCGTTGACGCCGGCTCAGGTGGCGACACTGGGTGCGGCGACGCTGAACAATGTGACGGGCGGGACTGGCATTCCGTCGCAGTTGACGACACTGATCCAGACGACAGGTTCGGCGGCGTCGCCGACCAACTCGCTCGATCCGAATTTCCAGATTCCGTCGCAATGGCGGATTTCGGGTACGGTGGACTATGCTGCGGACCTCGGCTTCCTTGGTGACGAGTGGAATCTGGGTGCCGATGTGGTGTGGTCGCGGGTCAAGGATGCCTTGACCTACACCGACCTGCGATCGGTGCCGAACACCCTGCAGGGTACGCTGCCCGATGGCCGGCCGCGGTATCAGGCGTTCAATGCGGTTGCCGGGCAGAACACCGATCTGCTGCTGACCAATACCGATCGCGGCTATAGCTGGAATATCGTGGCGCGGCTCGACAAGCGCTGGGAAAATGGCTTCTCGCTCGGTGCTGCCTATACGTTCCAGCGGTCGAAGGACGTCAATTCCGGTACGTCTTCGACGGCAAGCTCCAATTATGGCAATGCCGCAGCATCCGATCCAAACCAAGGGGCATATGGCACCTCGAACTATCAGATCGATGACGCCTATCGTTTGAGCCTTGGCTATGAGAAGGCCTGGTTTGGCGACAACAAGACGCGGATCGAGTTGTTCTTCAACAGCCGTGCCGGGCAGCGTTACAGCTATACCTTCGCCGACACGACGGCGGTGCGTTCGGCAGTGTTCGGGACGACGGGGACCAACAATCGTTACCTGTTGTATGTGCCTAATGTGGCGTCTGCGACCGCCGATCCTTTGGTCGAATATGCAACACCGGCGGTTTTCAACAGCTTCCAGAGCATCGTTCAGAACAGCGAACTGAACAAATACCAAGGCTCCATCGCGCCCAAGAATATCGGTCGTAGCCCACGGTTCAACAAGCTCGACCTGAGCATCAAGCAGGAATTGCCATTCGTGTTCGGTGGCAAATTCGAAGTGTTCGGCGACATCGAGAACGTCTTGAATCTGCTCGACAGCGATTGGGGCTCGCTCCGTCAGGTGGCGTTCCCTTACTATGGCACGCTGATCAACGTCGCGTGCATCACCACCGGTGGGGCCGTCGCGACCAGCCCGAGCCAACCGTGTAACAAATATCGTTACAGCGCGCGTTCGGGAACAACGGTGACGCAGCCGGAGCAGACGTTGTTCCAGAACCAGTCGCTTTGGCAGATCCGCGTTGGTGCTCGGGTTAAGTTCTGACGCATTGCAGTCGCGCCGAAGGACTTCCTTCGGCGCTGACTCGCGCAAGTTCGGCCAGCGAGTTCGGCTGGCATAAGGCCAGCCGAACTCGTCTGACGTCTGTCCGGGCTTTGCCCGGCTCTTTTTGTCTTTCTATTTGAGCCTATCCTTGCGCCTCGCCTGCGGCGAGTCCGACCTCTCTACAGAGGAAGAGGTGAAGGTTAGTCGACGGGCACTCCCGGTCGGCTCAGCGCCGTGCGGATGACGAAGCTCGTCTTGACGCTCTCCACATTCGGCGCGGGGGTCAGCGCGCTGGTCAGGAAGCGCTGGAACTCCTGCAGGTCATGGGCGACGACTTTCAGGATGAAGTCGATTTCGCCGTTGAGCATATGGCATTCGCGGACCTGGGGCAGGGTGGCGCAATGGTCTTCAAAGGCCTTCAGGTCGGTTTCAGCCTGGCTCTTGAGCGATACCATGGCGAAAACCGTGATGCCATAGCCCAGCGCCTGCGAATCGAGATCGGCGTGATAGCCGAGGATGGTGCCGTTTTCCTCCAGCGCGCGGACGCGGCGCAGGCAGGGCGGGGCGGTGAGGCCGGCGCGTTCGGCGAGTTCGACGTTGGTGATGCGGCCTTCGGCCTGGAGGTGGCGGAGGATGACGCGGTCGATATCATCGATAGGAAGCCTGGAGCGATGCATTCGTGAAACTCCGTGGCGCAAAACTAGCCCCTTCAATAACAATATTGCCGGAGTGCGCAAGACGACTTTGCGTTCTGCGGCGTTGCGGAGGGGGTGCAAAATTCAGTTGCTACCGCTAATTGAAGCTATTGTTCAAGGAGTCGTCCGCCTGTGCCTGAAACCCGTCATGTCCGCGTCCTAGTCATCGGTTCGGGGCCGGCCGGCTATACCGCCGCAATCTATGCGGCGCGCGCGGCGCTCGACCCGGTGCTGATCGAAGGGTTGCAGCCCGGCGGGCAGTTGACGATCACCACCGAAGTCGAGAATTGGCCAGGTGATGTGACGGTGCAGGGTCCCAATCTGATGGTGCGGATGGCCGAGCAGGCACGCCACGTCGGTGCCGAACTGGTGAGCGATATCGTCACGAAAATTGATATGTCGCGGCGGCCGTTTGCCGTGGAGTGCGATTCGGGGGCGCGGTGGAGCGCCGATACCGTGATCGTGTGTACCGGCGCACAGGCGCGTTGGCTGGGTATCGACAGTGAGATGAAGTTCCGCGGCTTTGGTGTGTCGGCATGCGCGACGTGCGATGGCTTCTTTTTCCGCGGCAAGACCGTGGCGGTTGTCGGTGGTGGCAATACCGCGGTGGAGGAAGCGTTGTTTTTGACGAATTTTGCGTCGAAAGTGCATCTGATTCATCGGCGTGAAGAATTGCGCGCTGACAAGACCAACCAGGCGCGGTTGTTTGCCAACCCGAAAATCGAGACGCACTGGAACGCCGAGATTGCCGAAGTGGCGGGGACGAGCGACCCATTGACGGTGACGGGTGTAGTGCTGCGTGACACGGTGACGGGGGCGACGCGGCCGCTGGCGTGTGATGGGTTGTTCATAGCAATCGGCCATGTGCCGGCGACGGAGCTGTTCAAGGGCCAGCTGGCGATGGATGACGAGGGCTATTTGATCACTGCGCCGGATTCGACAGCGACGTCGGTGGCGGGCGTCTTTGCGGCCGGGGATGTGAAGGACAAGATTTATCGCCAGGCCGTGACGGCGGCGGGAATGGGATGCATGGCAGCGTTGGAGGCCGAGCGGTTCATGGCGCACGGGGCGCATGAAGCGAATGGTGTGGCCGAGGAGACGGTTGCGGCGTGACGATTTCGTGAACCTCGATTGGGAGAAACTGCGGCTGTTCGAGGTTGTGGCCGAGGCCGGCAGCTTTACCGAGGCAGCACGGCGGTTGCACATGAGCCAGCCGGCGTTGAGTCGGCAGATCGGCGCATTGGAGGAGCAGGTGGGGGCCAAGCTGTTCCACCGGCACGCGCGCGGGTTGGCGATGACGCATGAAGGCGAGCAGTTGCGCGCCGCCACCCATGACATGCAGGAGCGGCTGGAACGGACGCGGCAGGCGATCGATGCGTCGCGTGACCGGCCGACGGGGGAAATCCGGCTGACGACAACGGTGAGTTTTGGATCAACCTGGCTGGCACGGCAGCTGGGGGATTTTCTTGATCTGTTTCCCGATATCACCGTGAATCTGATGCTGACCGATCTTGATGTCGACCTGTCCAAGCGCGAAGCCGATGTGGCGATCCGGTTTCATCTGCCGTTGCAGTCCGAACTTGTGCAAAAGCCATTGTTGCCAATCAGGCATTATCTGTGTGCGTCGCCGGATTATCTGGAGAGACACGGCGTTCCGCGCACGGTTGCCGAGCTGAACGAGCATCGGTTGATTGCCTATGGCGATGCTGCGCCGGATTTCTTGAAGGGCATCAACTGGGCGCTCGAACTGGGCCATGAAGGGGCCGCACGGACGGCGGCATTGACGATCAACAACAGTTACGGCGTGTTGCAGGCGGTGGAGGCGGGCGCCGGGATTGCCGCCCTGCCGAGCTACCTTATTCGCTTTTCAGGCAAAGTGAAGGTTGTGATGCCCGAGCTGGAAGGTGCTGTGTTTCGGACTTTCTTTACGTATCCCGTTGAATTGCGGCGGTCCTTGCGCGTGGCGGCGCTGCGCGATTTCCTGGTGGCGCGGATGACGGCGTCGAACCTTGATATCGACCGGTATGCGCTGGGTGCATAGCTGGGCTGCGTATTTGTGCAGTGCACAACGAGTTCGTGATTCAATAGATACAGGTTGTGGCCGTCATTGACGGCGCTACATCCGCTTCGTCCCCCCCGACGAACGGATGCACGTTTCCGGTCGCTCCCTCCCCCTCTGAGGCCGGAAACAGACCCGCGCCCTGCCTGCTCCATCCCCCCGGAGCCCCAGGACGTCGCGGGTCACCATTTCGGGCCGGGTCTTGCGAAACGCGAGACCCGGCCTTTTTTGTTTTTTCACGAACGCCGATTGCGGCCCAAGCCCTTCATGCGATAAGCCGACGCAGCCGGGCCGGGCCTGTAGCTCAACGGTAGAGCAGGCCGCTCATAACGGCTAGGTTGGGGGTTCGAGTCCCTCCGGGCCCACCGGTTGCATATAAAGGAGCTGTTTCTGTCCGAGTCTCGCCTGCCCGCTGCGGACCTTGAAGCCGGGGCGGCAAAGCCCAGGGGCAATTTGAAGCAGTGGATCGGCGCCGGGCTGGGGCTTGTCGTGTTGGGGCTGGCACTTTGGGGCATCAAGATGATCGCCGGCCAGGTTACGATGGCCGAGATCATGGCGGATATTCGCGACACGCCAACGCATCTGTTGGTTGCAGCGGCGCTGTCCACGGCAATGTCCTATGTTGTGCTGGTCGGCTATGATTGGCTGGCGACACGGCACCTGGGCTATGAACTGCGCTGGCCGACGCTGGCCGCGGCGAGTTTTGCCAGTTTCACGATGAGCCATGCGCTTGGGCTGACGGTGCTGACCGGCGGCAGTGTGCGGTATCGGATTTACACGCGTGTCGGGGTGAGGGCGGCGGATATCGCCATGATCATCCTGTTGTGCGGGTGGACATTCTGGTTGGGGATCGTTGCGGTGGCGGGCCTGGGACTGGTGATTTCGCCCGATCTGGCGACGCCGTTCAAGGACCTGGCGCCGAGTGCCGAACGCTGGGCCGGGGCGATATTGTTGACGGGGACGGTGGCGTATCTTTTGCTGGCGACGCTGTGGCGGCGCGAATTCCGGATCTGGCGGTATAGTTTCTACATTCCCGATGGGCGCGAGACGGTATTGCAGATCGTCATCGGGGCGATCGACCTGGCCTTTGCCGGCGGGGCGCTTTACCTGCTGCTGCCCGATGTGGGGGCGCCGGGGTTGCTGACGTTCCTGACCATCTATGCGGTGGCGATGGTGGTGGGCGCGCTCAGCCATTCGCCGGGTGGG
The DNA here is from genome assembly GCA_031422995.1 of Polymorphobacter sp. Taxonomy (GTDB): domain Bacteria; phylum Pseudomonadota; class Alphaproteobacteria; order Sphingomonadales; family Sphingomonadaceae; genus Sandarakinorhabdus. The sequence goes on along the minus strand of JANPEP010000141.1, from coordinate 24,738 downwards.
CTGGGCGTTTTCGAAGGGGTCTTGCTGGTGTTGCTGCCCGATTCGCCCAAGGCCGGTGTGCTGGCGGCGCTGGTGCTGTTCCGGCTGATCTATACCTATATTCCGTTTCTGCTCGGGCTGGTGGTGATTGCCTGGCAGGAATGGGCGGCGCTGCGGCTCAAGCGCGCTGGAAAGCGAGCGCTTTCGCCGCCTTGAGTTGCCACGCCTGGGTTAGGCCGGGGAGCGTGGTGAGTTGTTCGAGCGCTTCGATCGTGGCGCCCTTGCCGGCGGCGAAGGTGGCGAAACGGGTTATCGGCCAATCGGGGTTGGGACGTTCGATGATGGCGTGGCTGTCGCCGGCGCTGACGGTGCCGGGTTCGAGGACGCGGTAATACCAGCCACAGCGGCCACTTTTGGTCATGGCGCGAACGACGCGGGTGGTGCCGAGGATGGCGGAGAAGGTGCTGCAGGGTTCGCGAATTTGCGCGATTTGCAGGAGAGCGGTGCCAGCGCGGATGATGTCCCCGATGTGGATGGTGGCTTCATCTTGGCCGGTGATGACAAGGTTTTCGCCCATGGCGCCGGGGATGAAGCGATCGGCGATATCGGGCATATCGGCACGCCAGCCGGCATAGTTAGAGGCTGGGTAGCCATAAACCGCCTTTTCGAGGCCGCCGTGGACGCGCTTGTTTGCCTGCTGATCACCTTCGAGACCGAGGGCGTGGATGGCAACCGGGGTGGTTACGGGCGTCTTGACATAGGCCGTCGACCGGCCTTCGCGGCCGATGTCGGGCAGGCGTGTGACCTTGCCGATGTGGACGGCTGAGATGATGCCAGGTGCGCGCATATTGTCTCTTGCATTCGATGCGAAGCTATCTGACACTATATATGGTGTTCAACAACATGAAGGGAGGTGATCGGATGTCTCATTGTCTTACGCTACGGTCCGGTGCGTTGGTGGTCTCGGTGGGAATCGCGACGGACTAAACGCCATCTTCCGGATACGTTGCCGGCAATGTGGAAGGCCGCTGGGGTAACCCGGCGGCCTTTCTTCGTTTTGGCGAGGATTCGCATCGCCCTCACCCTCACACTCTCTGGCGGGAGAGGGGTGTAAGTTAACGCCCCTTCCATTCGGGTTTGCGTTTCTGGGCAAAGGCCAGCGGGCCCTCGCGCAGATCTTCGGATTTCCACAGGGCGCTGACGGCGGGATGGGTCATCTGGCCTTCATAGGCCTCGCGCAGGGAGGCGGTGTCGAGGCTGCGGCTGACGACTTGCTTGGAGGCGCGGATCGACATCGGCGAAAGTTCGCAGATTTGTGCGGCGAGGGCTTTTGCAGCGCTGAGGAGATCAGCCTGGGGCACGACATCATAGACAAAGCCCAGAGCCTTGCCTTCGGCGGCGGGGACGCTACGGCCGGTCAGGATCATCCCCATGGCGCGCTTGACGCCAATGGTGCGGGGCAGGCGGTGGAGGCCGCCGGCCAGCGCTGCGAGGCCGACTTTTGGCTCGGGCAGGGCGAAGATAGCGTTGTCGGAGGCGAGGATGATGTCGCAGGCCAGCGCGATTTCGAAGCCGCCACCCATCGCCACGCCGTTAACGGCGGCGATGACGGGTTTGTCGAGGTCCCAGCGGGAGGTGAGCCCGGCGAAGCCACTGGCGGGCACAGTGACAGCGTTGCCTTCGGCTTGCCAGCGCAAGTCGTTGCCGGCGGAAAAGGCGCGGTCGCCGGCGCCAGTGAGGATGGCCACCCAGAGATCGGGATCGGCGGCGAAATCGTCGAAAATCTTTGCCAGCTCGGCGTTCGCCGGGGGATGAAGGGCGTTCATTCGCTCGGGGCGATTGATGGTGACGATGAGGGTTCGGCCATCGCGTTCGATGCTGGCGTGTTCCATTGCTTGGGCTCCTGCTTGGGGTTGGCCCGGTTTGGCAGGTGTGCTGCGGTTCGGCCATGCGCGAAAACGCGAGGGGGAGCGGATCAGCGCTGCAAACAAAAAGTCGCCTAAAACGCGAAAATGCCCGGATGCGGCTGCGCATCCGGGCATCCCCGTGACGAGACCCAAGAATCCGGGAACTTGCTACCGCAGGATTGGAGACTGCCCCCAACTCCGACCCTGCAGGCGCTTGCCCTTGCGGGCAGCGGCGAAGTCCCTGGCCATTCGGCCTTCTCCCTGAACTCTCGGCTTTCGCTGATCGTTCGCAATCTCGGTAATCCCTTTGGCGCGCAAAGTCATCGGCTTGTCGCCACTTCTTGCGGCCTGACACGCAGTTGGCGGCCAAGTGTGGCGGCGGTGCAACACGACTTCGGATAGGGGTGGCGCATTGCGCGGCGCGGTGGCCATGCTACAGGCGCGGCGGTCAACCATTCGGTTATCAGAAAGTCACGCACTTGCGCCTGTCCCGCTATTTTCTGCCCGTGCTCAAGGAAACCCCGGGCGATGCCCAGGTGGTGAGCCACCAGCTGATGTTGCGCGCCGGCATGATCCGACAGACCGCGGCGGGGATTTATGCCTGGCTGCCGCTGGGGCTGCGGGTGCTCAAGAAGATCGAAAACATCGTGCGCGAGGAGCAGGACCGCGCCGGGGCGATCGAGGTGTTGATGCCGACGATTCAGTCCGCCGAATTGTGGAAGCAGTCGGGGCGCTATGAGGCCTATGGGCCGGAAATGCTGCGCATTATCGACCGGCATGATCGCGAGATGCTGTTTTCGCCGACTGCGGAAGAATTGTTCACCGTCATTTTCCAGAATGGTGCGCGCAGTTATCGCGATCTGCCGCGCAACCTTTACCAGATCCAGTGGAAGTTCCGCGACGAGGTACGGCCGCGTTTTGGCGTGCTCCGCGGGCGTGAATTCCTGATGAAGGACGCGTATAGTTTCGATGTGGATTTTGCAGGAGCGCGCCACAGCTATAACCGCATGTTCATCGCCTATATGCGCACCTTTGCACGGATGGGGCTGCATGCGATCCCGATGCGGGCGGATACGGGCCCTATTGGCGGCGATTTGAGCCATGAGTTCATCGTGCTGGCGCCGACCGGCGAGAGCGATGTGTTTTACCACCGCAATTGGGAAGCCGGGCATGACACGAGCGCCATCGATGCCGATGATGCCGGCGCGCTGGAGGCGTTCATTGATGGGTTGAACAAGGATTATGCGGCGACCGACGAGAAGCGCGATGCGGCGGCGGAAGCCGAGACCGGCGATGCGTTGAAGCAGTCCAAGGGCATCGAAGTGGGACAGGTGTTTTACTTTGGCGACAAATACACCAAGGCGATGGGCGTGACGGTGGCAGGCCCGGACGGGGTGCCGGTGACGCCGTTGATGGGCAGTTACGGCATCGGGGTTTCGCGGTTGGTGGGAGCGATCATCGAGGCAAGTCACGACAAGGATGGCATTATCTGGCCCGAGGCAGTGGCTCCGTACAAGGTTGCGCTGATCAATATCCGGACCGATGATGCGGCGTGTGCGGCGGCGGCGGATTCGCTTTATGCGCAGTTGGAGGCGGCGGGGGTCGAGGTATTGTATGATGACCGCGACGAGCGTGGCGGCGCAAAGTTTGCGACTGCGGACTTGATCGGGCTGCCGTGGCAGCTGGTCGTGGGGCCCAAGGGAGTAGCCGCCGGGGTGGTCGAACTGAAACGCCGGGGTGGTGAGCGGGAGGAAATGACGGTCGCGACGGCACTTGCGAGGTTGATCGCTTGATCACCCGCTATGAACGCATGATCGCGTCGCGGTATTTGCTGCCCGGGCGCGGTGAGGGGTTCATCTTTCTGGTGGCCTCCATCAGCTTGGTTGCAGTGGCGCTGGGGGTGGCAGCGTTGATCGCGGTGATGAGCGTGATGAATGGCTTTCGCGCCGAAATGTTCGACAAGATCCTGGGGCTGAACGGCCATGCCGTTGTTCAGGGCTATGGCGGCCGGATCGAGGCCTGGCAGCCGTTGGCGGCGCAATTGAAGGCATTGCCGGGGGTGATTTCGGCGACGCCGCTGATCGAGCAGCCATTGATGGGCAGTTTTGGCGGCCGGGTCGAAGGGGTGATCGTGCGGGGCATGAGCCTGGCCGATATCGCCGGTACGCCGGTGATTGCCGACAATGTCGTGGCCGGCAGTTTGAAGGATTTGCAACCTGGGACCAACACCGTGGCGATTGGCGCGCGGTTGGCCGAGGCGCTGGGCGCGCGGGTCGGGGATTCAATTTCGCTGATCAATCCGCAAGGCGAGTCGACGCCCTTTGGCCAGGTGCCGCGCATCGTTGCGTATCGGATTGCCGCGGTGTTTGAAGTCGGCATCTATGACTATGACAAGGCGTTTGTGGTGATGCCGATGGTCGATGCACAGACATTGCTGCGGTTGGGCGATGCAGTGGGGATGGTCGAGGTGGTGACCGACGACCCGGACCGGATCGAGGCAATCATGGCGCCGATTGCGCCGAAAATCGTCGGTGAGGCCGTGGTCAATGACTGGAAAACCAGCAATGCAGCGCTGTTTTCGGCGCTGGTGGTGGAACGGACGGTGATGTTCTGGGTGTTGTCGATCATCATCCTGGTGGCGGTGTTCAACATCCTGTCGTCGCTGATCATGCTGGTGCGCGCCAAGACGCGCGACATCGCGATTTTGCGGACGATGGGTGCCAGCCGGATTGCGCTGATGCGGGTGTTCATGACGGTGGGGACGATCATCGGTGGGCTGGGCATCGCGCTGGGATGTGTGCTGGGCTTCACGATCCTGTATTTCCGGCAGGGGATTGTTGATGGGGTGAGCAAGCTGACGGGGACGAATTTGTGGGACCCTTCGGTGCGCTATCTGACCGATCTGCCTGCAAAGACCGACCCCTGGGAGGTTGTGGGGATCGTGGCGCTCGCGCTGTTGCTGAGTTTTCTGGCGACACTTTATCCGGCGTGGAAGGCCGCGAGCACCGACCCTGTGCAGGTGCTGCGGTATGAGTGACGCGGTGTTGCGGGTGGAGGATCTGCGGCGCAGCTTCACCCAGGGTACGACGACGATCGAGGTGTTGCGCGGGGTCGATCTGTCGGTGAATGCCGGCGAGATCGTGGCGTTGCTGGGGCCATCGGGATCGGGGAAATCAACCTTGTTGCAGGCGGTTGGCTTGCTTGAGGGTGGGTTCCAGGGGCGGATTTCGATCGCGGGTGAACGGGTCGAGGCGCTCGACAATGCCGGGCGGACGCGGGTGCGGCGGGACCGGCTGGGGTTTGTGTATCAGTTCCATCATTTGCTGCCGGACTTCAGTGCGCGGGAGAATGTGTTGCTGGCTGGGCTGGTGGCGGGGCATTCGGAGAAGGAATCGGGCGCGCGTGCCGACCAGTTGCTGACCGATCTGGGGTTGGGGGCGCGGTTGACGCATCGGCCGTCGCAGCTTTCGGGCGGTGAGCAACAACGCGTGGCGGTGGCGCGGGCGTTGGCGAACAAGCCGGTGCTGGTGCTGGCCGATGAGCCGACGGGGAACCTTGACGAAGCGACGGCGGCAAAGGTGCTGGGCGAGTTCCTGGCGCTGGTGCGGGGGCAGGGGTCGGCGGCGCTGGTGGCCACGCACAATGTGGCGCTGGCGGCGCAGATGGACCGGGTGGTGACGTTGCATGAGGGTCGGTTGGCCACAGCGTGACGGATTTCAAATCGGTGGTGGATAAGTCGAACGCCAGGCTTTCGAGAATCGCGCGCAGGAGTCATGCTGCGGTTATGGCGCATTCGGGATTCGTTCATTTGAGGTTGCAGTCGGCTTACTCCATGCTGGAGGGCGCGATTCAGCCGGAGGATCTGGCGAAGGCGTGTCGGAAGGCGGGGTTTCCGGCGGCAGGGTTGGCGGACCGGGGCAATATGTTTGCCGCGATGGATTTTTCCTATGCTGCCAAGGACTTGGGCGTGCAGCCGATCATCGGGGCGATGGTGGCGGTGGAGCGGCCGGGGTCGCGGACGGCGCTTTCGCGGCCGATTTTCGATTGGCTGGTGCTGTTTGCGCAAGATGCTGCGGGTTACGGCAATCTGATTTCTCTCGTCAGCCAGGCGCATCTGGAGGGGGGCGCGGCGGATGATCCGCACCTGGTTCTGGGGAACTTCGAGGGCCGGACCGGGGGGCTGATTGCGCTGACCGGGGGGGGCGACGGGGCGTTGGCGAGGCTGTTGGCGGAAGGCCAGCAGGCGGACGATTATGCCGATGCGTTGACTCGGCTGTTTCCGGGGCGGCTGTATGTTGAAATCTCGCGGTCGGGCGAAGCGGTGGAGCAGCGGGCCGAGCCGGGGTTGCTGCGGCTGGCGATGGCGCGGGATTTGCCGATTGTGGCGACCAACCCGGTCAAGTTCCTCGATGACCGGGTGCATATCGCGCATGACGCGCTGCTGTGCATTGCCGATTCGGCGTATGTGGAGGCCGAGGAGCGACGCAAGTCCAATCCGCAGCACCGGATGAAGAGCGCGGACGAGATGCGCGCCTTGTTTGCGGATTTGCCCGAGGCGCTGGCGAACACTGTGGTGGTGGCGCAGCGCTGTGCAGTGGCGGCGCCATCGCGCAAGCCGATCCTGCCCCGCATGGCCACCGATGGCCTGTCGGAAGACCCGGCGCTGGTGGCGGCGGCAGAGGCTGGCCTGGTGCGGCGGCTGGCGGCGCTGAACATCACGGGCGATGCCGCGGTGCCGTATCAGGAGCGGCTGGCGTTCGAGCTGGGCGTCATCAACGCCATGGGCTTTCCCGGTTATTTCCTGATCGTGGCGGACTTCATCGCCTGGGCCAAGCGCCAAGGCATTCCGGTGGGGCCGGGGCGTGGTTCGGGCGCCGGATCTGTGGTGGCATGGGCGTTGACGATCACCGATCTCGACCCGTTGGAGCATGGGTTGCTGTTCGAGCGGTTTCTCAATCCCGACCGTGTGTCGATGCCCGATTTCGATATCGATTTTTGCGAAACGCGGCGCATCGAAGTCATTCATTATGTCCAGGAGCGTTATGGCCGGGACCAGGTGGCGCAGATCATCACCTTTGGGAAAATGAAGGCGCGCGCCGTGTTGAAGGATGTCGGGCGGGTGTTGCAGATGCCCTATGGCCAGACCGACAGGCTGTCGAAGCTGGTGCCGAGCCATCCGACCGACCCGTGGACGCTGGCACGCACGCTGGGCATCGGCAAGGACAAGGACGGAAAGCGGTACCCCGGCGTGCCCGAGTTCATTGCCGAGCGCGACCGTGACCCCAAGGTGCGGCGGCTGATCGAGATTGCCTTGCAGCTGGAAGGCTTGCCGCGCCATTCATCGACCCATGCCGCCGGCGTGGTGATCGGCGACCGGCCATTGAGCGAGCTGGTGCCGCTGTATCGCGATCCGCGATCGGACATGGCGGTGACGCAGTTCGAAATGAAGGCGGCGGAGAAAGCCGGGCTGGTCAAGTTCGACTTTCTGGGGCTGAAAACGCTGTCGGTGCTCGACAGGGCGGCGAAGCTGCTGGCGAATCGCGGCGTCACGGTCGACTGGCTCGACCTGCCGCTGGATGATCCGGCGGTTTATGCCTTGCTGGCACGCGCCGACACGGTGGGGGTGTTCCAGTTTGAATCCGAAGGCATGCGGCGGGCGCTGGGGCAAGTGCGGCCGGATTGCTTTGGCGATATCGTCGCGCTGGGCGCGCTGTATCGGCCGGGGCCAATGGACAATATCCCCAGCTTTGCCAATCGCAAGCACAAGCGCGAGGCGGTGGAGCTGCTGCATCCGTTGATGGAGCCGATCCTGCGCGAGACCTATGGCATCATCGTTTATCAGGAACAGGTGATGCAGATCGCCCGGACCCTGGCGGGATACAGCCTGGGCGAGGCCGATCTGCTCAGGCGCGCGATGGGCAAGAAGATCCATGCCGAGATGGTGGCGCAGAAGGAGCGCTTTGCCGAAGGCGCAGCGAAGAACGACATCGAAAAGGGTGTAGCCTCGGCGATTTTCGACCTGGTGTTGAAATTCGCCAACTATGGTTTCAACAAGTCGCACGCCGCGGCCTATGCGCTGGTGAGTTTCCAGACGGCGTGGTTGAAGGCGCACCATCCGGTGGAATTTTTTGCGGCATCGATGGCCTATGACATTACCAACACCGACAGGCTGGCGGCGTTCACCGAGGATGCGCGGCGATCAGGGGTGCGGATGTTGCCGCCGTGCATCAATGCCTCGCAGGCGGATTTCAGCGTTGAAGCGCTGGCAGGCGCCGATGGCGCTGGTGCGGTTCGCTATGGTCTCGCCGCGCTGAAGAATGTCGGCGAAAAGGCGATGGAAGTCGTGGTGACAGGGCGCGGAGCGGGATATTCGACGCTGCCGGGGTTTTCAAGGACTGTCGATCCCAAGCTGCTCAACAAGCGGCAACTGGAAAGCCTGATTGCGGCGGGGTGTTTCGACGGCATCGAGCCCAATCGTGCCGGGGTCTATCTGCTCGCCGAGGCGATTTTGGGGACGGCGCAGGCGGCAGCGGAAGCACGCGATTCGGCGCAGACGGCGTTGTTTGGGGAAAGCACCGATCAGGGGTTGGCGATGCTGGTGCCGGCCAATGCCAGCTGGTCTTTGGCCGAGACGATGGCGCAGGAGAAGGAGGCGTTCGGTTTCTATTTCTCCGGGCATCCGGTGGAGGCGTGGCGGCCGGTGCTGGACGCACAGGGCGCAAAGAGCTTTGCCGATGTGGCGGCCCTGCCGGCCCCTCCGGGTGGCGGCAAGCAGGGTGTCGTCATGGCCGGGTTGATCGAGGAAATTCGCTGGCGGACGCCGCAGACCGGTAAAGGCAATCGGTATCTGCTGATCACGCTTTCGGATCGGTCCGGGCAATATGTCGCAAGTTGTTTCGACGAGGACACGCAAGTGCGGTTGGAGGCGATTGCCAAGGATACGCCTTCGGTGCTGGTGCAGGCCGAATTGATGTGGCGCGAGGGCGAGGATGTGCCGCGAGTGACGCTGCGCGGCGTGACGTTGCTTTCGGACATGGCGAAGCGGGCGCGCGGGCGGTTGGTGGTGACGCTGGCGGATATCGGCGAAGTGTCGCAGCTGGCGGAGCTGCTTGGTGAGGCCAAGGGCAAGGGGCGCGGAGAGCTGGTGGCGGCGGTGACGACCGATGCCGGGCTGGCGCGGCTGTGGCTGGGGCGCGACTATCTGCTCGATGCCGAAACGATGGCAAAGGTGGCGCGATTGTTCGGGACGGAGCGCGTGATGGCGGAGGCGCTTGATCCGCCGCGGTTGGCATTGGTGGGGTAGCGGCGCCTGTTGGCGAGGTCGCTGGTTTCCGGATCACAGGCAGGGCAGCGCGTAAAAGCGGCCGACCCCATTCTGATGACGCGAGGGGGAGAAGGGCTGGACCTTTTGTTTCGATAGGGTAAGGAGCGCCGGCGCTGCGTCGCGCCGATTTTGAAAAGCACTAACACCCGCAATGCCCGAGACACTGTTGCCGGCGATGACCCGGATCGATGCCGTCATCACCTGGGTGGACGGGGCGGCGCCCGAGCACCGGCGCAAGCGCGAGGCCTGGATGGCAGTGGCGGCGCCCGCCAATGAAAACGGCATCAACCCGCACCGATGGGCATGCAGCGACGAGCTGGGCTATTGCCTGCAATCGATTGCCAATCATGCGCCCTGGCTGGGGCGGATCTGGATCGTCACCGATGCGCAGACGCCCGATCTGTCACAGGTGCCGGCGGGGTTGCGGGCGCGGATCAGCATTGTCGATCATCGGGTGTTGTTTGCCGGGCATGAGGATGTCCTGCCGACGTTCAATTCCCTGGCGATCGAGAGCCTGTTGTGGCGGATCCCGGGGCTGGCCGAGCGGTTCGTCTATTTCAACGATGACGTGTTTCTGACGGCGGCATTGGCGCCGGAGGATGTGTTTGCGGGGATGGCGCCGGTGCTGCGCGGCAAATGGGTGGACCGGCGGACGCTGGCCGGCGATGCGGCCCGGCGCAGCGACCCGGCGGCATTGCATGATTTTGCCCAGATCAATGCGGCGGCGATGCTGGGGTTTGGCGCGGAGCGGGTGTTTGCCGCGGCGCACGTGGTGCACCCGATGCGGCGATCGGTGTTTGCGCGATTGTGGGAGGCGGAGCCGGCGGCGTTTGTCGCCAACATCGGCCACCGGTTTCGCGATGTCGGGCAGTTTTCGCCGCAAGGGTTGCACAATCATGCGTGCATCGCCGGCGGCGATTGGGTGATGGCGACGGCGGACGACCATCTGCATGTGCGGACCGGCGCGGTGGCGGATTATCCGGTTGCCGAGGTGCGGGCGTATCTGCGGCGGGCGTTGCGGCCGGAGGTGAAGTTTTTGTGCGTCAATGACTTGCCGCAGGTGGAGGCGGTGATTCCGGAGGCGCGTGACTGGATTGCGGCGGCGGTTGGGGGCGAGCGGCGGGCTGCCTAGCGCTGTGACGAGAGTGGCGGAGCAGCCGAAGCCAGGAATGTGCTGTGAAACGAAAGTGAATCAATGTCCCAATTTGCAGCGATATCAACGGATGCGTCGCTTGGATCACCGGGTGGGGTGTTGGTAACAGCGATGGCCTTGCGGGCGATAAGCCTGCTGCAAAACCATTTATCAAATTTGACTGATCCGCTTGGCTGCGTCACCTCGCAGGTTGTTGCCTTGCCGGTAGGCGAAATCATCACATGGACTGCGATTTTGCCGGATTTTGCAACGTCGGAATGCCGGTAAGTCCTGGCCTGAATCAGCAATTCTGCAATCCCTGGCGCCATTTCCCAGCGCGGTGCGGGCGGTGGGGCCAGCATGCGCCAATCGACTGTCAGGGAATCATGACCGGGCAGCGCGCTGCCGTCGGCGTCCTGTTTTGGGAGATAGGTGGCGCGTCTTGCGATCAGCCGGCACGTCAAGGCGTCCAGATCGGGAAAGCTGCTGGATTGGATGATGGTACAGGCGCCCGGTTTGCCATCAGTGCCAACGGCGACATCGAGGATGACCTTGTTTCCGCTGCCGATGGTCTTGAGCAGGGGCGTCGGAATGTCGAGGCTATCGAACCACATCGACGGGTTGATCCGCTTTTGGGCGTATGCAGGCACGGCTACCATCAGCGCCAACATGAGACAGGTTGCTATCGGTCGTAGACGATGCGCCGGATTGGTGTGTGGCGCCATTATACCCCCGAATATTTCATGTTCCGCCGTCGCAGTCCGTGGCCGATAAGGCCGAATCCGAGCACCATCATCGTCCAGGTGGCGGGTTCGGGGACCGCCGAGGCGAAGGCGAGGATGCCGAACGGCACGGAGAACGGGCCGTTGGGGCCGGAGGTGAAGCCGGCGTCGGCGTCCCTGAGGTTGACGACCAGGCCCTTGAAGCTGCCGGGCTGAATCGTCTCGCCAAGGCGCAGCAGGTCGGATTGCAGCGTGAAGGATTCGGGGCTGCCGAGGGTGCAAAAGCTGATGTGGCAATTGCCGGCCTGGATGCGGCCGTTGTGGCGTTCGGAGCCGCCGAAAATCTGCTCCAGCTTGAGGCCGCGGCCGTTGGTTTGATAGGTCAGGAAATCATCGAGAAAGAAGCGCGCACCGGGGGCGGTGGTGGTGAGCGACAGCAGGGTGATGGGTGTGCCGCCGTTGGGGATGGTCAGCCGGATGGTCAGGGTGTCGAGCGTGCCTGCCCAACTGGCGCCTTCGCGGGCGCCGGATTGCTTCACGAACGGATCGACGAAGGGGTAGAAATTGCGGGGAGCCGACGCCGAGACGGTGAAGCCGATGTCGAGCAGGCCGGTGATGTTGTTGCCGGACAGGGCGAAGGCGCCGGGTTTGTTGGCGGCATAAAACAGGCTGACCGGTAGGCTGGCGGAGACGACGAGGCTGCCACCATAGCCGTTGAGGCCGTCGAACACGATATTGGTTGGCCCGCTGGGCACGGCGATGACCTGGACCGCGGCCTGTGCTGGCGCGGCGATGCCGATGGCGGCGGCCAACAGCCAGATTTGTCGTGGACGACGGGGCCGGGCGGCGGTTTCGGCGTTCGACGCAAGATACGCTACGGACACGACCAAACTCCTCGGTTGGGTGGAGAGGTGGACGGGAGGATGGCACATGCGCGCGACATCGCAAGCGCTTTCCGCCTAGACGTCCGGGTTGAAGATGCTCCAGCCCATGCCGTGCGCCAGGTCTTCGAGGGCCTGGGTGCCGAGCAGGCTGTTGCCTTGTGGACTGAGGCCAGGGGACCAGACGGCGATGCTGGCGCGGCCGGGCGCGATGGCGAGGATGCCGCCGCCGACGCCGGATTTTGCCGGCAAGCCGACCTGGAAGGCGAATTCGCCCGAGGCATCATAATGGCCGCAAGTCAGCATGAGGGCGTTGATGCGGCGGGCGCGTTCGGGGCTGACGATGGGTTTGCCGCTTGCCGGACAGATGCCGCCGGCCATCAGGAAGCGGCCGGCACGGGCGAGTTGCCGGCACGACATGGCGATGGCGCATTGCTGGAAATAGACGCTGAGGGTTGAATCCACTGGCCCGGCGATGGTGCCGAAGGCGCGCATGTAGTTGGCGAGCGCGGCGTTGCGATAGCCGGTGGCGGCTTCGGACCAGGCGACCGGGGTGTCGACGGCGATACCGGGGTCGCCCGACAGGTCGCGGATGAGGCGGAGGATGGCGCCGATGGCTTCGCCAGGCTCGCAGCTTTCGGCGATGAGGTCGGAGACCGCGATGGCGCCGGCGTTGATGAAGGGGTTGCGCGGGCGGCCCTGTTCGAGTTCGAGCTGGATGATGGAATTGAAGGCGCTGCCGGAGGGTTCGCGGCCGACGCGATCCCAGACGCGGTTGCCATGGGTGCTGAGCGCTTGGACAAGCGCGAAAACCTTGCTGACTGACTGGATGGAAAATGGTTCATCGGCGTCGCCGGCGCAGTGTTCGGCACCATCGGCGGTGACGACGGCGATCCCGAAATGGCCGGCACTGACCTTGGCGAGTTCGGGGATGTAATCGGCGACGCGGCCGCGATCAGGCGCGGCGGCCATGCGCGCGGCGATGTTTGTGACAAGTTCGGCCAGATTGCCCATTTATGAACGCTCCCGATGTTGCCAATGCGGTATGCGGATTTGCGGCGTTTGACCAATAGTGTCGTGGGAATGCAGAATATGAGTGACACTTGAATTGCACGTAGTGTAACAACGCGATTGTGGGGATGAAGCCGAGTCGCGACGATGAGCGCGGCCGGTGTTGGGAGATGGAAGATGGCGACGCAACCGATTGCACCTGAAGCCGTGGTCATCAGGCACACGCTGCCACATTCGGCGGACCCGTTTCCGCCGCGGAATCGCCCCGCCGTTGCCGATGAAAAGCCCGACACGTTGACGGCTTTTTTGAAAACGGCACCGCTCGATGCGGTGGACATTGCCGATCCGATCTGGTGGGAAAACGACGTTCACTGGGCGTATTTCAAGCGGTTGCGTGATGAGGCGCCCATTCATTTCACCCATGTCAATTCTGGGCGCCACCGCGGATATTGGTCGGTGACGCGTTGGGCCGACATCATGGCGGTCGATACCAATCACCAGGTGTTTTCATCCGATGCGCATCTGGGTGGCATTACCCTGTTCGACATGGACAGTGATTTCATCATGCCGATGTTCATCGCCATGGATCAGCCCAAGCATGATGTGCAGCGAAAGGCCGTAAACCCGATCGTATCGGGGGCCAATCTGGCGGCGTTCGAGGAATTGATCCGCAGCCGCACCCAGGAAGTTCTGGACGGCCTGCCGCGCGGTGAGGTGTTCGATTGGGTTGACCGTGTGTCGATCGAGCTGACCAGCCGGATGCTGGCGACGCTGTTTGATTTTCCGCAGGAGCACCGCCGCAAGCTGACCTATTGGTCCGACATTGCGACGTCCGATCCGGAATTGCCGGGCGCGTTGACCAAGGAAGAGCGTCAGGGCGTGCTGCTGGGCATGTTGCAGGAATTCATGCAGCTGTGGAACGAGAGGGTGAATGATCCCGAGCCCAAGGGCGATCTGGTTTCGATGCTCGCGCACAATCCGGCGACGCGCGACATGCCGCCCATGGAGTTCATGGGCAATCTGGTGCTGTTGATTGTGGGTGGCAACGACACGACGCGCAATTCGATCACCGGCGGGTTGAAGTTTTTGAACGACAATCCGGCCGAGTATCAGAAGCTGCGCGACAATCCTGGCCTTATCGAGCCAATGGTCAGCGAGATCATCCGGTATCAGACGCCGCTGGCGCATATGCGGCGCACCGCGCTGGAAGACACGATTTTGGGGGGGCAGCATATCGCCAAGGGTGACAAGGTCATCATGTGGTATGTTTCGGGCAACCGAGATGAGCGCGCCATCGAGAACCCCGATGCGTTCATCATCGACAGGGCGCGGCCGCGGCAGCACATGGCCTTTGGGTTTGGCATCCATCGCTGCGTTGGCAACCGGTTGGCCGAATTGCAGCTCAAGATCCTGTGGGAAGAGATCACGAAGCGGTTTGACACCATCGAAGTTGTTGCCGAGCCGGAGCGGGTGCCTTCGGCGTTCGTGAAGGGTTACAAGAGCTTGATGGTTCGTATTCCGGCCTGATTTTTCCCGTTTCACGCATTTGCAGGACCAGTGATGGCCAAGATTACCTATGTCGAATTCAATGGCACCGCGCATGATGTGCAGGTTGCCGATGGCGTTTCCTTGATGGAAGGCGCGTTGCAGAACGGCGTGCCGGGCATTGACGGCGATTGCGGCGGCAATGCCGCTTGCGCGACGTGCCATGTTTATGTGGCGGAGGGCTGGGAAGACCGGACGGGCGTGAAGTCCGAGCTGGAAGGCGAGATGCTCGATTTGGCGGACGGGTTGCAGGCCAACAGCCGGCTGGCGTGCCAGATCCATGCCAGTGCGGCGCTGGACGGGTTGGTGGTGACGATGCCGGAGACGCAGCACTGAGGCTGCGGGGGCCGGTGCCGCCTTCAAGCAAAGACTCAGGCCTGGGTGAGGCTGAGGACGTTGCCGTCGGGATCGTTGAACCAGGCGACCTTGGCAATGCCACCGGGGGCAGTCCAGATGCCGAGGGCGTCCTGTCCATAGCCTTCATAGATGGTGAAGGTGACGCCGCGGGCGGTCAGGTGCGAAACGGTGGCAGCGATGTCGGCGACCGACCAGCCGAGCACCGGGTGAGAGCCGGCGGTGAAACCCGGTATTTCGGTGACGCGCAATATGGTGCCGGCGAGATCATAGACGACGGCGAAATCGTCCTGGACACCGGGCGGCAGTTCCAGCGTTCCGGCATAGTAGCTTTTTGATCGCGCTGCATCGGCGGTGATGACAAAGGTGACCGGCGTGGCGGCGGCGAGCGACGGCATGGCGTGTCTCCGTGAAGGCGCGTTACAGCGTATCCCGCACGCTTGCGAGGCACAAGGCGGCTTGACCCGCGCCGTTGCCGCCGCTAATCGCGCCATTCCGGCAATCGTGTCGGTAACCACACGCAGGGGCAACCCATCCGGTGTCGGGCCAGTCGTAACAAACATGGCTCCGAACATCCCCTGCGGCGGCTTAACCGGATAGAGGAGAGAGACTTATGGCGGCACCCGTCGTCACGATGGCGCAGCTTTTGGAAGCCGGCGCCCACTTTGGCCACCAGACGCACCGGTGGAACCCGAAGATGAAGCCTTACATCTTTGGTGATCGCAATGGCGTTCACATCATCGATCTGTCGCAGTCCGTGCCGCTGTTTGCGCGTGCGCTCGATTTCGTACGCGGCACGGTCCAGGCCGGCGGCAAGGTGTTGTTCGTCGGCACCAAGCGCCAGGCGCAGGACCCGATTGCCGAGGCGGCGCGCCGTTCGGGTCAGCATTATGTCAACCATCGCTGGTTGGGCGGCATGCTGACCAACTGGAAGACCATTTCGGGTTCGATCAAGAAGTTCAAGCAGCTCGAAGAGCAGCTTTCGGGCGACACGGTTGGCCTGACCAAGAAGGAAATCCTGAAGCTGACGCGGGAGCGCGACAAGTTCGAGCTGTCGCTTGGTGGGATCCGCGACATGGGCGGTTTGCCCGACGTGATCTTCATCATTGACGTCAACAAGGAAGAGCTGGCGGTCAAGGAAGCCAATGTGCTGGGTATCCCGGTCGTGGCCATTCTTGATACCAATACCGATCCTTCGGGTATCGCCTTTCCGGTGCCGGGCAATGACGACGCCAGCCGCGCCATTTTGCTTTACGTGAACGCCATCGCTGACACGGTTATCGAGGCTCGCCAGGGCCGCGCTGCTGATCGTGGCCTTGATCTGGGTGCCCAGGACGTGGCGCCAGTCGAGTTTGCGCTTGCCGCACCGGAGGAGGTCGTCGAGGCCGCTCCCGTTGCCATGGAAGCAGCGATTGAGGTACCAGTCGAAGCGGCGATTGAAGCACCTGCCGAAGCGCTTGTCGCAGAGGCAGCGCCCGAGGCCTGAGGCCTGGTGCCGGCCTTTGGTCGGCTCCACATCGCGAACTGGCCGGGCGCACATCTGCTGCGTCCGGCCATTTCCGCAAAAATTGTCACGACATCTTAACCTTGGCCGTCCAACGGCCATCCGACCCCAGCACAGGAGCCAAGACCATGGCCGATATCACCGCAGCGATGGTGAAGGATCTGCGCGACCGTACCGGCGCAGGCATGATGGATTGCAAGAAAGCATTGAACGAAACCTCGGGAGACATGGAAGCCGCGGTTGACTGGCTGCGCACCAAGGGCCTTGCTGCGGCTGCCAAAAAGGCCGGGCGCACGGCGGCCGAAGGCCTGATCGGCGTGACAGTTTCGGGCAAGCGCGGCGCGGTTGTCGAAGTCAATTCGGAAACCGATTTTGTTGCCAAGAACGAGACGTTCCAGGGTTTTGTGCGGACCGTGACGCAGATCGCTTCGCAATTGGGCAGCGATATCGCCACCTTGCTGGCCGCATCCTATCCCGAGAGCGATGGCAGCGTGCATGACAAGTTGACCCATAACGTCGCGACGATCGGCGAGCATCAGTCGCTGCGCCGCGCCGCGATCATCGAAGTCGATCAGGGTGTTGTGACGTCCTATATTCACAACGCCACGGTTTCGGGCCTGGGCAAGATCGGCGTGCTGGTCGGGCTGGAATCATCGGCGCCTGCTGATGTGCTGGAGCCTTTGGGCAAGCAGATCGCCATGCACATCGCCGCGGCCAACCCGTTGGCGCTGGACGAAACCGGCCTTGATCCGGCGTTGGTGGAGCGTGAGCGCGCCATTGCGCGTGAGAAGGCTGCGACATCGGGTAAGCCGGCGGAGATCATCGAGAAGATGATCGAAGGCGGCGTGCGCAAATATGCGCAGGAAAATACGCTGATGAGCCAGGTGTTTGTCATCGACGGCAAGTCCAAGGTTTCGGACATCGTGGCCAATGCTGCCAAGGCTGCGGGCACGCCGATCACGGTCAAGAGCTTTGTCCGCTTGCAGCTGGGCGAAGGCATCGAGCGTGAGGAAAAGGACTTTGCCGCCGAAGTGGCTGCGGCCGCCGGAATCTGAAGCTTTCGGGGTGCGTTTCCGGTTGGAAGCGTGCCCCAGGCGGCTTGGCACCGACGCGCAGCGTCACTAGTGTGCCGGTAATGTCCTGCCAGTCGGACCCTTGGGGAGTA
The DNA here is from genome assembly GCA_031422995.1 of Polymorphobacter sp. GTDB lineage: Bacteria > Pseudomonadota > Alphaproteobacteria > Sphingomonadales > Sphingomonadaceae > Sandarakinorhabdus. The sequence continues at coordinate 7,214 of JANPEP010000141.1, read as the reverse complement.
TAGGAACAATCATGCCACGGTCCGGCTTCAAGCGTATCCTGCTCAAACTGTCCGGCGAGGCGCTGATGGGGCAGGGCCAATATGGCATCGATCCGGCCGAAACCGCGCGCATTGCCGGGGAAGTGAAGCTGGCGGTCGAGGCGGGTTATCAAGTCTGCCTGGTCGTCGGCGGTGGCAATATTTTCCGCGGGCTGGCGGCTGCGGCCAAAGGCTTTGATCGCGGTTCGGCCGACTATATGGGCATGCTGGCGACTGTCATGAATGCGCTGGCGGTGCAGAATGCGCTGGAAAACATCGGCATCGAAACGCGGGTGCAATCTGCCATTCCGATGCCTTCGGTGTGCGAACCCTACATCCGGCGGCGGGCCGAGCGGCATATGGAAAAGGGCCGGGTGGTGATTTTTGCCGCTGGCACAGGCAATCCGTTTTTCACCACCGATACCGGTGCAGCGTTGCGCGCGGCCGAAATGAACTGTGATGCGCTGTTCAAGGGTACATCGGTCGATGGCGTTTATGATGCCGATCCCAAAAAGGTGCCGACGGCAAAACGCTATGAAAAATTGAGTTATTCTCGCGTATTGGCAGACGACCTGAAGGTCATGGATGCCAGCGCTGTGGCGATGTGCCGTGACAATGACATACCCATCATTGTCTTCAATATCCGCGAGGCCGGCACGCTGGCGGCGGTGTTGAAGGGCGAGGGGACATCGACGATGGTAACCAGCGAACTTCAAGCAACAACTGGGGAAATGGCCAATGGCTGACTTCGAAGCTGGCCCGTGGAAGGCCGATCTGGACCGCCGGACAACCGGCGCCATTGAAGCGTTGAAGCATGATCTGGCCGGTTTGCGGACCGGGCGGGCGAATACCAGCTTGCTCGATCCGGTTGTGGTCGAAGTCTATGGATCGGCGATGCCGCTGTCGCAGGTGGCGACCGTGACAGCGCCGGAGCCGCGGATGCTATCCGTGCAGGTCTGGGACAAATCGAACGTGACACCGGTCGACAAGGCGATCCGGTCCGCCGGGTTGGGTTTGAACCCGATTGTCGACGGCCAGACACTGCGCTTGCCCATTCCCGACATGACCGAGGACCGCCGCAAGGAGATGGCCAAGCTGGCGTCATCCTATGCCGAAAAGGCCAAGATTGCGGCGCGCAACGTGCGACGTGATGGGATGGAAGCTCTGAAGACCGCGGAAAAGAAGGGCAAGATCAGCCAGGACGAGCAGAAAAAGCTTGAGGGCGATGTCCAGAAAATCACTGACAAGGCGGTGCTCGATATCGATGCGGCAGCGAATGCCAAGGAAAAGGAAATCCTGGGCAAGTGACGCTGGCGGCGGCTTCCCCGCAGACCGATGGTGAAGGCGCCGGGTTGCGCCACCTTGCCATCATCATGGACGGCAATGGGCGTTGGGCGAAGGCACGGCGGCTGCCGCGCGTCGCCGGCCATCGTGCCGGGGTAGAGGCTGTGCGGCGTGTGGTCGAGGCGGCACCCGATCTGGGCATCGGGATTTTGACTCTGTACGCGTTTTCGAGCGAGAATTGGAAGCGGCCGGCGGATGAGGTGGCGGACCTGATGGGGCTGCTTAGCCATTACATCCGGTCCGAGATCAAGGACCTGCATAAAAATGGGGTGAAGCTGGATTTCATAGGCGATTGGAAAGCCTTGAAGCCAGATCTTGTGAAACTGCTTGAAGAGGCCAAGCTGTTGACGGCGGGCAATACCAAGCTGACGTTGATCATGGCGCTGAATTATGGCGGGCAGGATGAGCTGGCGCGGGCAGCGCGGGCGTTGGCCATTGACGTTGCCGCCGGCCGGATGGACGCCGATGCGGTGACAATCGAGGCCTTGGCAGGCCGTCTTGATACGGCGGGGCTGCCGCCGCCGGACCTGGTGTTGCGGACATCGGGGGAGATGCGGCTGTCGAATTTCCTGTTGTGGCAATCGGCCTATGCCGAATTTGTGGCGACCGATATTTTGTGGCCTGATTTTGACCGGGCGGCGTTGGCCGAAGCGGTGGCGGAATTTGCAACGCGTGAGCGGCGTTTTGGCGGGCGGTAAGACCATGAATCCGTTGGCTTTGCGCGTGGTGACCGGGTTGGTGCTGGTTGCCGTGGCGTTGACGGCTGTGTGGTTGGGCGGGCCAGCGTTCACGGCGTTGATTGCGGCGGCGACGCTGGTGATGTTTACCGAATGGGCGGTGATGCACCGGCTGGGGCGGGGGTTGCGGTTGGCCGGGCTGGTACTGTTGGCGGCCACCATCGCGCTGATGACGCTGGCATCTGAGGGGGAGGCTGTGGTTGCGCTGGCGGGAGGGGCCGGGCTTTTGGGGTTGTTTGCGGGGCGGATGCACAAGGGCCAGGGTTTCTGGACGGCGGCTGGAATCCTGTATTGCGGGTTGCCTGCCGTGGCGATGATTTGGTTGCGCGGGCTGCCGCTGGGGTTGCCGGCGACGGTGTTTGTGCTGGTGTGCGTTTGGGCGACCGATATTGCTGCGTACTTTGCCGGTCGAGCGATCGGGGGCAAGAAACTGGCGCCGTCGATCAGCCCGAACAAAACCTGGGCGGGGGCTGTGGGGGGTGTGGTCGGGGCCATGGCGGTGTGTGGCGGGCTGGCTGGCTGGTATCTGGCGAGCATTGGCGGGCAGGGCGCCGGCAAGTTCATGGGCATTGCCGGGATTTTGGCCGTTTTGTCGATCCTGGGTGACCTGCTTGAAAGCTGGTTGAAGCGGCGGGCGGGCGTGAAGGATTCGGGAACCCTGCTGCCGGGGCATGGCGGGGTGATGGACCGGCTGGATGGGCTGGTGCCAGTGGCGATTGCCGGGGCAGGGTTTTTCGCGATGACGGGCTGGGCCGGATGACGCGCACGCTGTCGATTTTGGGCGCGACCGGCTCGGTTGGGCAGCAGGCGCTGGACCTGGTGGCGCGCAACCCGGGGCGGTGGCAGGTCGAGGCGTTGACGGCCAACAGCGATGCCGTCGGCCTGGCGGCTGCGGCGCGGGCATGCGGCGCGAAATTTGCGGCGATTGCCGATGTGTCGGCCTATGCGGCGTTGAAGGAGGCGCTGGCGGGGAGTGGCATCGAGGCAGGAGGTGGCCCGGACGCGATTTGTGAGGCGGCGTGGCGGCCTGCAGAGATCGTGTTGACAGCCATCGTTGGCGCAGCCGGACTGGCGCCGACCCTGGCGGCGGTGGAGCGCGGGGCGACACTGGCGATTGCCAACAAGGAGACTCTGGTGTGTGCGGGGCCGGTGGTGGCGGCTGCGGCGAAGCTGTCGGGATCGGTGCTGTTGCCCGTCGACAGCGAGCATAATGCGGTGTTCCAGGTGTTCGACCACAAGCAGCCCGACCGGGTGGCGAAAATTATCCTGACGTGCAGCGGCGGGCCGTTCCGGACGTTTACGCGGGATCAGATGGCGCATGTTTCGGTGAAGGATGCGTGCAAGCACCCGATCTGGTCGATGGGGGCGAAGATTTCAGTCGATTCGGCGACGTTGATGAACAAGGGCCTGGAGTTGATCGAGGCGCATCATCTGTTCCCGGTGGGGGCGGAGCGGTTGGATGTCATCATTCATCCGCAATCGGTGGTGCATTCGATGGTCGAATATGTCGATGGGTCGGTGCTGGCACAGCTTGGCACGCCCGATATGCGAATTCCGATTGCCTATGCGCTGGCCTGGCCGGAGCGGATTGCGACGCCGGCGGCGCGGCTGGATCTCGCGCAGATCGGCAAGCTGGAGTTCGAAGCGCCTGATCTGGAACGCTTTCCGTGCTTGCAGATGGCGTGGGAGGCGTTGAGGGCTGGTGGTTCGGCGCCGTGCATCCTGAATGCGGCGAACGAGATTGCCGTGGCGGCGTTCATCGCCGGGCAAGTCGGCTTCCTCGATATCGACACAATCGTGGCCGAAACACTGGCGACGGTGGCCTCGGGGCCTGTCGGATCGCTCGATGAAGTCATCGAGGTCGATCGGGCGGCACGGGCCAGAGCGAGAGCCCAAGTGGAGTTGCGTGCCCGATGACCGAGTTTTTGCCCCAGCCGGGTTTGCTGTTCACGCTGCTGACCTATGTCGTGATGGTGGCGGTGTTGGTGGTGGTGCACGAAGGCGGGCATTATCTGGCCGGGCGGATGTTTGGTGTGAAGATCGACGCCTTTGCCTTTGGATTTGGGCGCGAATTGTTCGGATTTGATGACAAGCGTGGCACGCGGTGGAAGGTCAATGCCATCCCGCTGGGCGGTTATGTGAAATTCACCGGCGACATGAACGAGGCGAGCCAGCCTTCTGAGGAGACACTGGCGTTGCCGGCGGCGGAGCGCGAGGGTTTGTTCGTGTTCAAGCCGCTGTGGCAGCGGTCGATTGTCGTCGCGGCGGGTCCTGCGATCAATTTCGTCTTTGCCATTCTGATCCTGGCCGGATGTTACATGGCGATCGGCCATCCGTTCACGCCACCGGTGGTATCGGCCGTCATGCCGGGCAGCGCGGCGGCTTCGGCGGGCATCATCAAGGGCGATCGCATTACCAGCATCGATGGCGAGGCGATGGTGCGGTTCGAAGACATTGCCAATACCGTGATGTTGAGCACCGGCGAGCCGATGACGGTGATCGTGGAGCGGGACGGCGCCGAAAAAACGCTGACGATGGTGCCCAAAATGGTCGAGACCAAGGACCGCTTCGGCAATGTGGCGAAGCACGGCCAGTTGGGCGTGGCACGCAGTGGGCAGGTTGTTCAACAGGTCGGGCCGTTGCAGGCACTTGGCTATGGCGTGACCGACACCATCAACATTACCAGGAGCATTGCCAGTACGTTGAAGCAAATTGTCATGGGCCAACGCAGCATGAGTGACCTGGGTGGGCCGATCAAAACCGGGCAGATGACCGGGCAACAGGCATCATTGGGGATTTTGTCGTTCATCGTGTTCATGGCGTTTTTCTCGATCAACCTGGGTTTCCTTAACCTGTTGCCGATCCCGATGCTGGACGGCGGCCATCTGTTGCTTTACGCGGTCGAGGCCGTCAGACGGCAGCCTGTTGGTGCGAGGGTTCAGGAGTTGGCCTTCATGTCGGGGTTTGCGGCGCTGATGTCTTTGATGGCAGTGCTGACATGGAATGATCTGGGGTCGGTCGGTGTCTGGGACCGGCTTGCCGGATGGCTGTCTTGAGCAGTCCGGTGGCGAGTGGACGAGTGGAACCGACGGGTGGCAGCAAGGACGTACCAAGCGTGAATGAATGTCACCGGACTGGCCACCGCAATGGCTTGCGGCCGATGTCCGCCTTGATGATTTCGACGATGCTGGCCACGCCGGCATTCGCGCAGCGGCCACCGCGGCCCGATGCGGTGCCGGCGCCGCCGAGTGCCGAGGCCGAGGCGGCGGCATCGGCTTCGCGGGACCAGCAGGCGCTGCCGGCGACCCCGGCGAATGCCGGTATCGTGCGGGCAGTGAACATTCGCGGCACCGAGCGGTTGGAGCCGGAAACGGTGCGGTCGTATCTGAACCTGAATATCGGCGATCGCTATGACCGGGATCGTACCGACCAGGCGTTGAAGGCGTTGTTTGCATCAGAATTGTTCGCCGATGCGACGATCCGTGACGAAAATGGCGTGTTGACCGTGGAGGTGAAGGAAAATCCGGTGATCAACCGGATCATCATCGAGGGCGCCAAGCGGGTCAAGGAAGACAAGATTCGCGAAGAAATTCGCCTTGCTCCGCGCCAGATTTTCACGCGGTCCAAGGCGCGGGCGGATGTGGGCCGCATCCTGGAATTGTATCGCCGGTCGGGGCGATTTGCAGCTTCGGTGGAGCCCAAGATCGTCCAGCTTGAGCAGAACCGCGTCGATGTCGTGTTCGAGATGACCGAGGGGCCGAAGTCCAAGGTCAAGCAGATCAACATCCTGGGCAACGACAAGTTTGACGAGGGCAAGATTCGCGGCGCGATGGCGACGCGGCAATCGCGGCCGTGGCGGTTTTTCACCTCGAACGACACCTATGATCCCGATCGCCTGGCTTATGACCAGCAGAAGTTGCGGCAGTTTTACCTGACCAACGGCTATGCCGATTTCCGGGTTGTGTCCTCGGTGGCGGAATTGACGCCGGATGGCCGCGATTTCATCGTGACCTATGTCCTGGACGAAGGTGAGCGCTACAAATTCGGCAAGGTCGAGCTGGAATCGCAGATCCGCGACATCAAGCCCAAGGATTTCCAGCCGCTGATCCGCATCAAGCCGGGCGATTGGTATGACGCGCAGAAAATCGAGAATACCGTCGAGGGCTTGACCGAAACCGCTGGCCTGCTGGGCTATGCGTTCGCCGATGTGCGGCCGCAGTTCGATCGCGACAAGGAAAAGCGCGAGATGAACATCACCTTTGCCATCGGCGAGGCGCCGCGCGTCTATGTCGAAAAGGTCAATATCAACGGCAACACGGTGACGGTCGACAGTGTCATACGCCGCGAATTCCGGTTGGCCGAGGGTGATGCGTTCAACAGCATCAAGGTCAAGCGGTCGCGCGATCGCTTGCAGGGGCTGGGCTATTTCCAGGACAAGCTGGAAATCGAGCAAAAGCCGGGGAGTGCGCCCGACAAGGTCATCCTGGAAGCCAATGTGCAGGAAAAGCCGACTGGCGAATTGCAGGTTTCGGCGGGTTTCTCCAGCCTTGAACGCTTCATCCTGAGCCTGTCCATCCGGCAGCGGAATTTCCGCGGGCGGGGGCAGGAATTGCGGGCTTCGGCGAATATCTCCAGCTATTCCAAGTCGATAGAAGCAGGCTTTACCGAGCCGTATTTGTTCGGGCGCAACCTTGCGCTGGGCTTTGATGTGTTCCGGCGCGATTTCCGGTCGTTCAACCAGATCGGCACGACTCGCAACACGACCTATAATCAGGTGTCGACCGGGTTCCAGGTGCGCACCGGCTTCCCGATTACGGAATTCTGGGCAGCGTCGTTCCGTTATGGCCTGTCGTTCGAGGATATCACCCTCGACAAGGAAACATTCTATAACCCGCGGCCGATCACCGATGCATCGACCTGCGATCCGCAGCTTGCCGGGCGATATCTGTGCGAAGCTGTCGGCAAGCGGACGATTTCATCGATCGGCTACAGCGTCATCTTCAATAACCTCAACAATGGCCGCCGACCTTCGGCAGGACAGCGTTTCTCGGTCAGCCAGGATCTGGCGGGTATCCCGACGGGCGTGAAATATCTGCGCACCCGGACCAATTATGA
>JANPEP010000140.1:0-6550 GCA_031422995.1 Polymorphobacter sp. | reverse complement strand
CTGCAAGGCGTCGCCATCGCCGAAGCCGCCACCCAGCATGCCGTCGAATTCGCCCGGGGCCGCGTCCAGAGCGCCAAATTCGGAGGCGGCCGTGCGCCCGTCCGCATCATCGAACACGCCGATGTTCGCCGCACCCTGATGACCTGCCGCGCCCTTACCGAGGCCTCACGCGCCCTCGTCTATCTGAACGCCGCCGCCGTCGATCGCAGCCACGCCGGCGACCCTGCTGCCACCGGCCTCGCCGATCTCCTCACCCCCATTTCCAAGGCCTGGGCCACAGACATCGGCGTCGAAGTGGCATCATTGGCCCTGCAAGTCTTCGGCGGCATGGGCTATGTCGAAGAAACCGGCGCCGCCCAATATCTCCGCGACGCCCGCATCGCCCCGATCTACGAAGGCACAAACGGCATCCAGGCGCTCGATCTCGTCGGCCGCAAGCTGTCGCAAGACGGCGGCGCCCATTGGCAGGAAGTCTTCGCCCAGGTCCGCGACACCATCGGCGACCTCACCGCGCATCCCGACCTCAAAACCCTCGCCCCCTGGCTCGATGATGCCCTCGCCGCCACCCAAGCCGCCACCATCTGGCTCACCGGCGCCAACAACCCAGACGACATCGCCGCCGGTGCCACCCCCTATCTGCGCATGATGGGCCTGACGCTGGGCGGCTGGCTCCTTGCAAAACAAGCACTTGCCGCGCAGCATAAACGCGCCGCCGGCGAAGGCGACCCGGCCTTCCTGGCCGCAAAAATCACCACCGCGCACTTCTATGCCGAACAGATCCTGCCCCAAGTCGGCGCCCTCTCTGCCCCCGTCACCCGCGGCGCCGCCACCCTCTACGCCCTCTCCGAATCCGACCTCGCCGCCTGACGGCTCTGCTCCCCTCCCGCCTGCGGGAGGGGCCGGGGGTGGGGGAGTCAAGGACAACACCCCCTTGCGCCCAGACTCCGACAAGCCCACGATAACTCCCATGAAACTCGCCTCGCTCAAATGCGGCCGTGACGGCCGCCTCGTCGTCGTCTCGCAAGATCTCGCCTGGTGCGCTGCCCCGCCGCCGATGTGGCCCACCCTCCAATCGGCGCTCGATGATTGGTCCCACGCCGAACCCATCCTGCGCGGCCTCGCCGACAGCCTGGCGCACGACGCCGTCCCCCACAGCCGCTTCCACGAGCGTGACGCCGCCGCGCCCCTCCCCCGCGCCTATCAATGGGCCGATGGCAGCGCTTATGTGAACCATGTCGAACTGGTCCGTAAGGCGCGCGGCGCCGAATTGCCCGAAAGCTTCTGGACCGACCCGCTGATGTACCAGGGCGGCAGCGACAGCTTCCTCGCCCCCCGCGATCCCATCCCCTTCCACGACGCCTCTTGGGGCCTCGATCTCGAAGCCGAAGTCGTCGTCGTCACCGGCGACGTCCCCCAGGGTGCCAGCCGCGAACAGGCGCTGGCCGCCATCCGCCTCATCGGCCTCGTCAATGACGTGTCACTGCGCGGCCTCATCCCCGCCGAACTCGCCAAGGGCTTCGGCTTCGTCCAATCCAAACCTGCCTCCGCCCTCGCGCCCGTCTTCGTCACGCCGGACACGCTGGGCGACCGCTGGCAGGACGGCAAACTCCACGGCACCCTGAACGTGGACCTCAATGGGCAACCCTTCGGCCGCGCCGACGCCGGCCAGGACATGACCTTCGATTTCGCCACCCTCATCGCCCATCTCGCCAAAACCCGCAGCATTGCCGCCGGCAGCGTCATCGGCTCGGGCACTGTCTCCAATCGCGACAAGGACGGCGGCCCTGGCCAACCCGTCGCCGCCGGCGGTCGCGGCTACAGCTGCATCGCCGAACTCCGCATGATCGAAGTCATCAACACCGGCCACCCCAAAACCCCCTTCCTCGCCCCCGGCGACATCGTCCGCATCGAAATGCTCGACGACAGCAACCGCTCGATCTTCGGCGCCATTGAACAGACCGTCACTGCCTGAAACCATGGACGCGCCGCGCAGCGACAAAGACGCGCCGCGCAGCGAAAAAGACGCGCCGCGCAGCGAGGCCATCGCCGCCGCCCGGGCTGCCATCGCCCGCGGTGATCTCGTCCGCGCCTATGATTTCGCCGGCCAGGCTCTAAGCCTCGCTCCCGGCCCAGACGCCGGCTATTGGCAGGTCCTTGCCCTTGCCCGCATGGGCGACACCGATGCGGCACTGGCGCGCTATGATGCCCTTGGCCTCGCTGCGGCTCCTGGCATCGACCCCCCGGCCCTCGCCGCCCGCCTGCTCAAGGATCGCGCCTTCGCCGCCGAACAAGGCGCCTCCGCCGCCATCCTGGCTGCTGCACATGCCTATGCCGCCGTCTTCGCTGCCACGCACGATCCCTATCCCGGCATCAACGCCGCCGGCCTGTCGATGATGGCCGGCGAAACCGCCACGGCCCAAAACATCGCGGCTCAAATCCTCGCTCTGTTGCCCGCTACCGACGCCAATTTCTACGCCGCCGCCACCCGCGCCGAAGCCCTGCTGATCCTCGGCCACGAGGCCGACGCCGAAGCCGCCCTCACCGCCGGCCTCGTCCTGCCGGATGCCGATGCCGGCGCCCGCGCCACCACCCGCAAGCAGCTCGATCGCCTCGCCCGCCTCGCCGGTCTCGACTCCCACGCCCGTCTCCGCGCCCTGCTCACCCCACCCGCCATCGCTTTCTGGTGCGGCCATATGTTCCGCGCCGATGCCGCTGCCGAATCCGCCATCGCTGCCCACACCCACACCCTCATCACTCGTCACGGCATCGGTGCAGGCTATGGCGCGCTCGCCGCCGGCGCCGATATAGTCATTGCCGAAACCTTCGCGCGCCTCGGCCTTGAAACCCATATCGTCCTGCCGTTTTCGGCAGACGCCTTCCGCGCCGTCTCGGTTGCCCCGGCCGGGGCCAGTTGGCTGCGCCGTTTCGATGCTGCACTCGCCGCCGCCACCTCGGTCCGCATCGCCACCACCGTCCCCGATCTCGGCGACCCCCATGCCCTCAATCATGGCAGCCGCGTCGCCATGGGTCTGGCCCGCCTGCGCGCCCGCCAACTCGGCGGCCAATCGCACCAAATCGCTGTGTGGGATGGCCTGCCCGCCCGCGGCCCCGCCGGTACCGCCATCGATGTCGCCGCTTGGCAAACCAACGGCACCCCCAGCCTCGTCATCCCCCCCGGCACGCTTGATCGCAACTTCGATCGCGCTGCACGCAAACCCGCCGATGCCGGGCCAGTGCGTGCCACCCACGCCATCGTCTTTGCCGATATCGTCGGCTTCAGCCGGCTCGGCGAAACCGATTTTCCCATTTTCTGGCGCGAAATCATGGCCCGCATCGCCGCCGCCCTCGATACGGCGGGTGATCGTATCGCCAGCCGCAACAGCTGGGGAGATGCCGTCCACGCCGTCATCACACACGCCCCCACCGCTGCCCGGCTGATGCTCGCCCTTCAGGCCGATCTCGCCACCGTCACCCTTGGCACCGGCCCCGCCGGGCTGCGCGTCGGCATCCACCACGGCACCATTTATGCCGACACCGATCCCATCACCCGCCGGCCCAATTTCTACGGCACCGAAGTCAACCGCGCCGCCCGCATCGAACCCATCACCCCGCCCGGCGCCGTCTATGTCACCGAAGCCTTTGCCGCTGTCCTCGCCATGGATGCGCCCCACGAATTCGATTGTTTCTATGTTGGCCAGGTCCCGCTGGCCAAGGCCTATGGCACCTTCCCGATGTACCGCCTGACCCACCGATCGGGGGAAGCGGCGTTTCCTGCCAAACAGGGATGACGCCAGCCCCGCGTATCGGTAGGAAAGACACAAGCCCTCCCGCACCGGACCTGAAATTGAACCTCTATCCCCGCTTTTCTGCCCATGTCGCCGCTGCCATCGCCACGCTGGTGGCCGATGGCGATCTCCCCGCCGGCCTGTCCACCGCCAATGTCACGGTCGAACCACCGCGTGATCCAACCCATGGCGATCTCGCCACCAATGCCGCCATGGTCCTCGCCAAGCCCGCCGGCCTGAAACCCCGCGACATCGCCGTCATGCTGGCCCTCAAACTCAACCGCCTTCCCGAAGTCGCCAGCGCCGAAGTCGCGGGGCCAGGTTTTCTCAATCTCACCCTTCACCCCGATATCTGGCGCACCGAACTCGCCCGCATCGCCGCGCAAGGCAGCGATTATGGCCGCAGCACCATGGGCGCCAACCAACGCGTCAACGTCGAATATGTCTCGGCCAACCCCACCGGGCCGATGCACATGGGCCATTGCCGCGGCGCCGTCGTCGGCGATGCGCTGGCCAGCCTGCTGGCCTATGCCGGCTTCGGCGTCACCCGCGAATATTACATCAACGACGCCGGCGGCCAGGTCGATACCCTCGCCCGCTCCGCCCATCTGCGCTACCGCGAGGCTCTCGGTGAAACCATCCAAATCCCCGAAGGCTTCTACCCCGGCGACTATCTCGTCCCCGTCGGCCAGGCGCTGGCAACGGAATTCGGCAAGCGTTTCGCCACCGCCCCCGAATCCGAATGGCTCGCCCCCTTCCGCACCCGCACCGTCGCCCTGATGATGGACCTCATCCGCACCGATCTCGCGCTCCTCGGCATCCGCCAGGACGTGTTCTTCTCCGAAGCCTCGCTGGGCAACCGCGTGCAGGAGGCGCTCGACACGCTGCAAGCCAAGGGCCTCATCTACGAAGGCGTGCTCGAAGCGCCAAAGGGCGATGCCGCCGAGGACTGGGAACCTCGCCCGCAAACCCTGTTCCGCGCCACGCAATTCGGCGACGATACCGATCGTGCCCTGAAAAAATCCGATGGCAGCTGGACTTATTTCGCCGGCGATGTCGCCTATCATTGGGACAAGCTCGAACGCGGCTTCACCGCCCTGGTTGATCTGTTCGGCGCCGATCACGGCGGCTATGTCAAACGCATGACGGCCGCCGTCCGCGCCCTGTCCGGCGACACCGTCCCACTCGACATAAAAATCGTCCAGATGGTCAAGCTGCTTCGCGCCGGCGAACCCGTCAAAATGTCGAAACGCTCGGGCAATTTCGTCACCCTCGCCGATGTCGTCGAAGAAGTCGGCAAAGATGTTGTCCGCTTCATCATGCTCACCAAGCGCAGCGACTCCCAGCTCGATTTCGATTTCGCCGATGTCGTCGCCCAATCACGCGAAAACCCGGTATTCTACGTCCAATACGCCCACGCCCGCATCGCCTCGCTGCGCCGCAAGGCCACCGAAGCCGGCATCGCCCTGCCCACCCCCGATCTGTCGCTTCTCGACGAAACCGATCTCGCCCTGGTGAAGGTTGCAGCCCAATGGCCGCGCATCGTCGAACAAGCCGCCGCCACGCGCGAGCCGCACCGCATCGCGTTCTATCTCAACGACATCGCCGCCGCCTTCCACACTCAATGGAACGCCGGCAACGACGAGCCCGCCCGGCGCTTTGTCCTCGCCGACAACCCGGCCCTCACTGCCGCCCGCCTTGCGTTGGCCGATGCCACCGCGCAAGTCATCCGCAACGGCCTCGCCGTCATGGGCGTCGAAGCCGCCAACGAGCTCAACTGATGGCCAAGGGCAGCAACCGCCGCAGCGATGACGACGACGCCCCCTGGCTCGCCGAAGCCAGTCCGCGCGCCGAAACCCGCGTCTCCCGCCGCTCGTTCTTCTGGACCCTGCTGGTCCTGCTCACCCTCGCCGCCGTCGCCGCCATCGGCCTCATCATCCTCATCTCCAAAAAGGATGCCGGCTCGACGCAGGGCTATATGAACGCCGAACAGGCCCCACTCATCACCGCCGAACCCGGCCCCTACAAGGTCGCGCCTCTGGATCCCAAGGGCCTGCAAGTCGAAGGCCAGGACCAGACGCTCTATGCTGCCGGCGAAGGCATCGACCAGGGCAGCACCATCGATCAATCGGCCATGCCCGAGCAGCCTTTGCCCCGCCCCGGCACGGGGCCATCGTTGCTTCCCGGCACGGGGCCATCGGCGCTCCCCGGCACGGGGCCATCGGTGCTTCCCGGAACCGTCGCGCCCGCGCCGCGGCCGGGCTTGCCCGCCGATCTGGTGCCCCAGGTGTCCAACTGGCCAACCCGGGAAGAACCCGACGTGCCAGCACCCAAAATCCCGGCCCCCAAACCGGCTCCGGCCAAACCTGTCATCACCGCACCCGTCGCCGCCGCGCCCATCGTCATCCCACCCCCAGCTGCACCAAAAGCAGCCGCGCCAAAACCCGCCGTCCCCAAACCCGCCGCCCCAGCCAAAAAACCCGGCACAGTCCAGCTCGGCGCTTTCTCCTCCGAAGCCGCCGCCAACACCGCCTGGGCCACCCTCGCCGGCAAGCACGGCCTGTCGGGCAAACGCGTCATCGCCGTCGATAGCGGCGGCAAGACGCTTTATCGCCTCCGCGCCACCACCCCCGACACCGCCGCCACCTGCGCCAAGCTCAAGGCCGCCGGCGACGCCTGCAGCGCTGTGGAGTAAACATGCAACCCACCTTCCTCGGCCTCCAGGGCCTCACCCTCAACGCCGAAGAACGCGCCCTCTTCAAGGC
>JANPEP010000139.1:0-4582 GCA_031422995.1 Polymorphobacter sp. | reverse complement strand
CAATCGGGCTATATGGTCCGCGCCGCCTTCCTGATGGATCGCCTCATGGCCCGCGTCGGCCTCAACGGCCGCGCTTTCATCCCGCTCATCTCGTCCTTTGCCTGTGCCATCCCCGGCATCATGGCCACCCGCAGCATCGATTCGCCCAAGGATCGCCTCACCACCATCCTCATCGCCCCGCTGATGACCTGCTCGGCCCGCCTCCCGGTCTATGCCGTCATCATCGGCGCCTTCATCCCCACCACTAAAGTCGTCGGCCTGTTCAACCTCCAGGGCCTGGTGCTCTTCGCGCTCTACATCGCCGGCGTACTCGGCGCGCTCGTCGCCGCCTGGGCGCTGCGCCAGACCGTCACCAAGGGCCCCAGCCCCAGCTTCCTGATGGAAATGCCCAAATACCAATGGCCGGCCCCGCGTGACATTGGCATCGGGCTTTACCAACGCGCCATGGCCTTTCTCGTTCGCGCCGGCGGCATCATCCTCATCTCGACCATCGCGCTCTGGGCGCTCGCCACCTGGCCCAAGCCCCCCGCCGACTGGGACCGTCCCGCCCTTGAATACAGCTATGCCGGCCGCATCGGCGCCGCGCTGGAGCCGATCTTCCGCCCCATCGGCTTCAACAAGGAAATCGCCCTCGCCCTCGTCCCCGGCATGGCCGCCCGAGAAGTCGCCGTCTCGGCTCTCGGCACCGTCTACTCCCTCCAAGGCACCGACGAAAACCACACCGAGGGCCTAGTCGAACAACTCCGCGGCACCTGGAGCCTCCCCACTGCGCTCGCCTTCCTCGCCTGGTTCGTCTTCGCCCCGCAATGCATCAGCACGCTCGCCGTCACCCGCCGCGAAACCGGCGGCTGGAAATGGCCAGCCTTCATGTTCGCCTATCTTTTCGCCGCCGCCTACGTCGCCGCCGGCATCACCTATTGGACCGCCCGGGCTTTGCTCTAACGCCGCACCGGCACCACCCGAATCTCCGCCTCGGCATGCGCCCCCTCCGCCCCCACTGCCACCGGCGTGAACGTATCGCTGATCCAGAGCAACTTGCCCGCCGCATCGGTAATCCGCGCCGACAATGACGGCCGCGCCGGATGCACCGCCCGACGGGCATCATAATCCAGCCGCCAATGCAGCGGCACCTGGTTGCCCCTCGGCCTTAACTCCGTCCGCGCCAGCAACGGCGCCTTGGCATCAGCCAACGCCGTATCGCGCAGCTCAACCGCCACCACCGCGCCCTTGGGCAATGCCACCCGCGCCAGATACGTCACAGTCCCCGTCGCCACCCCCGGCGTCGCCACCGCCGGCACCGCCCGGCACTCCAGCGGCGTCTGCCCCGTCGCCGTGATCGTCAGTGTCTTCGCACCCTCCTCACCCCGTCCCCGCAACGCCACGCCGTCGCCGGCATAGGAAAACCCCGACCAAGCCGCCTTCCGCGACAACTGCACCTCGCGCCCCCCATGCCGCAACATCGTGCCATAGGCCTGCTCCGACATCGCCGCCTCGCTGCCATCAGCGCACACATAACGCCCCGAAGCCGCCACCTTCCACTCCGCCCGCGCCGCGCCATGCAGGCCCAGAACCGCAGCAGCCAGAATCCAAACCCGCATCGCCAGACTCCCCAATGACCATGAGTCTATCGTGCCGGCGCCCAGTTGCAACAGAGCCTCCGGCGGCTGCGGCCGCAGGCCCCAGACCCCAATCATATGATCGGTGCCATAAGGGCAAGATTGGGTTTTACACACACTCAATAAATTGGGGCCTGGGGCCAGCGGCCCCAGCCGCCGGAGGCCCTAGAAGCTCGCCGATGGCTCCTAATCCAGCCGCATCGCCTCCGCCGCAAGCGCATCGGCTTCGATCAGCAGCGCCGTATCCGCCGCCCCCGGCACCGATTCGCGCCCCACCTCAAGCAGCACCGGCACTGCCAGCGGCGACACCCGGTCCAATTCGACCAGCACCAGGCGTCGTTGGGCCAGCTCCAGCAGCCCCGCCAGCCGCTCGATATCGGTCAATTTCCCCCGCGCATCGCGCCAGGCAGCGGTCAGCAGCAGATGCCCCGGCTCATGCCGCCGCAGCACGTCATAGATCAGGTCCGACGACACACTCATTTGCTTGCCGCTCTTGTGCTGTCCCGGAATCGCCCGGTCGATCAGCCCGCCGATGATCGCCACCTCCCGAAACGCCCTCCGCAAAAATGGCGACGCCGCCATCCACTCCGCCAGCTCATCCTCGAACACGTCCGGGCTCAACAGCGGCTTGGGGTCCACCACCCGCTGCAACGACCATATCGCCACCATATAATCGCTGCCAACGAACCCCAAAGGCTGCAACCCCGCCGCCTCCATCCGCTGCGTCAGCAACATCCCCAAAGTCTGGTGCGCATTCCGCCCGGCAAAGCCATAGGCGACCATGAACCACCGCCCGTCGCGCTCGAACGTCTCCACCAACAGGTCATCGAGCCCCGGCAAGCGTGACCTTATCTGCTGGATCTCCAGCCATTCGCGCACATCGTCCGGCATTTCGGCCCAGCGTTCGGGCGCATTGAACAGCCCCCGCACCCGCGCCGCGAGGTTGGTGCTCAGCGGCATCCGCCCACCCACATAGGTCGGCACGCTCGGCACCCCGCGCCCCAGCTTCACATGAATATCCGGCCCATCAAAACCGATGCACTCCAGCGTCAGCCCGGCAAACATGAAACTGTCGCCCACCCGCAACTGCCCGCCAAACCACTCCTCGACCTGCCCCAGCCTTCGCCCGCGCCGCCCAAAGGTGACGTTCATCGTCACCGCCTCCACGATCGTCCCCGAATTCAACCGGTGCTGCGCCGCCAGCCGCGGATGCGTCAGCCGCCACAGCCCGTCGCGCCCCAATGTCAGCCGCTGGTACCGCTCATAGGCCTTCAGCGAATATCCCCCCGTCGCCACAAACCCCAGCACCTCGTCGAACCGCGCCCGCGACAATCCCGCATACGCCGCCGCTCCCCGCACCTCGGCATAAACAATATCCGCATCGAACGGTGCCGCCGCCGCCAACCCGAACAGATGCTGCGCCAGCACATCGAGGCCCCCGGCGCGAAACACATCCTCGTCGAGCTCACCCGCCAGCACCGCATCCCGCGCCGCCAGCGATTCGAGATACTCGAACCGATTGCCCGGCACGATCAACGCATGGCTGGCTTCGTCCATCCGGTGATTGGCCCGCCCGGTGCGCTGCAACAGCCGCGACGCCCCCTTTGGCGCCCCCATCTGGATCACCAGGTCGACATCCCCCCAGTCGATGCCCAGATCGAGGCTCGCCGTCGCCACGATCGCCCGCAACTTGCCCGTCGCCATCGCATTCTCGGTCTTGCGCCGCGCCTCGGCGCTCAGCGACCCATGGTGAATCCCGATCGGCAGCGCCTGGTCATTCTCCGTCCACAGGTCCCGAAACACCAGTTCCGCCACCGCCCGCGTGTTGACGAACACGATCGCCAGCCGGGCCTGCTCGATCCGCCGCATCACCGCCCGCGCCGCCCATCGGCCATTGTGCCCGGCCCAGGGAATCCGATCCTCCGGGACAATGATCTCCACCACCGGCGCTGCCCCCGGATCGCCCGTCACCAACGTCACGCTCGCCGCATCGGCATCGGGCGCCAACCACCCCTGATAGGCTTCTGCGTCGGCAATCGTCGCACTCAGCCCCACGCGCCGCAGCCCCGGCGCCAACGCCTGCAACCGCGACAGCGCGAGCGACAGCTGGTCGCCACGCTTCGTCGTCGCAAACGCATGGATCTCGTCGACAATCACCGTGCTGACCCCACTCAGCATCGCCGCCGCATCGGGATAGGAAATCAGCAGCGCCAGCGATTCGGGCGTCGTCAGCAAGATCTGCGGCGGCCGCTCCCGCTGGCGCTTCTTGCGGTCGGATGGCGTATCACCCGTCCGCGTCTCCACCCTGATGTCCAGCCCGATCTCGCGCACCGGCGTCAGCAGATTGCGCTGCACATCCACCGCCAACGCCTTCAACGGCGACACATAAATCGTGTGCAACCCCTCCCGCGGCCGCTCCGCCAGATCAGCCAGAGTCGCCAGAAACCCCGCCAGCGTCTTCCCGGCCCCGGTCGGCGCCACAAGCAACGCATGCCCCCCCGCCCGCGCCGCCGCCACCATCGCCAACTGATGCCGCCGCGGCACCCACCCCCGCGCGGCAAACCAGTCAGCAATGGCAGGCGGAAGCGCAGTCACCTGTCCGCTATAGCGCGCAGTTCACGATGTGAGCGCACAAACCAGCAGCGTCCGCAGTCATGGGCGGACAAGCCGGCCCCCTGTCCTACACAGCGGCTTTCTGCCATCGTCAGGATGCTGTTATCCCGCTCTTTGACACTACCGGCACGACACAGGGTTCGCAGCCAAGAGCGCCGCCATCCGCCACCGTCGAAATCTGTAACCTTTGTCAACTTCCGAATGCCTCACGCGCCGGGCGCCTTCGCAAGCCCTCAATCCTTGGCACGCTCCACATACCCCGAATCCTCGGTATTGATCACGATCCGCGTCCCCACATCAATATGCGGCGGCACCATCACCCGCGCGCCATTCTCCATCGTCGCCGGCTTGTA
>JANPEP010000138.1:0-2069 GCA_031422995.1 Polymorphobacter sp. | reverse complement strand
CGGCGGCGCCTTCACCCCCGGCCCGAACAGCGCCTCCATGGCGGCTGACTGCGAATCCTGGCCGGCAGCACGCGGCGAACCCGGCGTCGGCGGCACCAGCGCAAAATCCTGCGGCACCACCAAAGGCGCACTGCGGCTGATCGCCAGCTCGTCGGGCGCATTATGCGCCGCCAGCCCCGATTTCCCACACGCCGTCAGCGCCATCGCAGCGCCACAGATTACCAGCAGATTACGCATCAACATCACCCTTTCGGCGCCGAAAGCGCCCGCATCAACAGCAATAGCACACCTGCGGTTATCGCCGCATCAGCTACGTTGAACACCCAGAAACTGCGCTCCCCCCAAAAGAAGTGCAGGAAATCGACCACATACCCGAACCGCACCCGATCGACGATATTGCCCAACGCCCCGCCCAGCACCAGCCCCAGCGCCAGCACATCGGGTCGCTGCTTCTCGCGGACGATCCACACCGCCACGGCGCCAGCAATCACCGCCGTCACCGCAACCAGCAACCACCGCCCCAGGTCCGAATTCGCCCGGAACAACCCCATCGAAACGCCAACATTGCCAACGAACGTCAGCCGGAAAAACGGCAACACCTCAATGTACCCGCGCTCCGGCAACCGCACGACATTCAGGATCCAGTATTTCGAAAGCTGGTCGAGCACAAAGACAAGGAGCGCAACGCCAAAGCCAAGCCTTTTCACGCCGCAACCACTCCGTCACACCGGCCACAAAGCCCCGTCGTCTCCGCCACATCCGGCAAATGCCGCCAACACCGCGCGCATTTGGCGTGGTCCGTCGCCGCCACCGCCACGCCGGTTTCGGCCCCGTCCACCACAGTCACCGATCCAGCAATGCACAACTCGGCGAAATCCACCCCCGCCAGCATCGCCCGGTCATCGGCCGCCAGCGTAAGCGTCACCGCCGCCTCCAGGCTGGACCCCAACACCTTGTCCTTGCGCAACGGCTCGATCGCTTCGGTCACCGCGCGCCGCACTTCGCGCAGCCGCGCCCACCGCGCACCCAGCGCTTCGTCCCGCCAGCCCGCGTCCACCGCCGGCCACTCGAGCAAATGCACACTGCCCGCGTCCGGGAACCGCGTCCCCCAAACCTCCTCTGCGGTAAACACCATCACCGGCGCCAACCAACGCACCAGCGCGTGAAACAGAGTATCCAGCACCGTCCGATACGCCCGCCGCTTCGGATCGCCCGCCGCATCGCAATACAGCGAATCCTTCCTCACATCGAACACGAACGCCGACAGATCATTGTTCACGAACGTCGAAATCGCCGTCACATAACCATTGAAATCGAAATTCCCGACACAGACCCGCAGTTCCGCATCGATCACCGCCAACCGGTGCAACACCCAGCGTTCCAGCTCGGGCATATCCGCCACTGCCACCCGCTCGGCCTCGCTGAACCCGTCCAGCGCCCCCAGCAAATACCGGAACGTGTTTCGCAACTTGCGATACTGGTCGGCAACCCCGGTCAGGATTTCCTTGCCGATCCGGTGGTCCTCGGTCGAATCCACCGTGGCCGCCCACAACCGGAGGATATCGGCGCCATATTCCTTCATCAGGTCGAGCGGATTAACCGTATTGCCCAGCGATTTGGACATCTTGCGGCCGGACTGGTCCATGGTGAAACCATGGGTCAACACCGCCTTGTACGGCGCATGACCGCGCGTGCCGCAGCTTTCGAGCAGGCTCGACTGGAACCAGCCGCGATGCTGGTCACTGCCTTCCAGGTACAGGTCGGCGGTCGGCCCTTGCCAGTCGGCGGGGCGCAGCAAATCCGGCCACCGCCCGCTTTCCAGCACGAATGCATGCGTGCAGCCACTGTCGAACCACACATCCAGAATGTCGGTCACCCGCTCAAAATCCGCCAGCGCATGATCCGGCCCCAGCAAATCCTGCGCCGTATCTTCGCTCCACGCATCGACGCCGCGCTCCCGCACCGCCGCCACGATCCGCGCATTCACCGCGGCATCCTGCAAATAGGCGCCGGACTTGCGATCGACGAACAGCGTGATCGGCACGCCCCACGCCCGCTGCCGCGAAATC
>JANPEP010000137.1:0-24556 GCA_031422995.1 Polymorphobacter sp. | reverse complement strand
TGAAGGACAGCGTGACGATGCTGATGTGCGGCGAAGCCGCCAGGGGGGTGCGCGGCGAAGCCGCAGGTGTGATGCGCGTCGAAGCCGCGGGGGTGATACGCGGGGTCGTCATGCGGTTTTGCGCGGGATGACGAGGGCGAGGACGAGACCGAAGATGAGGCCAAGGGCGAGGGCGAGAGTGAGGATGGGCACCTGGCGCGGCGATGTCGGGGTGGAGGATGCGCCGATCTGGCCGAAGGTTTCGGCGGCAAAGGCGGCGGGGTTGCGTGCCATCATCAGCCGTTGTTCCTGCGCGCTGAGTGTGGCGAACAGGGCCTGGCGATGATCGGCCTGGGTCACGCCGGGTAGGCGGCCGGTGAGATAGGCGATATTTTGGTTGGTGCGGGCGAGGGTTTTTTCACGCAGCCACGTGTCGATTGTGGTGTTGAGCCGAGTCAGGAATTTGATGCCGAACTGCCTGTCGGTCGTGTCCATGCTGATGGTGACCAGTGGTGTCTTGGGGTTCTGGTTCACGCCGATGCGGGTGGCGAGGAAGCTTTGCAGCCGGGCGGCATCAGGGGCGGACCAGCGTGGGACGGGTGCGCCGACAAGGCCGAGGACTGCATTGCGCAGCCCGGTGGTCAGGCTGGCAGGTTCGTCCCAGCGGCGGTTGCGGGCATCCCATTCGCGCGCGAACGCCCGGTGCATGAGTTCGGGATCATTGGCGAGGCGGACGGCGACTTCGCGGGACGAAACGCCTTCGACATAGAGGCGGAACGGCGTGGCGGGGAGGGATTCGAGGGTGACGCCGGTTAGTGAGGCGAGGTTGCCAAGGGCGCCGAGGCCGGTCGATTCGCGTGCCGAGGCGGGTGCCGGGGCAATGCGCAGGGCCGCGGTGTAGGTGTAATCGGCATTGCGCAGATAGATGACGGCGGCAGCGAGGCAGAGCGCCATGACAAGCGCGACGAGCCAGATGCGGGCGCGCAAGGTGGCAAGGGCGCCAGCCACCCATTTGGGCGTTTCATCGGCTGGATCGGCGCTGGTGTCGTTTGTTGCAAGCGTCATTGCTGTCCCGGCCTTTTGGTGGCCGATGGCACTGACACAAAGCCGGCGCGGGGTCCATCGCCGGTATTGGCGTCAGGTGGGTGGAAGGCGGTCGGCAGCGCCTTCGCAGAGTGCGCGGACGAAGTCGCGGCCCCGGGTGCTGGCCGACCAGCCGGTGGCGGTTTTCAGGGCGGCGGCGGCGGTTTCGGTGGCGGTATCCGTGATCGGTAGAGGGGTGATGCGGACATGAGCGCTGGCATCGAGGCCGAAGAAAGCGAAGGCGTGATGGGCGAATTCGGCGGTGGTGAGGGATTGGCCGCTGGCGATGGCTAGGTCCCGCGGTTGTGCCATGGCGCCGATGCGTTGGATGGCGTCGACATATTCGGGGGTCCAGCCCCAGTCCTGGGGTCCGGTCTCGGTGAGTTCGAGGGGGGAGATGGCTTTGCCTTGGCTTGCGCGCCAGGCGGCGGTGGTGATGTGCGCGGCGAGGTTGTCGGATGGCCCCAGTCGCGAATCATGATGGCCGAGGATGGCGGTTGTGGCGGCGACGCCGGATGCGTGTCGCAGTTCGGCGATGCGGTGCGTGAACAGGGCGGCGGCGGGTCGGGCGACCAAGGTGTGGCGATCGACGACGTGGACATATCGTGTTGCGCTGGAGGCGGCTGCGGTGAGGGTGGCTTCGAGCAGGGTGGCGGCGGCTTCGCTGGTGTTGATGGCATAGAGGGTTGTGGACGCGGTGTTGGCGATGAAAGCGGTGACATCGGCGGAGGCAAGGGGTTCGACATCATTGGCTATGCCGAGGAGTGCGAGGGCATCGGGCATGGCGAGAGATGGGTCGGCGACGGTGGCGACGCGGTGGCCGCGCGCCTGGAGCAGCCGGGCGAGATAGCCGCCGACATGGTCGTTGGCGCCGAGGATGAGGGCAGTGGGGGTGATGGACATGCTGCATAGCTTGGGCGCAGCGGGGGAAAGTCAAGCGCGGGCAGAGAAGACTTCATGTTTTGGCAATATAAGCAGGGGTTGGCAGTGGGGATGGCGTTGGCCATAAGCCGCTCGCAGCGGCCAATTTTGGGCGATGGTGCGATAAAGCAGCGACGGGGCAAACGGGACGGCATGAAGCGATTTGGAATCATGGCTGCCTGATGCTGTTCCAGACGCCGCAATTTTTTGCGTTCTTCGCTGTCGTCATGGTGTTTTACGCTGCGACGATGCAGCGGCTGCGGTTGCAGAACGCCATCGTCATGGTGGCGAGTTATGTGTTTTATGCTGTCTGGGATTTGCGGTTCCTGTCGTTGATCATCACGGCGACGGCAGTGGCGTTCATCAGCGGCATCGGCGCGAGCGGGGCGCGGATCGAGCGGCGGCAGTTGTTGCACGCGCTGTCGTTTCTGGCTGTGGGGTCGATGATCAGCCTGGCGCCGGGATTGCCGGAGACTGGGGGCTATCTGGGGTGTTGTGCGGCGCTTGGCATGGTAATCTGGGTGTTTGCGGGTGTGGCGAACCGCTGGACGCCGGAGCGTCGGCAGCAGGCGAGCGTGGTGGCGGGCGTGGTGTTCAACCTGGCGTTGCTGGGGTTCTTCAAATATTTCAACTTCTTTGCCGATTCACTGACCGATCTGGCGCGGTTGCTGGGGGTTGAGCTGGGTTATGTCACACTGCATGTCGTGTTGCCCGTCGGGATCAGTTTTTTCACGTTTCAGAAGCTGGCTTATATCATCGATGTGAAGCGCGGCCGCGTGGAAGCTTCGACTGACCTGATCAAATTCGGGGCGTTTGTGGCCTATTTTCCGCAGCTGGTGGCCGGGCCGATCGAGCGAGCCGGGCATTTGTTGCGGCAGTTCGACGTGCCGCGGCGGTTGACCATGGAAGGGTTTGCCAGCGGATCGGCGCTGTTTTTGTGGGGGATGTATAAAAAGGTCGTCATCGCCGACAATATCAGCCCGATTGCCAACCGGGTGTTCGAGGCGCCGGGCAGCATGACATCGGGCGAGTTGCTGGTCGGCGTGCTGGCCTTCACCTTTCAGATTTTCTGTGATTTTTCGGGTTACAGCGACATGGCGCGCGGCTTGGCACGGATCATGGGGCTCGACCTGATGATCAATTTCAACATTCCCTATGTGTCGCGCACGCCATCGGAATTCTGGGAACGCTGGCATATCTCGTTGTCGAGCTGGCTGCGGGATTATCTGTATATTCCGCTGGGCGGCAACCGCGGCGGGACCTTGCTGACCTATCGCAACCTGTTCCTGACCATGTTGCTGGGTGGGTTGTGGCACGGCGCCAGCTGGACATTCGTGGCCTGGGGGGCGTTTCATGGTGGCATATTGATTGTGTATCGTTTGTTGCAGGTCGATCAACGATTGGCGGGGCAACCAGCGCATGGCGCCGGTGCGATGGCGCGGGATGCCGGGTTGATCATGGTCATGTTCGTGTTGACGATGTTCGGCTGGCTGTTGTTCCGCGCGGCGGACCTGGCGACGGTGGGGGCGTTCATGGCGGGGTTGGCGCGCAACACCGGCTGGAGCGATGCGCCCTGGGCGACGCTGGGGTTTTACCTGGCGCCGTTGCTGGTGTTGCAGGCCTATCAACTGTGGCGCAAGGATCTGGAGTTCCTGCCGCGGATGCCGGGGTTCCTGCGGTTGAACACGGCGCTGTTCCTGGTGTTTTCGCTGTTATTTCTGGCGCCGACGGCACCATCCGCCTTTATTTATTTCGATTTCTGAATGATGCGTTGGTCGCGGACTCTTGTCATTGGCCTGGCCGTCGTCGCCTATGGGCTGGTGTTTGGTGAAGTTTTCCTGCGGTTGTTTGCGCCTGAGCCTCTGGTGCCGCGATATGTGACCGGCGGGTCCGATGGCATTCGCGCCAATCTGCCCAATGTGGCGTTCCGGCAATGGACGCCCGAAGTTGATGTGGTGGTGCGGTATAACGAACGTGGGATGCGTGATGACCGGCCGGCGCCGGCGTTGCGGAAGCGGCCGGGCGAATGCCGGGTGGCGTTGGTTGGCGACAGTTATTTCGTCGGCTTCGAGAGCGATTTCGCAGGCAGTTTTGGCAAGCGGCTGGAGGATCGGCTGGCGGCGGCGAAGACACCGGTGCGGGTGCTGGATTTTGCGGTGTCGGGGTTCGGGACGGCCGAGGATTTGATCGTCATCAAGCGGCGGGTGGCGGCATGGCAGCCCGATGTGGTCATCATGTCGTGGCACGCGAGCGATCCCGTCGACAATGTGCGGTCGGGGTTATTCCGGGTGGAGGGTGGCCGGTTGGTGGCGACGGGCGAAGCGTTCCTGCCCGGGGTGGCGGTGAGCGACCGGTTGATGCTGATGCCGGGGTATCGCTGGTTGATCGAGAACAGCCATTTGTACAGCGCGGTGCGCGAGCGCGCCGGAGTGGCCACCAAGGCGCTGCTGGCCGATGTGCGGGGCAAGATGCATGAGGCAAGTCCGGGTGATGCGGACAAGGGCGATACGGCAGTGGCATCGATGCCGGCGCGGCCGGTGGATGCCGGGAGCCCGCAGCTCGACCTGGCGTTGTTGATGGCGGCGCGCGATGCGAGCCATGCGATGGGGGCGCAATTCCTGTTGTTCGATATTCCGATCCGGTCCGACCGGACGACCTTTGTTTCGCCCCAGGCATTGTATCTGGGGGCGTTGCCGGGGATCGACAGCGTGTCGCCTTTTGCCGATTTCAAGGCGGCGGCGCGGCCAGATCGCAAATTGTACCAGGAGCACGGACAATTACATTGGACGACGGAGGGCAATGCCCGGGCGGCGGCGGTGGCAGCCGCCGATATCGGGCAACGCGGCTGGTTGAGGGGATGCGGTGATGCAGCGGCGCGGACGAAATCTTTTGAAATTGCGGCGGCTGCGCCGTAGAGGCGTGGGGTATGATTATGCGGCGCTGCAACGCGAACCTTAACCTTGTGGCTTTATAGGGCAGCTTGTGGCCGGTAGCTTTGTCCTGAAACCCTATGAACGGCGCCGCGAGCCGGGGCCGTTTCGGCGATTCATGTTTTTTGCGGCGATCATCGGGTTGGCAGCGTTTTATGGGCTGTTGGCATCGGTGTTGCCCATGCAGTTGTTGTTCATTCCGCTGGTGCCGATCCTGATTCTGGTGGCGTTGATCCTGTGGATGATGCCTGATGTCGGTGGCCTGCAGATCGAACGGATGCAGACGTTGATGTGGTGGTTCATCGGACTGGGCATCTTGTGGCCAAACTATGTGGCGTTCGATCTGCCGGGGCTGCCGTGGATTACACCGGTGCGAATCGTGGTGTTTTCGTTGCTGGCGATCGTGTTGTTCAGCCTGGCGACGTCAGGCGAATTTCGCGGCAAGATCAAGGACACGCTTGATGCGTCGCCGATGCTGGCAAAGTTGTTCTGGGCGTTTTGGGCGCTGACGACGATTTCGATCATGTTCTCGTCGACACCGTTTTTCTCGTTGAACAAATACGTCAACAATCAGATTTTTTGGACGATGATGTTTGTGATCTCGGCCATCCTGTCGACCCAGGAGGGGTTTGTTGCTCGTCTGGCGCAGATTCTGGTGGCAACGGTGTTCGTGGTCGCTGTGCTGGGCATGTATGAATACAAGATCCAGCGGGTGTTCTGGATTGACCAGTTGCCGGGGTTCCTGAAGGTCGATCCGGAGTTCATCGAGCGGGTCGCAAAATCCCAATCGCGCGCCGGGACCGACGTTTACCGGGTGCGCGGCACATTGGCGACGAGCCTGTATTTTGCCGAATATCTGGCGATGGTGTTCCCGTTGACGCTGCATTTCATGGTCAATGCCAAGAAATTCTGGGCCTTTGCGTTCATCGCGGCGGGCGTGCTGGGCATGTTGGTGGTGATGTATCTGACCAATGCACGATCGGCGATGGTGGGCATGCTGCTGAGCATAGTCATCTATACTTTTTTTGCGGCGTATCGGGCCCGCAAGATGCGGCCTGAATCGATTGGCGCGACTGCTACGCTGATGTTGTATCCGGCGATGGTGGTGGCGCTGTCGTTGCTGGTGGTGTTCTGGCGACGCGCGCATGTGATGGTGCTTGGCGGCGGCCAGCATCAGGCCAGTTCGGACGCCCGCAGTGTCCAGTGGGCGATGGGATGGCCAAAAATCTGGACGCATCCGTTGGGCCATGGTGTGTCGCGATCGGGCGAGGTCCTGGGCTATGCCAACGGTGCCGGGGAGATGACCATCGACACCTATTATCTGTCGATTCTGCTTGATTAT
This sequence comes from Polymorphobacter sp., assembly GCA_031422995.1. Lineage (GTDB taxonomy): Bacteria > Pseudomonadota > Alphaproteobacteria > Sphingomonadales > Sphingomonadaceae > Sandarakinorhabdus. Next base: position 18,301 of record JANPEP010000137.1, on the reverse strand, counting down.
GGCCCGCTGGCCTTGCCGATCTATTTGTTCATGTTCGCCTTGCCGATCTGGTATGCATTCAAGGTGTTCATCAAGGCAAAATCCGACGAATTGTTGCTGGTCGGGCCGTTGGCCATTGGCCTGATAAATTTTGTGGTCATCAAAGCGGTGTTGAGTTCGGAAGGCAATGTTCCCCTGGCGTTCGTCATGTTGGGCTGCATCATCGGTTTGATCTGGCAGCAGAACCTGGCGGAGAATGCGCAGGGTGGTACCGATGCTGCCGCGCCGGCGGGTGTGCCCAGGAAAGCATGAGCCGCGGCGACTATCGGGCGTTTCGGACGATCCCGACGCGCTGGATGGACAATGATGCGTATGGGCACGTCAACAACGTGGTCTATTATAGCTGGTTCGATACGGCGGTGAATGCCTTGCTGGTCGAATGGGGGCTACTCGATATCCAGCATGGGCGGACAATTGGGCTGGTGGTGGAGACCGGGTGCCGGTATTTCCGGTCGGTGGCGTTTCCCGACAGTGTCGAGGCCGGGGTGCGGATTGCCGCGCTTGGTAGTTCGAGTGTGCGGTGGGAAGTCGGGCTGTTCACGGCGGGGCATGATGCGCCGGCGGCGGAGGGTTATTTCGTGCACGTCTATGTCGACCGGGATACGCGGCGGCCGGTGCCGTTGCCGGCGGATTGGCGGGCGAAGCTGGCGGCTCTGGACAGGTCTTCACCTGCGCTTTAATCGCCGCGGATGAACCACCCCGAAGAATCCGTCCTGATCCTCGATTTTGGCAGCCAGGTGACGCAGCTGATTGCGCGCCGGGTGCGGGAGGCGGGAGTTTATTCCGAGATCGTGCCGTTCGCCAAGGGCGGCGAAGCATATGAGCGGTTGAAGCCGAGGGCGGTCATCCTGTCGGGCAGCCCGGCATCGGTGGTGGATGAAGGCAGCCCGCGCGTGCCGGAGAACGTGCTGGCGGCCGATGTGCCAATTTTGGGTATCTGTTACGGTGAGCAAGTGCTGTGCGCGCAGACCGGCGGTGCGGTGGGGCCATCGGGACATCGCGAATTCGGACGGGCGGGAATCGAGATTGTTGACGATTGCCTGTTGTTCGATGGCGTGTGGGCGAAGGGTGAGCAGCGCCAGGTGTGGATGAGCCATGGTGATCGCATCGAGGCGATTCCGCCGGGGTATCGCGCCGTGGCGGTTTCGGACGGGGCACCGTTTGCGGCGATCGCCGATGATGTGCGGCGGCGTTATGGGGTGCAGTTCCATCCGGAGGTGGTGCACACGCCCGAGGGCGGTGCGTTGCTGGCGAATTTCGTGACCAAGGTCGCGGGCATGGGGGCGACGTGGAGCATGGCCGGGTTCCGGGCCGCCAAGATTGCCGAGATCCGTGCGCAGGTGGGTTCCGAGCGAGTGTTGTGCGGGCTGTCGGGTGGGGTTGATTCCTCGGTGGCGGCGCTGTTGATCCATGAAGCGATTGGCGACCAGTTGACGTGTGTGTTTGTCGACCATGGCCTGTTGCGGCAGGGCGAGGCGGAGCAAGTGGTGACGATGTTCCGCGAGCATTTTCATATTCCGCTGGTGCATGTGGATGCGAGCGACGTGTTTATGGCGGGGTTGGCGGGGGTTACGGACCCCGAGCAGAAGCGCAAATTCATCGGTGGCGCGTTCATCGATGTTTTTGAGGCCGAGGCTGGGAAAATCGGCGGGGCGAAGTTTTTGGCGCAAGGGACGCTGTATCCTGATGTGATTGAGAGCGTGTCGTTCACAGGGGGGCCGAGCGTGACGATCAAGAGCCACCATAATGTCGGCGGGTTGCCGGCGCGGATGAACATGGCGCTGGTCGAGCCGTTGCGGGAGCTGTTCAAAGACGAAGTGCGGCGACTGGGCGTGGAACTGGGGCTGCCGCCGGCGTTTGTCGGGCGGCATCCGTTTCCGGGGCCGGGCCTCGCCATCCGCATTCCGGGTGAGGTGACGAAGGAGGCGTGCGATACGCTGCGCAAGGCCGATGCGATCTATCTCGACGAGATCCGCAAGGCCGGGCTGTATGACGACATCTGGCAGGCGTTTGCGGTGCTCTTGCCGGTGCGGACGGTGGGCGTGATGGGCGACGGGCGGACCTATGACAAGGTGTGTGGGCTGCGCGCGGTGACCAGTGTCGATGGTATGACGGCGGATGTGTATCCGTTTGAAAGCGCGTTTTTGAGCCGGTGCGCGACGCGGATCGTCAACGAGGTGCCGGGCATCAATCGGGTGGTGTATGACTATACATCCAAGCCGCCGGGGACGATCGAGTGGGAATGACGCCGGGCTGATCCTGGAGAGGAGTGCGCGATGGCCTATGATAATTATGCGTTGATCAGGGTGGTGTGCGAGGGGCGTGTGGTGATGGCGACCATCGACAACCCGCCGATCAACATTGTTACGATGGGTTTGTTCGGGGAACTGGCGCGGCTGGCGATCGAGCTGGAGGCGGACCGGGATGCCCTGGTGTTTGTGCTGAAGAGCGCCGACCCGGATTTTTTCATGGCGCATTTCGATGTAGGGGCGATTCTGGACTTTCCGGTGGAGGCGCCGGCGGCACGCGATGCGGGGCCGAACGCCTGGCATGAGATGTGCGAGCGGTTCGCCACGGTGGACAAGGTGACGATCGCACAGATCGAGGGCCGGGTTGGCGGTGGCGGGGCCGAGATTTCGATGGCGTTCGACATGCGGTTTGGGGTTTTGGCCAAGACGATTGTCAACCAGATGGAGGTGCCGCTGGGCATCATTCCGGGCGGGACCGGGACGCAGCGGTTGCCGCGGCTGGTGGGGCATGGGCGGGCGATGGAGATCATTCTGGCGGGGACCGACATGGATGCGGCGACAGCGGAGCGCTGGGGTTGGTTGAACCGGGCGATGGCCGCGGACGAAATCGGGCCGTTTGTGGCGGCTTTGGCGGCGCGGATTGCGTCGTTTCCGGCGGATGCCGTGCGGTTGGCCAAGCAATCGGTGAGTAATGCGGCGCGGCCGCTGGCTGAAGGGTTGGCGGAGGAGGGGTATTTGTTCCAGACGTTGATCCGGACGCCGGCGGCGCGCGCGGCGATGGCGCGGTTTCTGGCGTCGGGTGGGCAGACGCGGGACGTTGAAATGCGGATTGCCGAAGTTTCGGCGGAACTGGGGAAAGCCTGATGGCGCTGATCATGTATGGCATCAAGAATTGCGACACGGTGAAGAAGGCGCGGGCATGGCTGGATGCAGCGGGCGTGGCGTATTCTTTTCATAATTACAAAACATTGGGGGTTGATGCAGCGCAGTTGACGGCGTGGGTTGACTCGCTGGGGTGGGAGATTGTGCTGAACCGGGCGGGAACGACGTTTCGGGGCTTGGCGGAAGCGGACAAGGCGGGATTGGATGCGGCCAAGGCGGTGGCGTTGATGGTGGCGCAGCCTTCGATGGTGAAGCGGCCGATTGTGCAGGGAGATGGCGCGTTGCTCGCCGGGTTCAAGCCCGAGGTTTATGCAGCGACGTTCGGTTGAGCGAGCGCGTCGGGGCTTGCTTCGCATTGCGGGGCCGGACAACAGGAGCGCGTCGTTGTGTGGGGAGCCGAGATGCATTGGTTGGTGAAGTCCGAGCCGTTCAAATATTCGTGGGACATGCTGGTTCGTGATGGCTCGACGACCTGGGATGGAGTGCGGAACAACCAGGCGGCGATTTACCTGCGGTCGATGAAATTGGGCGAGGAGTTGCTGTTCTATCATTCCAACGAGGGGTTGGCGGTGGTGGGGATCGCCAAGATCGTGGGTGAGCATTTTGTTGACCCGAGTGACCCGAAGGGGCGGTTTCCGGCGGTGACGGTGGCGCCGGTTCGGGCGTTGAAGATTCCTGTGACGTTGGCGGCGATGAAGGCAGAGCCGCGGCTGGCGGGGATGGCTATGTTCCGGCAGTTCCGGTTGTCGGTGGCGCCGGTTAGTGAGGAGGAGTGGGGGGTGATTTTGGGGATGGGGGAATAGGGAAAAACACCCCTCTCCCCGCTCGGCGAGCCGCAGGCGACCGTAGGTCAACGCGACGAGTCTCCCTCTCCCTCAAGGTGAGAGGGAAGGGGGATTGTGCTGTGCGGCGGGTTGGCGCAGGGGAGCAGGATGTCGACGACCTTTACGCTTGATACCGCCACTTCGCGGGCGCACCCGGTGCCGGAGCCGGTGCGGCGGTTGACGGTGCCGGGGATCGCCAGGCGCAAGGGCGGCGAGCCTGTGGTGATGCTGACCGCTTATACGGCGCGGATGGCGCAAATTCTGGACAAGCATTGCGACATGCTGCTTGTCGGTGATTCGTTGGGGCAGGTGATTTACGGGCTGGATACCACCGTCAAGGTGACGATGGAGATGATGATCGCGCATGGTGCCGCGGTGGTTCGGGGGTCGTATCATTCGGTGGTGGTCGTCGACATGCCGTTTGGCAGTTATGAGGCGTCGCCGGCGCAAGCGTTCGAGAATGCTGCGCGGGTGATGAAGGAAACCGGCGCCGCCGGGGTCAAGCTGGAAGGCGGGACAGCGATGGCAGAGACGGTGGCGTTTCTGGCGAAGCGCGGGATTCCGGTGGTGGCCCATGTCGGGCTGACGCCGCAGGCAGTGAATGCGTTGGGCGGATATGGCGCGCGGGGGCGCAGCGACGCCGAGGCGGCGACGATATTGGCCGATGCGGTGGCAGTGGATGCTGCGGGCGCGTTTGCGATGGTGGTCGAAGGCGTTGTCGAGACATTGGGGCGGCGGATTACCGAGACGGTGAAATGCCCGACGATCGGCATCGGGGCGTCGGCGGCGTGCGATGGCCAGGTGCTGGTTGTCGATGACATGCTGGGGATGTTCGAGCGGGTGCCGCGGTTTGTCGAGCGGTTCGACGATCTGGCGGTGCGGATCGATGCGGCGGCGGCGACTTATGCAGCGGCAGTGCGCGAGCGGCGGTTCCCGACCGAGAAACAACTTTATCTATGACCTGTCATCGGGCATTCAGCCCGGCGACCTTAACGCGGTGCGAAGATTTCGCCTGTAATGGAGTGTTTCCGACTTGGCCGTGACCCCGCAGGATACCGACGAAGCTTTTTTGCGCGAAGTCGATGAAGGCGTGCGCCGCGACCAGGTGACGTCGCTATGGCAGCGTTATGGCAAGCTGGGCATTGCCATCCTGGTGCTGCTTCTAGGCGCGCTGGCCGGATGGCTGTGGTGGCGCGAGGAGCAGGTGCGGCTGGCCGGGGTGGCGGGCGAGGAGTTCTCGCAGGCGATGACGCAATTGGATGTGGGCAATGGCGACAAGGCGCGGCCAACGCTGGCGCAGTTGGCCACGCAAGGCCCCAAGGGGTATCGGCCGCTGGCGCAACTGGTGCAGGCCAATGACGCGGTGGCCGCCGGCGATACGGCCAAGGCGATCAAGGCGCTGGATGCGATTGCGGCGGACAGTGCGCAGCCGCAGCCGTTGCGTGATGCGGCGCTGTTGAAATCGGCGCGGCTGTCGTTTGATACGGCGGCGCCAGCGACGGTGGTGGCGCGGTTGAAGGATTTGTCGGTGCCGGGCAACCCGTGGTTCGGGATTGCCGGCGAGATGACGGCGCTGGCGCATGTGAAGGCGGGTGAAACCGCACTGGCCAAGCCGTTGTTGACAGCGATCGTCCGCGACACAAGTCTGCAAGCCAGCCAACGCAGCCGCGTGGCGGAACTGGCGCTGGCGCTGGGGGTTGATGAAGCGGCGTTGCGTACGCCGGGACAGGGCGCGACGCTCGTCAATCCGGCGGCTGCTGCGTCCGAATCTGCGAAATAGGGGCAATACATTGCACAAGCGTTCGCTGACTTTTGCCCTGGTGACGGCGCTGGCCTTGTCTGGCGGCCTTTCGGGTTGCGGCATATTGAAGAAATCCAAGCCCAAGACGCCGACGGTGGGCGAACGGATTCCGGTGCTGAATTACGAGACGCGGGCCGAGGCCGAGCCGGAACTGGCCGATCTGGCGATCGTGTTGCCGCTGGCGGAAGAGAATGCCGAATGGTCCCAGCCTGGTGGGTCGGCATCCAAGGCCAATGGCCATCTGGCGTTGCCGGAGACGGTGAGCCAGGCATGGTCGGCATCGATCGGCAAGGGCAGCAGCGCGACGCGGCGGTTGAATGCCGGGCCGGTGGTTGTGGGCGGCCGGGTATTCACGATGGATACCGGCGGCACCGTGAAGGCGTTTGACGCCAAGACAGGAGCGGCGGCGTGGCAGGCGAAGATCGCCGTGGCCAAGAAGAACGACAATGCGGCGTTTGGCGGCGGCGTGAGTGGCGGCGACGGCCGGATTTTTGCCACCACCGGCTATGGCATTGTGGCCGCGTTCGACGCCGGGACGGGCACCGAATTGTGGCGCCAGACCTTGAGTGCGCCGCTGCGCGGGGCGCCGACCGTGGCGGGCAACCGGATCTTTGTGTTGACGCAGGACAACCAGTTGTTTGCGATGACCGCCGACAAGGGCGAGACCTTGTGGAACGTGGCGGGCACCGTGGAAGTGGCCGGCTTGCTGGGCGCCGGCGCGCCGGCGGTAGCGCTGGAAACGGTCGTGGTCGGGTTTTCGAGCGGTGAGTTGAACGCGCTGCGTGCCGAGAATGGCCGGACGGTGTGGGCCGATGCATTGGCCCGGACCGGGCGATCGACGGCGATGGCGGCATTGTCGGACATCGATGCGTCGCCGGTCATCGATCGTGGGCGGGTTTATGCGATTGGCCATGGCGGCCGGATGGCGGCGCTGGAACTGGCCACCGGGCAGCGGGTGTGGGAGCGCAATTTTGCCGGCACGTCGACGCCCTGGGTGGCGGGCGAGTTTGTGTTCGTGATGACGCTGGAGGGCGAGCTGGTGTGCCTGACTCGTGGTGATGGCAAGGTGCGCTGGGTTTTGCAGATGCCGCATTTCAAGAATGCCAAGAAGAAGAGTGACCCGATCCAATGGGCAGGGCCGGTGCTGGCTTCGGACCGGTTGTTCATCACAGGGTCCAACAAGGAATTGGTGACGGTTTCAGCGTTGACCGGCAAGATCGTTTCAACGGTGAAGCTGTCGGCGCCGGCGTATGTGTCGCCGGTGGTGGCGGGCAATATGGCGTATGTGCTGACCGATGACGGGAAGTTGACGGCGTATCGGTAGAGGGCGGTTGTTTTGCCCGCGCGGGCGACCCCCCACCCCCGAGCCGGGTAGACCTACGGTCGGCTTCGGCTCGCCGTCAATCGACCTCCCCACCAGGGGGAGGGATTAGAAGAGCAATGATGGCCGGATGTGGTTGGCTCTGCTAGGAGCCGCGCATGTCCAATCTTGAATCCCTGCCCCGGGTTGCCATTGTCGGCCGCCCCAACGTCGGCAAATCGACGCTTTTCAACCGGCTTGTGGGCCGCAAGCTGGCGTTGGTCGACGACACGCCCGGCGTGACGCGCGACCGGCGCGAAGGGCTGGCCAAGCTGTATGACCTGGAATTCACGGTGGTCGATACTGCCGGGTTCGAGGATGCCGATGCAGCTTCATTGGCCGGGCGGATGCGGCAGCAGACCGATGCGGCGGTGGGCGATGCCGTGGTGGCGTTGCTGGTGTTTGATGCGCGCGCCGGGGTGACGCCGCTCGACAAGCATTTTGCCGATTGGTTGCGCAAGCGCGGCACGCCGTTGATCCTGGTTGCCAACAAGGCCGAGGGGCGGGCGGGGGAGCATGGCATTGCCGAAAGCTATGCGCTGGGGCTGGGCGATCCGGTGCAGATTTCGGCCGAGCATGGCGAGGGGATGGCGGACCTGTTCGAGGTGTTGCTGCCTTATGTCGATGCGCCGGCGGTGGACGATGCTTTCGAAAGTGAGGAAAGTGCGGCCAACGCAGCGGAGGACGATGCTCCTGCGGGGCCGTTGAAGCTGGCGGTCGTGGGACGGCCGAATGCCGGAAAATCCACACTTATCAATACGTTGCTTGGAGAAGATCGACTTGTTGTAGGCCCGGAAGCCGGGATTACCCGCGATTCGATTGCGATTCCGTGGGATTATCATGGGATGCCGGTGCGGCTGGTCGATACGGCGGGGTTGCGCAAACGTGCCAAGGTTTCGGACAAGCTGGAACGCATGTCGGCGGTGGATACCAAGCTGGCGATCGATTTTGCCGAAGTTGTGGTGTTGTTGCTCGATTCGACGCTGGGGTTGGAGGCGCAGGATTTGCGGATTGCCGACCTGGTGCTTTCGGAAGGCCGGGCGCTGGTGATTGCGCTCAACAAATGGGATGTGGCCAAGGAGCAGAGTTCGCTGTTCCAGGGGGTGCGCAAGGCCCTAGATGATGGGCTGTCGCAGATCAGGGGGGTGCCTTTGGTGGCGTTGTCGGGACAGACCGGAAAGGGGCTGGACCTGATGATGAAGGCAGTGACCGAGGCGCGGGAGAAATGGTCGCGGCGGGTGTCGACGGCGGCGCTCAACCGCTGGTTCGAGAGTGCGTTGGACCGCAACCCGCCGCCGGCGGCCGGGGGCACGCGGATCAAGCTGCGGTATGTGACGCAGGTGGCGGCGCGGCCGCCGTCGTTCCTGATTTTTGGCAATCGCACCGAGGATTTGCCGGCAAGTTATGGACGCTATCTGGTCAACAGCCTGCGCGATGACCTGGATTTTGAAGGCGTGCCGATCAGGCTGAATTTCCGCGGCAGCAAGAACCCGTTCAAGGACATGCCGCGGGGGAAAGTGGCCAAGAAGTGAGCCAAGCCGCAGCAATGGTGCTCTATGGCTATTGGCGGTCGTCAGCTGCCTATCGAGTGCGGCTGGCGCTGGGGTGGAAGCAACTGGAATACGAGCAGGTGCCGATCGACCTGCGAACGGGCGTGCAGTCCGCGGCCGCGTACCGGGGGTTGAATCCGCAGGGTCTGGTGCCGATGCTGACGGCAGACGGGGTGTCGATCACGCAGAGCCTGGCGATCATGGAATTTTTGGACGAGACGCATCCCGAGCGGCCGTTGTTGCCGGGCGATGCGCTGGGGCGGGCGCGGGTGCGGGCGGCAGCGCAGATTGTGGCGTGCGATATCCACCCGCTGAACAACCTGCGTGTGCTGCGATATCTTGGCGACTCGCTGAGGCAGGGCCAGGCGGAGAAAGATGAATGGGCGCGGCACTGGATCGTTTCGGGGCTAACCGCTTTGGAGGCTTTTGCGGCAGCGCATGGCGGACGATTCCTGTATGGCGATGCGGTGACGATGGCGGACCTTTGCCTGGTGCCGCAGATGTACAATGCGCGACGGGTTGAAACGGATTTGACTGATTTTCCAATGTTGTGCGCGATTGATGCGCGGCTGTGTGCCGAAGCATTCGCAGTGGCGGCGCATCCGGATGCGGCGGCGGGGGCCGCCTGACATTAGAACCGCAACCGTCGCAAAAAGCGCTGCTCTTGGCTTGCGTTTGAGGGTTTTTCCTTTACTACTTACACAGCGTTAACAGGGAAAACGCACGTTAGCTTGGGGTGCTGTATGCTGATTGGTTCGAATCGTCGTCGCGTGTCATTGGGTGGCGGGACGTTCTCGCGCGGACTGCGGATGGGGGTTTCGGTCACGGGCTTGATGCTGGCGGGCAGTGCGCTGTCGCCGGCGCTGGCGGCCACGATCGACCTGGCGGGCTCCAATCTGACAGTTCCCGGATTGTCGGGGAACAATATTTATACAAACTCTGGCGCCCCGGCCAATCTGACGATCAATGCGACGGGGACGACGGCGTTCAACGGCAACATCAACAACGCCGGCGGCGCCATCACGGTGGTCAAGTCCGGCCTTGGCCGGCAGGATTTCAACCGGGCCAATACCTATACCGGCGGTACTGACCTGCAGAGCGGCACCTTTGGCTATGGCGATAATGCCTCGTTCGGAACAGGCCTGATCACCGTCAGCGGCGCCAGCACCTTGCGTGCGCTGAACATCGGTCGCGTCTTGTCGAACGGCATCGTCCTGAATGCCGAGCTGACGGCTTCGGGCAACACGACTTATGCCGGCCTGATCAGCGGCAGCGGTGCCATCGTCAAGGAGGGCACCAACATCCTGCGCCTATCCAATGCCGTCAACACGTTCACGGGCGGCATCACGTTGAACAACGGCGGCGTTTATGTCGGCGGCAATGGTTCGCTTGGTACCGGCGCTCTGACGGTTGGTCTCGACAATTCGATCCTGGGTGTTGTCGGCGACATCAGTGTCGTGTTGCAGAATGCGGTCGTGCTCAATCGCCAGTTGAACGTCGAGCTGCCTTCGGCAGGCAATTCGATCACGCTGAATGGTGCGATTTCGGGGGCGGGCAACCTGTTCCTGAAAAGCGGTGGCGGCACGTTGATCCTGCCGAACGCGACGACCTATACCGGAACGACCTTGATTGCTTCGGGCGTTCTGGGCGTTGGCAACAGCCTGGCGCTTGGTAACGGCGCGAGCATCGTGACGGCTTCCGCGCCGAGCACGATTGCGGCCTATGCCAATAATTTGAATCTCGCCAACGAAATTCGGTCGCGTACGGCGCTGACGATCGACACGCGCGGTTTCGACATGACGCTGTCTGGACTGATCCGGAATGCGGCTATTGGCACGCTGGCGCTGACCAAGGTGGGTGCCGGGACGCTGACGCTGTCAGGGGCGAGCATCTATACCGGGGCGACGAACCTCAACGCTGGGGCGATCGATCTGACGGGCACACTTACGAGTGATGTCAATGTTGCCTCCGGCACGACATTTTCGGGGACGGGCAGCACAACGGGCGCCGTAACCATCAGTGATGGCGCGACATTGACGCCGGGTGGTGCCGGTACGGGCATCGGCACCCTGTCGTTTGGCAGCCTGACGCTGGGCAGCAGCTCGCTTTTGAATTTCGACCTTGGGACGCCGAATGTTGTTGGCGGACCCGACAATGACCTGATCATTGTTTCGGGCAATCTCAACCTGGGCGGCTCGCTGAATATCCTTGGCGGTGGCAGCTTTGGCATCGGCACCTATCGCTTGATCAACTATACCGGCATCCTGGGCGGATCGAGCCTGGCATTGGGTGCCGTGCCGGGTGGCTTCCTTTATTCGGTCGACACCACGATTGCCGGACAAGTCAATTTGCTGGTTTCGGCGCTGGCGCCGCCGCTGGTTAATTATTGGGATGGCAACGGCGCCCCGAATGACAACGCGGTTGCCGGTGGCAATGGCACCTGGAACGCGGCCAATATCAATTGGACCGACGTGGGTGGTACGGCGAACACCGTGTGGCCGAACACTTCGGCGACGACGGGTATTTTTGGCGTTGTCGGCGGTACGGTCGGTGTCGTGGGCGCGCAGAATTTCGGGACGTTGATCTTCAACGTCGGCGGCTATGTGTTGACGGGTGCCGGCACGCTGGTGACCTCGGGTGCGGCGGTGATCGATACGGCGACGGGCGCGAGCGATGTGACGGTGCTCGACCTTGCGGTGACCGGCGCCGGGTCGATCGTCAAGCAGGGTGTCGGTTATCTCGATTTCGTACGGGCCAACAGCTATGCTGGCGGCACGGATGTGCAGGCAGGAACGGTTCGCGCCTATGTGTCGGGGGCGCTGGGCGCCGGCGACGTGACGATGGCCAATGGTACGCGGGTCGATCTCGTTACCGGCGGGATTGTGCTGGCGAATAATTTCGTGTTGTCGGGGTCGAGCACGGTTGGCGTTTACAGCGGTTCGTCGAGCATCGACGGCGTGGTTTCGGGCACCGGCACGCTGATCAAGAGTGACGGCGGCGAGCTGTTGCTGAACAATGCGGCAAACAGCTATTCGGGTGGCACCAATGTCGTGCAGGGCACGCTGGCGCTTGGCGCCGACGCTGCGGCGGGCACCGGCGCGATCACGTTGCAGGACGGGACGATCCTGTCTGCAGCGGTGAGCGGATTGGTTGTGACCAATGAGGTGGTGACGATCGCCAATGGTCGGGTCAATTCCGGGCCGGGCGTGTTCACGTTGAATGGTGACATCGGTGGGGCGGGCTCGATCTCGCAGATCGGTACCGGCAATCTGGTGCTTAATGGCAACAACAGTTTTGTGAACCTGGGCATCAACCAGGGGACGGTGACGGTTGGGACCAATACGGCGGCGGGTCTGGGCTTTATCGCGATCAACGACAACGCGACATTGGCGGCGGGCGTTTCCGGGCTGGTTCTGGAGAATGACATCGAGACGACAGCCAATGGGCTGGTCGATTCGGGTGCGGGCGTGTTCACGTTGAACGGCGACATTGGTGGTGCCGGCTCGATCTCGCAGATTGGCACCGGCAATCTGGTGCTGAATGGCAACAACTTTTTCAATAACCTGGGCATCAACCAGGGGACGGTGACGGTCGGGACCAACACGGCGGCGGGTCTGGGCTTTATCGCGATCAATGACAACGCGACGTTGGCGGCGGGCGTTTCCGGGCTGGTTCTGGCCAATGACATCGAGACGACGGCCAATGGGTTGGTCAATTCGGGTCCTGGCGTGTTCACGTTGAACGGTGACATTGGTGGTGCGGGGTCGATCTCGCAGATTGGCACCGGCAATCTGGTGCTCAATGGCAACAACAGCTTCACAAACCTGGGCATCAACCAGGGGACGGTGACGGTTGGGACCAATACGGCGGCTGGCGCTGGCTTTATCGCGATCAACAACGATGCGACGCTGGCGGCGGGTGTGTCCGGGCTGGTTCTGGCCAACGACATCGAGACGACGGCCAATGGGCTGGTCAATTCAGGTCCTGGCGTGTTCACCTTGAACGGTGTCATCGGTGGCGCTGGTTCGATCTCGCAGATCGGTACCGGCAATCTTGTGCTGAATGGCAATAACGGCTTCAACAACCTTGGCATCAACCAGGGGACTGTGACGGTTGGGTCCAACACGGCGGCTGGCATCGGCTTCATCGCCATCAACAACAATGCGACGTTGGCGGCGGGTGCCAACAACCTTGTGCTGGCCAATGATATCGAGACAACGGCCAACGGCCTCGTCAACGCCGGCGGTGCGGGCAATGTCTTCACGCTGAACGGCGATATTGGTGGTGCGGGTTCGATCAGCCAGATCGGGCTGGGCACGCTGGTTTTGAATGGCAACAACAGCTTCAACAATCTGGGCATCAACCAGGGCACGGTAGTTGTCGGGACGAACACGGCAGCAGGCGCCGGCTTTATTGCCATCAACGACAATGCGACGCTGGCGGCGGGCGTTTCCGGGCTGGTTATCGAGAACGACATCGAAACGACGGCCAATGGCCTGGTCGATTCGGGTCCGGGCGTGTTCACGCTGAACGGTGTCATTGCTGGCGCTGGGTCGATCTCGCAGATCGGCACCGGCAATCTGGTGTTGAATGGCAACAACAGTTTTGTGAACCTGGGCATCAACCAGGGGACAGTTACGGTTGGCACCAACACGGCGGCGGGCATCGGGCTCATCGCCATCAACAATAATGCCACGCTCGCAGCGGGTGTGTCGGGTCTGGCGCTTGAGAATGACATCGAGACGACGGGCAATGGCATGTTCTAGTCGGGTCCGGGTGTCCTGACGATGAATGGCTATATCTGCGGCGCGGGTTCGATCTCGCAGGTCGGCACGGGCAATCTGGTGCTGAATGGCAACAACAGCTTCAACAACCTTGGCATCAATCAGGGCACTGTGACGGTTGGGACCAATACGGCAGCCGGCATCGGGTTCATCGCCATCAACAATGATGCCAAGCTGGCGGCGGGCGTTTCGGGCCTTGTGCTCGAGAACGACATCGAGACGACGGCCAATGGTCTTGTGGATGCAGGCCCGGCGGGCAGTGTGTTCACGTTGAACGGCGATATCGGCGGTGCAGGTTCGATCTCGCAGGTCGGGCTGGGCAATCTGGTGCTGAATGGCAACAACTTCTTCAACAATCTGGGGATCAACCAAGGGACGGTGACGGTCGGTTCCAACACGGCTGCCGGTGCTGGCTTCATCGCCATCAACGACAATGCCAAGTTGGCGGCGGGTGTTTCGGGTCTTGTGCTCGAGAACGACATCGAGACGACGGCCAATGGGCTGGTCGATTCGGGTCCGGGCATCTTCACGCTGAACGGCGATATCGGCGGCGCAGGTTCGATCTCGCAGGTCGGCACCGGTAATCTGGTGCTGAATGGCAACAATTTCTTCAAAAACCTTGGCATCAACCAGGGGACGGTGACGGTTGGCACCAACGCGGCGGCGGGCATCGGGTTCATTGCCATCAATAATGATGCCAAGCTGGCGGCGGGTGTTTCGGGCCTTGTGCTCGAGAATGACATCGAGACGACCGCGAATGGCCTTGTTGATGCTGGTCCGGCGGGCAGTGTGTTCACGTTGAACGGCGATATCGGCGGTGCAGGTTCGATCTCGCAGGTCGGGCTGGGCAATCTGGTGCTGAATGGCAACAACTTCTTCAACAATCTGGGGATCAACCAGGGGACGGTGACCGTTGGCACCAATACGGCAGCTGGTGCTGGCTTCATCGCCATCAACAACAATGCGACATTGGCGGCGGGTGTGTCTGGCCTTGTGCTGACCAACAGCATCGAGACGACGGCCAATGGTCTTGTGGATGCAGGCCCGGCGGGCAGTGTGTTCACGTTGAACGGCAATATCGGCGGTGCGGGTTCGATCTCGCAGGTCGGGCTGGGCAATCTGGTGCTCAACGGCAACAACAGTTTTGTGAACCTTGGCATCAACCAGGGGACTGTGACGGTTGGCACCAATACAGCGGCGGGCATCGGGTTCATCGCCATCAACAACAATGCAACGTTGGCAGCGGGCGTTTCTGGTCTGGTTCTGGCCAATGACATCGAGACGACGGCCAATGGGCTGGTTGATTCGGGCCCCGGCATCTTCACGTTGAACGGCAACATCGGTGGTGCGGGTTCGATCTCGCAGGTCGGCACCGGCAACCTTGTGCTCAACGGCAACAACAGCTTCCGCAATCTGGGGATCAACCAGGGGACGGTGACCGTTGGCACCAACACGGCGGCTGGCGCGGGCTTCATCGCCATCAACAACAACGCGACGTTGGCGGCGGGTGTCTCGGGTCTGGTTCTGGGCAATGATATCGAGACAACGGCCAATGGGTTGGTTGATTCGGGTCCGGGCATCTTCACGCTGAACGGCAATATCAGCGGCGCGGGTTCGATCTCGCAGGTCGGCACCGGCAATCTGGTGTTGAATGGCAACAACAGCTTCAACAACCTGGGCATCAACCAAGGGACAGTGACAGTTGGATCCAACACGGCAGCGGGTGCTGGTTTCATCGCCATCAACAACAATGCCACGTTGGCAGCGGGTGTTTCGGGCCTGGTTCTGGCCAACAGCATCGAGACGACGGCCAACGGCCTGATCAATGCAGGCCCGGCCGGCAGCGTGTTCACGTTGAACGGCAATATCGGCGGTGCGGGTTCGATCTCGCAGGTCGGGCTGGGCAACCTCGTGCTCAACGGCAATAACAGCTTCAACAACCTGGGCATCAACCAGGGGACGGTGACGGTTGGGACGAATACCGCCGCGGGCGCAGGCTTCATCGCCATCAACAACAATGCGACTCTCGCGGCCGGCGTTTCGGGCCTCGTGCTCGCCAACAGCATCGAGACGACCGGGACCGGCCTGATCAATGCGGGTCCAGCCGGAAGCGTGTTCACGTTGAACGGCAATATCGGCGGTGCGGGTTCGATCTCGCAGGTCGGGCTGGGCAATCTGGTGCTGAATGGCACCAACAGCTTCCGCAACCTGGGTATCAACCAGGGGACGGTGACGATTGGCAACAATACGGCGGCTGGCATTGGTGACATCGCCATCAACGACAATGCGACACTGGCGGCGGGTGTTTCGGGCCTGGTGTTGAGCAACGGTATCCAGACGACGGGTAACGGGAAGATCGATTCGGGTGCCGGCGTGTTCACGCTCAACGGCAACATTGCAGGCCCGGGTTCGATCTCGCAGATCGGCAGCGGCAACCTTGTGCTGAATGGCACCAACAGCTTCCGCAACCTGGGCATCAACCATGGCACGGTGACGATTGGCAACAATTCGGCAGTGGGCATTGGTGACATCGCCATCAACGACAATGCGACACTGGCGGCGGGTGTTTCGGGCCTGGTGTTGAGCAACGGCATCCAGACGACGGGCAATGGCATCGTCAATTCGGGTCCGGGTGTGTTCACGTTGAACGGCAACATCACCGGCGCTGGTTCGATCTCGCAGGTCGGCACCGGCAACCTTGTGCTGAATGGCACCAACACATTCCGCAACCTGGGCATCAACCAGGGCACGGTGACGGTTGGCACCAATACGGCGGCCGGGATTGGTGAAATCGCCATCAACAATCTGGCGACCTTGTCCGCGGGGGTTTCGGGGCTGGTGTTGGCGAACAACATCCAGACGACGGCGACGGGCCTGGTGAATTCGGGTGCCGGCACGTTCACCCTGAACGGCAATATCGGCGGGCTTGGTTCGATCAGCCAGATCGGCACCGGCAACCTTGTGCTGAATGGCAACAACAGCTTCCGCAACCTGGGCATCAACCAGGGGACGGTGACGGTTGGCAGCAACACGGCAGCGGGCGTTGGCGAAATTGCCATCAACAACAATGCGACGTTGGTTGCGGGCGTGTCGGGCCTGGTGTTGGCGAACAACATCCAGACGACGGCCAATGGCGTCATCAACTCCGGGGCCGGCGTGCTGACGCTGTCGGGCATGATCGGCAATACCGGGAGCATCACCAAGCTGGGTGCCGGAACGCTGACGCTTTCGGGTGTGAGCAGCTTTACCGGGCCGACGACGGTGAGCGCCGGGACGTTGAACGTGACCGGATCGACGGCGCGTTCGGCTACGACGGTGCAATCGGGCGCGACGGTTTCGGGCACGGGCACTGTTGGGCCGTTGACGGCGCAATCGGGTTCGTTCGTGGCGCCGGGTGCGACGGTTGGGTCTGGCGGTACATTGACGGTCAATGGTGCGCTGACACTGGCGGCCGGTTCGACCTTCCTGGTCGATGTGACGCCGGCGGGTGCCGACCGGATCACGGCCACGGGACCAGCTTCGATTGCCGGCAATGTCGTGGTTTCGACTTCGGGTGGACCGTTCAAGTTTGGCGACACGATCATCCTGTCGTCGAGCGCGCGCACCGGGACCTTTGCCAACACAACGGTCAACGGGGTGTTTGGCACGGCAATCACGTCGACGCTGCGGTATGACGCCACCTCGGTCTATCTGAGCCTGGTGCCGAAATCGCTGGTCAGTGTTGGCGGCGCCAGCCTGACGGGCAATGCCTTCCAGGTAGCGGCGGCGTTCGATCGGGCTGTGGCCAATGGCTATAACCCGACGCCGTTCTTTGCGCTTTATACGCAAGGGGCGAACTTGCCGACGGCGCTCAGCCAGCTTTCGGGTGAAGTGCACAGCGCCGAGCGCCGGGTGCTTCTGGAAGACACGCGTGTGGTTCGCGAGACGGCGTTTGATCGCCTGAACGCCGGCCTGTCAGCCTTGTCAGGCAGCCAGTCGGTGACTTCGGAGAATGACGGCCATGCGACGACCTTCTGGATCCGCGGTGCGGGTTCGTGGGGCACAGCGGATGGCGATGACTTTGGCAGCCGTTTCGAAACCCAGCAGACCGGCGTGCTTGCGGGTATCGATTTCGCCTTTGATGGCTTCAAGGTCGGTGCGATGTTCCATTATACCAAGACGGACATCGACTTTGACACGCTGGGCAATTCCACTGTCGAATCGACGGGCGGCGCGCTTTATGCCGGTTATCGCCAGCCGGGCAGCGGTTTTGCCGCGGGCTTTGGTGGATCCTATGCCAGCAACAACGCCGACGGTTCGCGCGCCATTACGGCACCGGGCCTGCAGCAGGGGTTGAGCAGCAACATCGATGGCAAGACGTACCAGCTGTTCGGCGAAGTCGCGTATGACTTCATCGCCGACGAGGCCACCCGGTTGGAGCCCTTTGGTCGCGTGTCGCATGCCCAGATCGATACCGATGCCTTTGTCGAAACCGGTGGCATTGCAGCCTTGGTCGGCAGCGCGCAGCGTCATGAACTGACGACTGTCGATGTTGGTCTGCGCGGTGGCATCAATGTTGCCGGCTTTGAACTTTCGGGTTCGGGGGCGTGGCATCGCACGACGGGCGACCGTTCGGCCTATACGTTCAGCTCGATCACCGGGTTGAACAGCCAGGCTGGCATCCGGGCGGCGGCGCTGGATCGCGATGCCGTGGCGATTGAAGCCAAGGCGAGCTTCAACATCACGCAGACGATCTCGCTGGGCGCCGGCTATAGCGGCATCATCGGCAGCAACAACACCGACCATGGCGCGCGTGCGACCCTGACCATCGGG
>JANPEP010000136.1:0-2679 GCA_031422995.1 Polymorphobacter sp. | reverse complement strand
TTCGAATGGCTGGCCGGTGGCGCAGGACCGCAGCGCTGGCACCGCCTGGCTCGCCCATTGCTACGGCAGCGTCGGTGTCGGCCGCGATGAACCCCCCGATACCGGCGATGGCTCCGAACTCTACGCCGTCATCGGCCATGGCCCGCGCCATCTCGATCGCAACATCACCCTGGTCGGCCGCGTCGTCGATGGCATTTCCGCCTACAGCAGCCTGCCGCGCGGCACCGCCGATCTCGGCTTCTACAAGACCGCCGCCGAACACACCCCCATCACCCGTGTCCGCATCGCTACTGCTGTCGATCCGGCCTATGAAGCCATGGACACCAGCAGCCCGGCCTTCGCCCAATATCTCAAGGCCCGCGCCAACCGCACCGGCTTCTTCGTCCGGCCGGCAGGCGCCACCGATCTCTGCAATGTCCAGGTCCCGGTTCGAAGGAAACCATGACCCCCATCATAAAACTCCTGCGCGCCGCCGAATGGGCCGCGTTCCAGGCCTTCGGCACCTTCCACGGCTCCGCCGATGACCTGCGCGACGGCTATATCCACATCTCGCCGCCATCCGAAGTCGCTGCCACCGCCGCCAAATGGTTCGCCAACGAACATGGCCTCATGGCTCTCACGCTCGATGCCGAAACCCTCGGCGATGCCCTCAAATGGGAACCCGCTCGCGGCGGCATACTCTTCCCTCACCTCTACCGCCCGCTGAAAATCGCAGAAATCCTCAGCGCAACCCCTCTCCCGCTTGCGGGAGAGGTCGACTCGGCGCGTAGACCTTAGGTCGCGTCCGGCTCGCCGAGCGGGTGAGCGTGTCGTTTCGTCCCTAAATTGCCCCTAAACCCCCTGCGCCACCTTCGCCCGCAAAAACCCCTCCCGCTCCTGCAACCGCCCCCAATAGTTCCGCAACGCCGGCCCCAATTCCCCCAAATGACCCAACGTCTCGGCAAACAACAGGGCATATCCCACCGAAATATCCGCCACCGTAAACCGCCCGGCGCACAACCACTCCCGCCCATCCGCCAGCGTCCGCTCGGCCAGCACCGTCCGCGCCACGAACCATTTGCGATAATCCTCCGCCACCTGCGGCTGGCGCTTCTCCACCGGCGCCAGGATCAGATACCGGAACACCAATGTCTGCGGAAACGTGAGCGTCGCCTCGCCATGGTGCAACCAGTTCAGCCACGCCCCGAAATCATCCTCCTCCCGCGCCACCGCCAACCCGCCAGCACCCCCATGTTTCACCGCCAGATACTCACAGATCGCGGCGCTCTCGGTCATCTTCGCCGGCCCATCCTCGAAATACGGAATGGTCCCCAACGGATTGGTCTCCAGATACTCCGGCTGCTTCCACCGCGGCGGAAACGGCAGCGACACCAGCTCATAATCCAGCCCCAGCTCCTCCAGCGTCCACAAACACCGAAACGACCGCGCATCCTTGCAATGCCAAAGCTTCATCATCTCCTCTCCCGCCTGCGGGAGGGGCCGGGGATGGGGAGTCCACCACCAACCGCATCACGCCACCGCCATTCATCACCGCTTCACCCGCCGCGCACAATTGAACAAATACGTCAGGCCGCGAAAAAGGACCCCCATGCGCACCAGGTTGAAACTCGCCGCTCTCACCCTCGCCGCCACCAGCGCCGCGACGGCGCAGGACATCACCCGCGTCGTCCCCACCACCCAGGCCCAGGTCTCGCTCTCCTACGCCCCCATCGTCAAATCCACCGCGCCCGCCGTCGTCAACATCTACACCGCGCGCGTCGATCGCAGCCGCTCGGCTTCGATGGATGCCTTCATGCGCCAATATTTCGGCGGCGCCGCCCCGCAACCCCGGGTTCAACAATCCCTCGGCTCCGGCGTCATCGTCGCCGCCGATGGCCTCATCATAACCAATAACCATGTCGTCGCCGGCGCCGATCAGATCCTCGTCGCGCTCGCTGATCGCCGCGAATATCCGGCAAAGCTCGTGTTCGCCGACCCACGCCTCGATCTCGCCCTGCTGCGCGTCGATACCAAGGGCACGCGCCTCCCGGTGATCCACATGGGCGACAGCGATCGCGCCGAAGTCGGCGATATCACCATCGCCATCGGCAACCCCTTCGGTGTCGGCCAAACCGTCACCACCGGCATCGTCTCGGCCATAGCCCGCACCGGCATCGGGGTCTCCGATTGGCAATTCTTCATCCAGACCGATGCCGCCATCAATCCCGGCAACAGCGGCGGCGCGCTATTGGATGGCCAGGGCAACCTCATCGGCATCAACACCGCCATCTTCTCGCGCTCGGGCGGCTCCAACGGCATCGGCTTCGCCATTCCCTCGAAGATCGTCCAGGTCTTCCTCGCCGCCGCCGACAAGGGCAAGCTCATCGCCGGCTGGATCGGCGTCGAAGGTGAACCGCTGACCGCCGAAAGCGCCCGCCTCAACGGTCTCGATCGACCCGGCGGGCTGTTGGTGACCGGCGTCACGCCAAACAGCCCCGGTGCCGCTGCCGGCATCCGGGTCGGCGATGTGCTCCAAACCGTCGATGGCAAGCAAGTCGCCGATGGCGGCCAACTCCGCTATTCGCTCGCCACCCAGGGTGTCGGCCGCAGCCTCGATGTCGTCCTGCTGCGCGGCGGCAAGCAGCAAAATGTCGCCGTCACCGTCGCCGCCCCCCCGGAAACCCCGCCGCGCCAACTGAC
>JANPEP010000135.1:0-1717 GCA_031422995.1 Polymorphobacter sp. | reverse complement strand
TGCCGCTGGCGGGGAGGCGGATGATTTCGGCGCGGTGGGTGGGATCGAGGATCAGTTCGGCGCCGCTGGGGCCATCGCGCACGGCGATGCGCAGGGCGGGGCCATTGGCGGGGACGAGAATGGGAGCGCCGCCGCCGTTACCAATCTGGATGGTGACGGTGCCGCGTGGGCCTTCGGTGACGGCGATTTTGACGCGATCTGCGAGTTCGGCGAGGAGGCTGTCGCGGCTGTCCAATAGCCCATTGGCGGCGGCGCCGCCGGTTTGCGTGCGGCGGAGTTCATCGTTGACGCGTGCGAGGGCGCTGGTGATGGCGTTGACTTGCGTGGTGGTGGTGTCGGATGCGGATTGGATGTCGGCGGCGAGGCGAGTGAGGCCGGCGCCGAGGCCGGAGAAGCCGGTGGCGGCCTGCTCGGCCCGATCGAGGAAGATGGCGCGGGTGGCCACCGCAGTGGGGGCGGCGGCGAGATCGGTGGCGGCATCGAAGAAGCTGCCGATTCGGGCATCGAGTTCGGCGCTGGTGATGGTGGTTTCGAGGCGGGTGAGCCAATCGGCACGGGCGGCGAAGCGGGCGTGGTCGCCCGACGCGACGCGGGCGGAATTGGTTTTGAGGGCATCCGTGGCGCGGCCGACATCGCCGGTGGTGACGCCGGCGCCGGTGGTGGTGTCGCGGCTGAGCGGGTTGCCGGCCCCGGTGGCGCCGGTGGCGAGTTTGAGGGTGCGGCGGATGTAGCCGGCGGTGTCGGCGTTGGCGACATTGTCCCCGGTGATGGTGAGCGCCCCCTGATAGGCGCGGACGCCGGCGGCGCCGATACCGAGGAGATCGGTCATTTTTTGGCGCTTTCGGCCGCGAGAAGCCGGCCAACACCGAGAGGGGCGGCGCGGGCGATGGCTTCGGCGCGCTGGTGATCGACCATGTCGCGGATGTTGGCGCCGGATTGGCCGAGGCCGTCGTCGCCGAGGGCGGCGGCGCGGGCGGAGCGGAGGAGGGTTTCGGCGATGAGGGTTTCGAATTTGCGGGCGATTTCGGTTTCGTTGGGATTGGGTTTGGTGGGGGTGGTGCCGGGCCAGTTTTGGCGGTGGGCGGCCGTGATGGCGAAGGGGGGAACCCCCACCCCGCTCGGCTGGGGCCGAGTCGCCCTCCCCACAGGGGGGAGGGAGTAAGAAGGGCGCATGTCCATCAGATGACGATCAGTTCGGCGCGCAGGGCGCCTGCGGCTTTGAGGGCTTCGAGGATGGCGACGAGATCGCCGGGGGCGGCGCCGAGCGCGTTGACCGCGTTGACGATGTCGCCGAGTTTGGCGCCGGGTTGGAAGAGCGACATGCGGGCGGGGGCCTCGGTTGCGTCGACGGTGGATTGCTGGGTGATGGCGGTGCGGCCGCCGGCGAGGGCGTTGGGTTGGCTGGCCGCCTGGTTTTCGGTGACGCGGACGGTGAGGTTGCCATGGGCGATGGCGGCGGGAAGGATGCGGACTTCGCCGCCGATGACGACGGTGCCGGTGCGGGCGTTGACGATGACGCGGGCAGCGGGGGGCGAGAGCGACACGTCGAGATTTTCGATGCGCGAGGCCAGCGCGATGCGTTGCGCGGTGTCGGTGGGGGCGCGGATGGTGATGGTGGCGGCGTCTTGGGCCCTGGCGATGGCGGCAAAGCCGCCGGGGGCGCTGGCGATGGCGGCAAAGCCGCCGGGGGCGCTGGCTGTGGCCGGGCCGAAGCTGG
>JANPEP010000134.1:0-3246 GCA_031422995.1 Polymorphobacter sp. | reverse complement strand
CAGTGTTGCCGATCCAGCTGCCAAAGCCGGCGCTCTATACCGAGCTTGATGCCCGTAACGCCAAGGCACCACCGCGCATCGAGATCAAGGCACCTGCCGGAGCGCCGAACGTGCTCTTGATTCTCATCGACGACATGGGCTTCGGCCAATCGAGCGCGTTCGGTGGCCCGATTAACATGCCAACCGCGACTAAGCTGGCCAATGACGGCATCCGCTTCAACCAGTTCCACACCACCGCGCTGTGTTCCCCCACTCGCGCCGCGCTGCTTTCTGGCCGTAACCATCATGTCAACAACATGAGCGGCATTACCGAGATCGCGACCGCCTTTCCCGGCAACACCGGCGCCAAGCCCGCCAGCGTCGCGCCGCTTGCCGAGATGCTGCGGCTCAACGGCTACAGCACCGCGCAGTTCGGCAAGAATCACGAAACCGCCGCCTGGGAAGTCAGCACCTCGGGCCCGACAGACCGCTGGCCGACGCGCCAGGGTTTCGACAAATTTTATGGCTTCATGGGCGGTGAGGCCAACCAATGGGCGCCGTTGCTTTATGATGGCACCACACCCATCGAAATCCCGCACGATCCCAATTATCACCTGATGACAGACCTGACCAACCAGGCGATCAAATGGGTGCAGGCACAAAAGACGCTGACGCCCGACAAGCCATTCTTCGTCTATTTCGCCCCCGGCGCCACCCACGCCCCGCACCATGTGCCCAAGGAATGGATCGCAAAATATCGCGGCAAGTTCGATCAGGGCTGGGACAAGGTTCGCGAGGAAACGCTGGCGCGTGAGATCGCCCTTGGCGTGGTCCCGAAGGGCACGCCCCTGGCGCCCAAACCCGATTTCATCAAGGACTGGAACAAGCTGACCCCCGACGAACAGCGGCTGTTCGCGCACCAGATGGAAGTGTTCGCCGGTTTTGGGGAATATGCCGATACCGAGATCGGCCGCCTGATCGAGGCGGTTCGCGCCACCGGTCAACTCGACAACACGCTGGTGCTATACATCGTCGGCGACAATGGCGCGAGTGCCGAAGGCGGCGCCGTCGGCCTGATGAACGAGAACACCTATTTCAACGGTGTCAACGAAACCGTCGAAGATCAATTGAAGAACATGGACGCGCTGGGCGGCCCCACGGCCTTCAACCACTATGCCGCAGGCTGGGCTGTCGCCGGCGATGCGCCGTTCACCTGGACCAAGCAGATTGCGTCGAGCTATGGCGGTACCCGCAACCCGCTCATAATGTCGTGGCCAAAACGCTTCGGTTCCGAGCATGGCGTGCGGTCGCAATGGGGACATGTCATCGATGTGGCACCGACGATACTCGAAGCCGCGGGCCTGCCCGAACCCAAGGTCGTCAATGGCACACCGCAGGAACCCATCCAGGGGGTTTCGATGCTCTACACCATCGCCGATGCCAAGGCGCCCGACCGCCACCTCACGCAATATTTCGAGATTGCCGCCAATCGCGCCATCTATGACAAGGGCTGGCTTGCCGGCACCGTCCACCGGGCGCCGTGGGAGTTCAAGCCCAAGGCCGGCATCGCCGATGACGTCTGGGAGCTTTACGACACCCGCGATGACTTCAGCCTCGTTCGCAACCTTGCCGCGAGCAATCCCGCCAAGCTGAAGGAGATGCAGGCGCTCTTCATGCAGGTCGCATCGGTCAACCATGTGTTGCCGCTCGATGACCGGACCGTCGAGCGCTTCAACGCGCAGGTCGCGGGGCGCCCCGACCTGATGAACGGCCGCAAGAGCCTGACGGTATATGACGGCATGGTCGCCATGACCGAGAACGCCTTCATCAACACCAAAAACCAGTCATTTTCGGTCACTGCCGATCTGGAAATTCCTGGCAACGGGTCCGGCGGAGCCGGCGGCGCGAACGGCGTCGTGCTGGCGCAAGGCGGCCGTTTTGGTGGCTGGGCGCTGCACGTTGCCGACGGCAAGCCGGTTTTCACCTATAATTACCTCAACCTGAAACACACGGACATTACCGGCTCCACGGCGCTACCCGCTGGCAAGGCCAGCGTTCGCTATGATTTCGCCTACGACGGCAAGCCCGGCGACCAGGGCAAGGGGGGCACCGGCACGATCACCGTCAACGGCACGAAGGTTGCGCAAGGCCATATCGACCAGACCGAATGCTGCACCTACTCACTTGATGAAGGCACCGAAGTAGGTCGCGACGACGGCACGCCCGTCAGCGAAACCTACAAGTCTCCCGCCGTTTTCACCGGCAAGATCAACAGCGTGAAAATCCAGGTCAAGGATAGCGAAGCCCCGGGCAGCACAAATCAGATTGCACAGAACCACGACTGACACGCGCGCCGGTAATCGGCCCTCGCGCCACTTGGTTGTGCCGCGATACTGGCCCGAGCTATTCGGCAATGTCGCTCGAGTACAAGCTCAAATGTCGGCTCCTAGCGTAAGCAGAAGTTCAGCAATCCCGCCCGAAATGGCAACTAAGCCCCAAAGCCGGTCGTTCGCGGCTGGTTGCAGGCCAGATGAATGAACGGCAGGTTCTGGGCACGGCTCCGTATCCCGCGAATGCCCTATGTTGGGGCGCGAAGTGGATAGAATTCCGTGGGCAGGCGAATGTCCGCACCTGCCCGGGTTGGCTGCCATCCAATCAAAATGGGTTCGGGGGCCTGAGGCCCCAGCCGGCGGAGGCTCTGACCTGTCGGTTTTGGGCGGGATTGTGGCGGTGCATTGTGGGTGCGAGCGGGGAGGCCGCGCTTTGCCGAGGGGGGTCGGCGGGGGTGGTTGGGATTGTGGGCCGTGCCGCCAGGTTGGGGCTTTTGTGGCGCGACCCCCACGTCCCTCCCCACTCTACGTTCGCTTCGCTCACGTGGGGGGAGGGAGAAGGAGGTTTGGTTCTCGTTCGATGGGGGTCAGGCGAAGACGCGGTTGAAGATCGTGTCGACGTGTTTGAGGTGGTAGCCGAGATCGAAGAGGGGTTCGAGTTGGGCGGGGGGGAGGAGGACGGTGACTTCGGGGTCGGCGATGAGGAGGTCGTAGAGTTGCAGGGCGCCATCGGATTCCCAGACTTTCATGGCGTTGCGTTGGACCATCGCATAGCTGTCCTCGCGGCTGGCGCCGGCTTGCGTGAGGGCGAGGAGGATGCGTTGGCTGTGGATGAGGCCGCCCATCTTGTTGAGGTTCTTGAGCATTCGGTCGGGGTAGATGAGCAGCTTGTCGATGACGCCGGTGAGGCGGTGGAGGGCGAAATCGAGGGTGATGG
>JANPEP010000133.1:0-3051 GCA_031422995.1 Polymorphobacter sp. | reverse complement strand
GTCCAGAATGGCCTGCATCTTGGCCGGATCGGTGCGCTTCTTGGCCAGCCGGTCGGCGGTATATTGCTTGCCCTTTTCCGCCGCCGCCAGGTCGCGATCGAGCAGCACCACTTCGATGCCGGCCTGCGCCGTCACCATGGCAACCCCTGCCCCCATGAGCCCTGCGCCCAACATGGCGATCTTCTTCGTCGGCATCGGCGCGATGCCCTTGGGCCGCCGCGCACCCTTTTCGGCGGCCTGTTTCGATACGAACAGGCTGCGGATCATGTTCGCCGCCTGCGGATCGGCCACCACCTTGGCGAAGTATTTCGATTCGATGCGGATGGCGGTGTCCATCGGCACCTGCGTACCTTCGTAAACCGCGCTCAGGATCGCCTTGGGGGCGTTCATGTTGTCACCGGCGTTGACGTGCGTCATCGCCGTGCCGGCCATGAAGGTCTGCGCAAAATTCGGATTAAAGGCGCCAACGCCGCCGGGGAACTTGAAGGTCTTTTCATCCCAGGGCTGCACGCCCTTGGTCGGATTGGCCTTCACCCAGGCCTTGGCCGTGGCGACGACATCGACGGCAGGCACCACCGCCTGCACAACGCCAAAGCCCAGCGCTTCCTGCGGGCTCATGTTCTTGCCCTGCAACAGATACATCAGCGCCGGCTGCACGCCCATCAGGCGCGGTAGGCGCTGCGTGCCCCCGGCACCCGGAAACAGGCCGACCATCACTTCGGGCAGGCCAAGGGTGATCTTGGGGTTGTCGGAAATGACGCGATAATGGCAGGCGAGCACGAATTCGAGCCCGCCACCCAGCGCCAGGCCATTGACCGCAGCCGCCACTGGCTTGCCGCAGGTTTCCAGGTCGCGCAGCAGGCGATTGAGCTGGAACACGCCGTCGAACAGCTTGGCCATCTTCGACTTGCCATCATCGACAGCCGGCGCGTTTGACCCGAACAGCGCCCCCATGCCCTTCAAATCAGCGCCGGCCATGAAACCGCTGGCCTTGCCGCTGGTCAGCACGGCGCCCTTCACGGCATCGTCGGTCTTCAACCGCACGATGGCGGCGGCGAGGTCGCGCTGCACCTCCGGCGTGATGACGTTCATCGACTGCCCGGGGACATCGATGGTGAGCAGCAGGATGCCATCGGCATCGAGTTCGGAACGGATAGCTGTGTCGGTCATGGTGGAGGCCCTTTCTGCTCCCCTCCCGCTTTCGGGAGGGGTCGGGGGTGGAGGAGTATGGCGAAGTGCGGGCGACCAAAGGCGAGGGCTCCCCCACCTCCAACCCCTCCCGCACACGCGAGAGGCGCCTAAATTCGCTCGATAATCGTGCCAGTGCCCATCCCGGCCCCGACACACAGATTGATCAGCGCGGTGCCCTTGCCGGTCCGCTCCAGCTCATCAAGCACCGTGCCCAAAATCATGCCGCCGGTGGCCCCCAAGGGATGCCCCATGGCAATCGCCCCGCCATTCACATTGATGCGATCGTGCGAGATGTTCATCGCCTGCATATAGCGCAGCACGACCGACGCGAACGCCTCGTTCAGCTCGAACAGGTCGATGTCATCCTTGGTCATGCCGGCGCGCTGCAACACCTTGGCCGCCACAAACTCCGGTCCGGTCAGCATGATCATCGGCTCCGAACCAATGCTGGCCATGGCGCGAATCCGCGCCCGCGGCTTCAACCCGTATTTCTCGCCCATTTCCTTGTTGCCGATGAGCACGGCGGAGGCGCCATCGACGATGCCCGATGAATTGCCGCCGGTATGGACATGCTCGATGCGCTCCACCTCGGGATATTTCATCAGCGCGATGGCATCAAAACCCGGCATCTGCTCGCCCATCGCGGTGAACGCCGGCGCCAGCGAACCCAGCGACTGCATGTCGGTCTGCGGCCGCATATGCTCGTCATGCGCCAGCACGATTTCACCGATGACATCGCGCACCCCGACGACCGAGCCCTTGAACCGGCCTTCGCTCCACGCCCGCGCCGCGCGCTGCTGGCTTTCCATCGCATAGGCATCGACATCGGCGCGGCTGAAACCATATTTCGTCGCGATCAAATCGGCACCAATGCCCTGCGGCGCGAAATAGGTCTTCCAGGCCACGGCCGGGTCCATCGCCCAGGCGGCACCATCGGAACCCATCGGCACCCGGCTCATCGATTCCACGCCGCCGCCGATGGCAAACATCGCCTCCCCGGTCATCACCTTTGCCGCGGCCATGTTCACCGCCTCCAGCCCCGATGCGCAGAACCGGTTGATCTGAACCCCCGCCGTCGTTTCGGCATAATCGGCATTCAGCACGGCAACGCGCGCGATATCGGACCCCTGCTCGCCCACCGGCGACACACAGCCGAACACCACATCATCGACATCATGCGTGTCGATCCCGGTGCGGTCGCGCACCGCCTGCAACACCTGGGTGCCAAGCTGGATCGGCGTGATCTCGTGCAACTTACCGTCCTTGCGGCCCTTACCGCGCGGGGTGCGGACAGCATCATAGATATAGGCTTCGGCCATGTTCGATCTCCCAAGGATATTCGCGAATGTCTTTTTTGCTCAGAACGCCGCCACAGGCATCGCCATCATCGCCTCGCACCCATCTTCCAGCTTGGCGCGGAGAGCCCGCGCATCGGGAAAATAGCGCCCGGCATAATAGCGCGCGGTGATCAGCTTCGCCTCGTAAAAATCCCTGTCCACCGAGCCGTCCGCGCCGCCATCCAGCGCCTCGTGCGACGCCTTGGCCATCAGCAGCCACATATGCCCCAGCGCAACAATGCCCATCAAATGCAGATACGCCGTCGCCCCGGCCCCGGCATTGTCGGGCTTGGCCATGCCGTTCTGCAGTAACCACATCGTCGCCGCCTGCAAATCGCCAAGCGCCTTCTCCAGCGGCCCGGCAATCACCGCCAAGCGCGGATCGCCCTTGGCCTCGGCCAGCGCGCCATTGACCAGCGCCAGATACGCCTGCGTCGCGCGCCCGCCATTCATGCCCAGCTTGCGGCCAACAAGGTCCATTGCCTGGATACCGTTGGTGCCTTCGTAGATCTGCGCGATCCGC
>JANPEP010000132.1:0-11605 GCA_031422995.1 Polymorphobacter sp. | reverse complement strand
CCAATTACATTTGACTGGCAGAGGCGCGTGGGATTGGCAGAGCTTGAAATGGCGGCTCGATTAAAGCACAAAAATTCAGTCGTTGCGCCACCAGCCAGGATTAACGAATTCAGGCCAGCAACTTCGGACGGCTTGTCCTGCGCTGCTTGTAGCGCCGCAATTTCGAGCGGAGTTGCCAAATTTTGTTTGGCAAATGCTGAGCGATTCGGGAGCCAGTTATACTGTATGACGTGCCAACCGATTGTGGCGCCTCGAGCCAATGGCTGAAGAGTTGATCGCCATTACCCGGTTGCCGGGGCCGCTGGACCGGGCGGAGTTGACGCATATCGACCGGGTGGCGGTGGATATGGCGCGGGCCGAGGCCCAGCACCTGGCGTATCGCGAGGCGCTGACGGCGGCAGGGGCCGCGGTAACGGTGTTGCCGGCGTTGGCGGATTATCCGGATTGCTGTTTTGTCGAGGATACGGCGGTTATCTTGCCGGAGCTGGTGATTTGCACGCGGCCGGGGGCGGTGTCGCGGCGGGGGGAAGTGGCGGCGATTGCGGCGTTTTTGCCCGCCGATCGGCCGCATTTTACGGTTGTGGCACCGGGGACGCTGGATGGCGGCGATGTTTTGGTGGTGGGGCGGGATATTTATATCGGGCTGACGTTGAGGAGCAATGCGGCGGCGGTGGCGCAGGTGGCGGAGGCGGTGGCACGATTTGGGTATCGGGTGACGGGGGTGCCGTTGGCCAGGGCGCTGCATTTGAAGACGGCGGTTTCGGCACTGGCGGATGATCTGGTGGTGGTGAATGAGGACTGGCTGGACCCGGCGATATTCGGGCGGCGGCATATTGCCAGCGCGGCGGGGGAGCCGTTTGCGGCGAACAGCCTGACGGTGGGGACGACGGTGTTCCACGCAACAGGCGCGGTGACGGCGGCGCGGATTGCGGCGGCGGGGTTTGCGGTGGTGACGCTGGATATTTCGGAATTTGCCAAGGCGGAGGCGGGGTTGACGTGTTTGAGTTTGATCGTCGGGGCGCCGGCCTAGGCGTCTAGGCCCAGGCGATGCCGTCTGCGGTGGCGGTGAGGACGAGGCCGGCGCGGGCGGCGGCGGCAGCGAGGAGAGCGGCGACGGCCGAGCGGGAGTCGTTGGCGGGGGCGCCGGTGAGGGACTGGGCGACGGATTCGGGCAGGGGGGCGGCGGTTGCCCAGTGGATGCCGGTGGCGGTGATGGTGAGCATCTGGCCGCGACGGAGATCGGCGAGAAGCAGCGCGGTGCCGGCGATGACGGCGGCCAGAGAGCCGTCTGTATCGGAAGGCGCGTGCGCCCAAGTGAGGGGGGTGCCGTCGATGCCTTCGCGGATGAGTTTTTCGAGTGCCGGGCCGCCGATGGGGGCGTCGCCGGGGGCGAGGGCGGCGCGGATGAGGCGGAGGCGTGCGGCGAGGCGGCGCGTGGCATCCTGAACCAGCTCGTTGATTTCGGCGTCGGGGGTGTTGGAGAGGAGTTCGCTGGCGGTCATCGCGGTGGCGATGGGGCTGGCAAAATCATGGGTAAGCCATTTGACGAGGAGGCCGGCGAGATCGGTGCTCATGCGGTGTGTTCCGGGCTTTGCTGGGATCGCGGGCGCAGGCCGAGGGCGATGAGGCGGCCATCGCCGGATTGGGTGAGTTCGAATTCGACGCGATCGCCGGGCATGAGGGTTTCGATGCCGGCGGCGGTAAGGGCGGAGGAATGGACGAAAACGTCGCGGGGGCCAAGGTCTGGGGTGATGAAGCCAAAGCCCTTTTTGGCGTCGAACCATTTGACGGCGCCGCTGGCCATCAGTTGCCTTCGAGCATGACGGGGAGGAAGCGGCCGTGGAGGGCGCTGCCGCCGGGGTCGGTCGCGACGGTGTGCCAGGCGTTGATCTGACTGTCGGCGATGATGAGCCAGAGTTGGCCGTTTTCCACGGCGCGAGCGGCGTCACGCAGGGAGGGTTCGGGGCTGGCATTGGGGTGGCTGTGGTAGTGGCCGAGGACTTGCAGGGCCTGGCCGCGGGCTTCGCGATGAGTGCGGAGCAGGGTTACCGGGTCGATCTCGAAGGCGCGGTCCGGATGGGGGCTGGTATTGCGGGCGGGGACGGCGGTTTCGATGTGGCCGGGGGTGCCGAGCAGGAGGCCGCAACATTCGTTCGGAGCGGCCTTGGCTGCCTCGGCGACAAGGGTTTTTGCGACCCCGCTTGAAATTGTAACGATCATCATCACATCGGCTAGGCGATGGGGGCCGAAAAGTCGATTGATCTCGTTTTGCCGGCCAGTGCGGCCGGCCTTCGGCTTGACCGGGCGCTGGCGATTGCCTTGCCGCAACATTCGCGCGAGCGATTGAAGGCGCTTGTTGGGGGTGGCCGGGTGACCTGTGCTGGCGGCGTGTTGTGGGACCCGGCGTTGAAGGTGAAGGGCGGCGAGGCGTTGACCCTGGTGATACCCGAGCCGCGGGCGAGCGAGACAGTGGCGCAGGATATTCCGCTGACCATCGTTTACGAGGATGAATCGTTGCTGGTGGTCGACAAGCCGGCGGGGCTGGTGGTGCATCCGGCGGCGGGCAATTACGACGGCACGATGGTCAATGCGCTGCTGCACCATTGTGCCGGGCGATTGTCCGGCATTGGTGGGGTGGCGCGGCCGGGGATCGTGCATCGCATCGACAAGGATACATCGGGCTTGCTGGTGGTAGCCAAGACCGATCCGGCCCACGAGTTTCTGTCCCGCCAGTTTGCGGCGCACACGGTCGATCGGCGTTATGTGGCGGTGGTGATGGGGCACCCTGTGCCGCCGGCGGGGCGAATCGAGGGCGCCTTGGCACGATCGACGGCCAATCGGCAGAAGATGGCGATTGTTCCGGACGGCAAGGGCAAGCGGGCAGTGACGCATTACCGGACGGTGCAGGTGTTGCGCGGTTCGGCGCAGGTCGAGTGCCGGCTGGAGACCGGGCGGACGCACCAGATCCGCGTTCATATGGCGTCTATCGGCCATCCGTTATTGGGCGACGCGGTTTATGGGCGGACCCCGGGGAGCCTTTCGGGGGTTTTGAAGGACCTGGGCTTTGCGCGCCAGGCGCTGCACGCGGCGACGCTGGGGTTTGTTCATCCTGTTACCCAAGAAAAACTGTCTTTCGAATCTGCTCTGCCGGCGGATATAGTGGAGTTAATCGGTCGTCTTTCGCCAGCTTCCTTGGCGGGCGCCGAAGGTTAAAGGGAGTTATCATGGCGAACGTTCCTGTAGTGAAAACGAGCATTCCGGCGCTGGGCGGCGAGGATGGGCTGAATCGGTATCTGTCGGAAATCCGCAAGTTTCCGCTGTTGGCGCCCGAGCAGGAATATATGCTGGCGAAGCGCTGGGAGGAGCATCAGGACCCGGAAGCGGCGGCCAAGCTGGTGACCAGTCACCTGCGGCTCGTGGCGAAGATTGCCATGGGCTATCGCGGCTATGGCCTGCCGGTGGCGGAGCTGATTTCGGAAGGCAATATCGGGTTGATCCAGGGCGTCAAGAAGTTCGATGCCGAAAAGGGTTTCCGGCTGGCGACCTATGCGATGTGGTGGATTCGTGCTTCGATCCAGGAATATATCCTGCGGTCGTGGAGCCTGGTGAAGATCGGCACGACGGCGGCGCAGAAGAAGCTGTTTTTCAACCTGCGGCGGTTGAAGGGCAAGTTGAACGCCATGGAAGACGGCGACATGCGGCATCTGGATGTCGAGAAGATCGCGACGACGCTGGGTGTGACCCAGGACGAAGTGATTTCGATGAACCGGCGCATGTCGATGGGCGGCGACACGTCGTTGAATGCGCCGTTGCGCGAGGAGGGCGAGGGCGAGTGGCAGGACTGGTTGGCCGATACCGGGCCTTTGCAGGACGAGATGGTCGCCAATGAGCAGGAGCGCGGGCAGCGGCATGAACTGCTCACCTCGGCGATGGATGCGTTGAATGATCGCGAGAAGCATATCCTGACGCAGCGACGGTTGATCGACGAGCCGGAGACTTTGGAGGAATTGTCCCAGCATTATGGCATCAGCCGCGAACGGGTGCGGCAGATCGAGGTTCGGGCGTTCGAGAAGCTTTCAAAAGCCATGCATTCGCTGGCGACGGAGCGGCGGTTGTTGCCTGAGCCGGTTTAAGGGCAGGCAGAATTGCCGGGGGAAGCGGTTGACCTTTGGGTCGTTCCGCCGCCCTAATGGTTTCTGCCATTTCCGGAGCCATTGTGCCGACATCCCGCCGAAGCCTGCCTGCCCGTCTTGCGATTCTTGCGGCCAGGATTGTGGGCGGGTTGGCGGCGTTCAGCGTGCTGTGGGTGATCGTCTATCGCTTTGTGCCGGTGCCATTTACCTGGCCGATGGCGCGGGATGCGATTTCGGGGCGGCATGTGGAGCGGACATGGGTGCCGCTGTCACGCATTGCGCCGGCGGTGCCGCGCGCGGCGATCGGGGCCGAGGATGCGCGGTTCTGCGAGCATAATGGCTTTGATTTCGAGGCGATGGAGGCGGCGGCGGCGCGCAATGCCAAGGCCAAGGCCAAGGGCGGCAAGAAGTTGCGCGGGGGATCGACGATTTCGCAGCAGACGGCGAAGAATGCATTTTTGTGGCCGGGGCGATCGTACATCCGCAAGGGGCTGGAGGCGTGGTTCACCGTGTTGATCGAGGCGGTCTGGGGCAAGCCGCGGATCATGGAAGTGTATCTGAACATCGCCGAGATGGGGCCGGGGATTTATGGGGTGGAGGCGGCGGCGCGGCATTATTTCGGGGTTGGTGCCGCGGATTTGACGCCGCAACAGGCGTCGCGGATTGCCGCGATCTTGCCGCAGCCGATCAAGCGCGATGCGGCGGCGCCGGGGCGGTTTGTGAAGCGTTATGCCAAGCGCATCGAGCGGCGAGCGCGGGTGGTGAAGAACGAGGGTATCGACGGCTGTTTGCGATGAGCGGTCGCCCTTCCCGCGCGGTTGCGTGGGAAGGGCGCCGGACGGCTATTTCTTGAACACCACTTCCTGGGCGGTGCGATTGCCATGGGATTTCCGCATCGATTCGCGGTCGGCCATCGGCATGGTCTTGCCCATCGAGGCCTCCACCGCCTTGGTGACAGCGTCTTCCTCGTCGAGCGGGCGATCAAAGGCGGCGTGATTCTTGTACTGGATCATCAGCAGCAGATTGGGTTCGCCATCGCGGGAGTCTTCGAGGGTGAGTATCTTGTAGGCCATTTCATGGCCGCTTTTCTGGTTGGCCATGCGGGTCGCCCGCCAGCCCTTGTTGAGATAGGCCATATAGGCATCGCCCTGGCCGGGTTTGACCTCGATCCGGCTGATCGACCACACAGGCCCGACATCATAGACGCGTGGAACGTCCTGAGCGGAGGCGCCGGTTGTGACGCCGACTGTAGCGACGAACAAGGCAGCGCCAAGCGCTGCGAAATGCAGTGACTTCATGACGTATTCTCCCAAGGTTTCGAATCGCGAACGCGGTACGCAACGGGTTACATCGTCTTGCTGAACAAGAGTGTCTGCCTGTTGCCGAGTCGCGGCAAGAAAAAATTAGGGGCTTGTTAAGCCGCCCAATCGCTGCGGCGGTAGCCCTGGGCGCGGAGGAGGACGGTGAGATCGCCGTGGCGGACGGCGGCATCGGCGGCGGCGGCGGCGCGGGGCTTGGCGTGATAGGCGATGCCGAGGCCGGCGGTTTCGAGCATCGGGATGTCGTTGGCGCCATCGCCGACGGCGAGCGTGGCGGGCAGGGGAATGCCGGCTGCGAGGAGCGCGGCGCGTTTGGCGGCGGCGTCGACGATGGGGCGCGCCACACGCCCGGTGAGTTTGCCGTTGGCAATTTGGAGCGTGTTGGCCTGGTTGGAGGCGAAGCCGATTTCGGCGGCGACGGGCGCGGTGAAGGCGGTGAAGCCGCCGGAGACGAGCAGGGTGTGGGCGCCGTTGGCGGCCATGGTGCGGACGAGAGCCCGGGCGCCGGGCATGAGGCGGACGCGTTCGCGGCGGCATTGGTCGAGGACGGCGGCGTCCATGCCGGCGAGGAGGGCGACGCGGGCATCGAGGGCGGCTTCGAAATCGAGTTCGCCGCGCATGGCGGCTTCGGTGACGGCGGCGACTTGTGCCTTCAGCCCGGCGTAATCGGCGAGTTCGTCGATGCATTCGACGGTGATCATGGTGGAATCCATGTCGGCGATGAGCAGGGATTTGCGGCGGGGGGTGGCGGCGGATTGGACGATGATGTCGAGATCGGGGAGGGCGGCTTCGAGGGCGGTGCGAGCGGCGGGGGCATTGGTGCCGGTTGCGGTCAAGTCGAGAGCGTCGCCGAGGTCGATCCAGCTGGGGGCGGATGGCTCGGCCCCGAGGGCGCGCAAGGCGTCGCTTGCGGTGGCGGCGTCGGCGAGGGACAAGCGGCCTTCGGCAACAAGGGTGATGAGCAAGGTGGCGGCGAGCGGTTCCATGGTGGCGGTCATTGCAGGGCCGACGGCGAGCGGCAAGTCGGCATTGGCGATGGCGGTCGCCGAACGCATTGGCGGGACGATCATCAATGCCGATGCGAGCCAGTTGTATGCGGACCTGGCGGTGGTGAGCGCGCGGCCTTCGGTGGCGGACGAGGCCCGCGTGCCACATCTGTTGTATGGCGTGCTGGACGGTGATGATGTGGCGAGTGCGGCGCGATGGGCGGGGATGGCGAAGGCGGCGATTGCCGAAGTGAAGGCGGCGGGGCGGGTGCCGATTCTGGTCGGTGGGACGGGGATGTATCTGACGACGTTGATCGACGGGATTGCCCCGGTGCCGGAGGTGGATGCAGCGGTGCGGGCCGTTGTGCGTGACATGGCGACGGCGGATGCGATGGTGGCACTGGAGCGCGAGGATGCGCTGTTGGCGGCGCGGTTGATGCCGGCGGACCGGCAGCGGATCCTGCGCGGGTTGGAGGTGGTGCGATCGAGCGGGCGATCACTGTTGCATTGGCAGGCGACGCGCGTGGGGGGCATTGGCGGCGAGATGGATGTGCGGGTGGTGATGGTGGATTGCCCGCGGCCATTGCTGCACGCGCGAGCGGAGACGCGGTTGCGGGCGATGGTGGATGCGGGGGCGATGGACGAGGTGGCGGCGTTGCTGGCGCGCGGACTGGCGGATGACCGTCCGGTATTGCGGGCATTGGGAGTGGCGCAATTTGGCGCGGTGGTGGCGGGGCAGATGACGGTGGAGGCGGCGATTGCCGATGCGGCGACGGCGACGCGGCAATATCAGAAGCGGCAACTGACCTGGGCACGGAACCAGGTGGCGGATTGGCCGCGGGTGGCGGCGGATGGTGCAGCGGGGCTGGTTGCGGCCTGGCAGGATGAGGGTGGCATCGAGCAAAAGTGAGGAAAGTGCGGCCTGGATTGTGGTTGCAGGTGTGAGGCTGACGACGGCCGCTGCGCTTCATTTTTGGTTTACCGATGTGAAGATCGCGTGAAAATCACTGACTTTTCCGTGAGTTAACCTTAAATTTACGTTGTGCTGCGATGCAATATCCCGGGTTGTCGAGCAGGGAGTTGCCCAATGTTGGTCCGGCGTTTGTGCGTAGCTGCGTTTGTGGTGCTGGCGACGGGTGCTGGTGCGGCTGTGCCGTCGAAGGTCTATGTGTTTGGCGACAGTTTTGTGGATTCGGGCAATGCGTTCCTGGGTACGGGCGGGTTGGCGGCGAATCCGGCGCAGGGGTATTTTCAGGGGCGGTTCGGCGATGGATACAATTTTGCCGATGTGATTTCGAAGCGGTTGACCGGGCAATATGCGACGGCGTTTCTGGCGGGCGGCACGAATTTTGCCGTTGGTGGCGCGCGGGCGGCAGGCGATGCGAGTGCGGCGCCGTTTCCGGGGGTAATTCCGGGGTTGAACAGCCAGTTGGGGTTTTATGGATCGGCACTGGGTGGATTTGTTGATCCGAACGGGCTGTATATCGTCAATTTCGGCAATAATGACGTCAATGCCATCCAGAGCGGCGATACCTATGGGTTGAGCGCCTTTGATTATGGGCAGTTGTTCACCAGCAACATCGTCAACGCCATCCTGGGGTTGAATGCCGGCGGGGCGACGCGGATTGTGGTTTTGGGCGTACCGAACCCGGGCGAGGCCGAGGGGGTAGCGTTGCAGGCGCAGCTGGATGCCGGGCTGGACGCGATCTCGCCTTTGTTGACAGCGCAGTTGACGCGGTTTGATTTCTTTGACTTCTTTGGACGGGTTCAGGCGACGCCGCAGGCCTATGGCTTGACGGCCGACGTGGATTTCTCGACGCCCTGCAATATGGTGCGGCCGGTGACGGCATCGGGGATTGATTGCACCGGCTATTTCAGTTTTGACGGAATCCATGTGACAAAGCCGGTGCAGTTTGCGGTTGCGCGCGAGATTCTGGACCAGGCCGGATTGCCGGCAGTGCCGGAGCCGGGCGTGTGGTTGCAATTGTTGATGGGTTTTGGTTTGGCGGGGCTTGTCGTGCGGCTGCGACGGGGAGGCATTGAGAGCGTCGTTGCCTGAACCTGGCATATTTCGCACGAATATTGCGTGAAAATGGGTTGACCTGATAATATCCGTTCGCTAATCCCCGCCACCAGAGTGTGGAATGAAGGGCGCGAGATGAGCGCGGAACTGACCGGTGCAGCGATTGTGGTGCAGGCCTTGACCGATCTGGGGGTCGAGGTGGTGTTCGGGTATCCAGGTGGCGCGGTGCTGCCGATTTATGACGCGCTGTTTGCGCAGCAGCGGATCAAGCACATACTGGTGCGGCATGAGCAGGCGGCGGTGCACGCCGCCGAAGGCTATGCTCGGTCATCGGGCAAGGTGGGCGTGGTGCTGGTGACATCCGGCCCCGGCGCGACCAATGCGGTGACCGGGATCACCGATGCGTTGATGGATTCGATCCCGTTGCTGGTGTTGACCGGGCAGGTGCCGACGCACCTGATCGGCACCGACGCGTTCCAGGAATGCGATACGGTGGGGATTACCCGGCATTGTTCGAAGCATAATTACCTGGTGAAGGAGACGGCGCGGCTGGGCGCGGTGCTGCACGAGGCGTTTTACATTGCGCGGTCTGGCCGCCCCGGCCCTGTTGTGATCGATATCCCCAAGGACGTGCAGATCTTGAAGGCGCGGTATGAGAAGCCGGGCGTGGTGGGGCACAAGACCTACAAGCCGCAGCTGAAGGGCGACCTGGCGAGCATCGAGGCGGCGGTGGAGATGATCGCGGCGGCCGAGCGCCCGATTCTGTACACGGGCGGTGGGATCATCAATTCGGGGCCTGTGGCTTCGCAGTTGCTGCGGGATCTGGCCAAGTTGACCGGCGCGCCGGTGACATCGACATTGATGGGGCTGGGGACGATGCCGAACGAGCATCCGCAGTTCCTGGGCATGTTGGGGATGCACGGGTCGTACGAAGCCAATATGGCGATGAACCGTTGTGATTTGATGGTGTGCCTGGGGGCGCGGTTCGATGACCGGGTGACAGGGCGGCTGGATGCGTTTTCGCCCGATTCGAAGAAGATTCATGTCGATATCGATCGGTCATCGGTGAACAAGACGGTGCGGGTCGATTTGGGCATCATCGGCGATGTCGGCAGCGTGCTGGAGGATATCGTCAAGATATGGCGGGCGCGCGGGCACAAGCCGGCGGACCTGGAGCAATGGTGGTCGGACATTGCCGGATGGCGGGCGCGGGATTCGTTTGGCTTTGAGCAGAAGGGGGCGGCGTTGTTGCCGCAGCACGCGATCAAGCGGCTGTATGAGATGACCAAGGCGCAAAAGCCGATCATTTCGACCGAAGTCGGCCAGCACCAGATGTGGGCGGCGCAGCATTTCGGCTTCCATGATCCCAACAAGTGGCTGACGAGCGGCGGCCTTGGCACCATGGGTTATGGTCTGCCGGCCGCCATCGGTGCGCAATTGGCGTTTCCGGGCGCGCTGGTGATCGATATCGCCGGCGAAGCCAGCATCCAGATGAACATCCAGGAACTGGGTACGGCGACGCAATATCGCCTGCCGGTGAAGGTGTTCATCATCAACAATGAATATATGGGCATGGTGCGCCAGTGGCAGGAGCTGAACCACGGCGGGCGCTATTCAGAAAGCTACTCTGACAGTCTGCCCGATTTCGTGAAACTGGCGGAGGCCTATGGCTGGAAGGGCATCACCATTGAAGGGCCGGATGATCTTGATGCCGGCATCCAGGCCATGCTCGATCACCCCGGCCCGGTGATGGTCGATTGCCGGGTGGCCAAGCTCGCCAACTGCTTCCCAATGATCCCGTCGGGCGCGTCGCATACGGACATGATCCTGAGTGCGGCTGACGAGCGCGGCGAGGCCGATGATGATGCGAAGGCGCTGGTGTGATGAAGGGCGAGTTCAACGAGGCTCTATTGGACAAGTTTTCTGTCGCATCGGCTCACATTGATGCGGCAATCGAGCTGTTTTTTCGTTCGCGGAACCTGATCGGCGCTCACACGCTGGCCTGGGCAGCACTTGAAGTGATGCGAGCAGATGCAGATGAGGGCGAAGTTAGAACTTCAATGAGAGGAATGGAGGAGCGAATTCGTCCCGAACATCTTGTTGAATTCCGCCGCTATATGAAGTCATCATTCTATTTCTTTAAGCACTCTGGAAAGGATGATGGATTTACGAGATTTGACGCTTCTATTGTAGAGTATACAATATTTTTTGCTTGCTATGATTATCACCGTATATATGGAGCAAATACATGGAAGATGTCATACTTTTCATCCTTCTTTCTCAACCGCAACCCTGACTACCTGAAGGGAGACGGTAGAGAGTTGATGGCAAGTGTCTTTGAGTATTTTCAAGGAGATACCTCGTTCTCAAAGGGCCGAGAGTTGATTAATGAAATGTGCGACTTGGAAGAGCGAGGATTGTTTGATCCAACGAAGTTCCGGTTTCACCGGATCGAGTTATTGGCATGAAACATCTCCCCTCTGAACGGCACACGCTGTCGATCCTGGTTGATAACGAAGCCGGCGTGCTGGCCCGCATCGTCGGGCTGTTTTCGGCGCGCGGTTACAATATCGAGAGCCTGACAGTGGCCGACGTGTCGGATGATCACGCCGTCAGCCGCATCACCGTTGTCACCAACGGTCCGCCGCCGGTGATCGACCAGATCATGGCGCAGCTTGATCGGCTGGTGCCGGTGCACAAGGTGGTCGACCTGACCGATTGGGGCCCGCACGTGGAGCGCGAGATGGCGCTGGTGAAGGTGGCCGGCGTGGGCGACAAGCGCGTGGAAGCGCTGCGATTGGCCGATATTTTCCGCGCCCGGCCGGTGGATACCAGCACGGCGAGCTTTGTGTTCGAAGTGTCGGGGTCATCCGAGAAAGTGAACCAGTTCATCGCGCTGATGCGGGAGGTGGGCCTGGTCGAGGTCGCCCGTACCGGGGTTGTGGCCATCGCCCGCGGGGCGGAGGCGGTTTAACACTCCCCTCCCGTTGGCTCCGCCACCCGGGCGGGTCAGGGGAGGGGTCGGGGGTGGGGCTGTGCCGACAGGCGCACCATTCCCCACCCCCAGCCCCTCCCCTGAAGGGGAGGGGAGCAGGAAAGAAAAGGAAGCAAGATGCGCGTTTATTATGATGCTGATGCCGATGT
>JANPEP010000131.1:0-1522 GCA_031422995.1 Polymorphobacter sp. | reverse complement strand
CACGTCGCTGTCGTTGTCGAGGAGGACGGTGGCATCAATATTGTTGAAGAAATAGCCGTTGAAGCTGTCGTTGACGGCGGTGGGCGCGGTGTTGGGAGTGATGGTGAAATCGAGGAGGCGGGCCTTGATGCCAAAGCCGCTTGAGTCGCCGCCGATGCCGCTGCCATCCAACCAGGTAACTATGAAGTCTCCGTCATCGAGACGGGAAAGGACCGGGCTGGCCTGGTTGGAGGTTGTTTCGATATTGACGAAGATGGGTGCGCCAACGACATTGCCATTACCGCGGACGAGAACCGCCGCGACATCAAGTTCCCGTGTCAACGCGACGACAAAATCGCCACTTGCGGTAGCGCCGATGTCATAGCCGCTCATTGTGGCATTGATGAGCTGACCGTCGGCGCGGGCCGTGCCATCTGCCTCGTGGATGCTGTAACCAAGAATGTCATCGGCGCCGATGGCCGTCAGCACGAATGCGCCATCCGACAGGGCGGTGACGCGAGGGCCGAAGGAGGGGTTGAAATAGTCGGTGAACTCGGCGCCGACTTGGACGCCATTGGAATCGTAGATGCGCGCCGAGACGCCTATGCCGGCGGTTGCGATCCAGGCGACGACGATGTTGCCGTTGGACAGCAGTGCGACATCGGGGCGATCAAGACTGGCTATGGCGCCGGGAATGGTGATGGCGACCCCGCTGGCGGCGTTGTTAGCGTCGTAGCGCTGGAGCAAAATGTCGTTGGTGCCCACGACCTGCCAGAGCGAGACGAAGCCGCCGCCTTTGAGCGGCGCGAGATTGGGGAACACGACGGTGCTGGGACCGGAGATGGTGAATTCGCCGCCGACGCGGCTGCCATCGGCGGCAAATTCCTGGGCTCGGACGCTGGACGGTGTCGAGCCGAATCCGGGGTTGGCGCCGTCCTGCCAGGTGACGAGCAGGTGGCCATCGGTGAGGGTGGTGACGTTCGGGCGATACTGGACGCCGGCGATATTGGTGTTGACGGTGAATTCGTCGCCGGAGGGGGAACCGTCGGCGTTGAAGAAGCGGCCTTTGATGTCGGCATTGGCATAGGCCGCAGAGGTCGGGCTGGCATTGGTGACGGGGCCGGACCAGAAGGCAGCGAAGCCGCCGGCGCGGGGTGCGGTGACGACCTGGAACTGATTGTCGGCGGTCAGCTGATTGAGAAGAAATTCGGATCCGGTTGCGGTGATGCTTGGCATTGTGCGTTTCCCGTTGGTCTTGTTTGTTGCGTTCGGCTAAAAGTGTGCGGTGCGATGTTGCCAAGTGCTTGATTAGCCTAGGATGAAATCACCAGCGGTGAGGGCGGCGTTGGTGACGCCGTTGAGGACAATGAAATCGCCCTGACCAAGATTTATCGCGGTGGTTCCGGCGACTTCGACGAAGGCGGTTTGCAGGGCGGCGAAATTGGCGAAGCCGAGGCCGGTGAGTTGAATGCGATCGACGCCGGTCTGGAAGTCGCCGATGACATCGCCGCCGGTGCCGCGATCAAAGACGAAAAGATCGGCG
>JANPEP010000130.1:0-5849 GCA_031422995.1 Polymorphobacter sp. | reverse complement strand
CGATTGTCGACATCCCTGCCGAAGACCTGACGGCGCTTGACCTGCTGGCGCGTCGCAATCGCTGGTCGCGTGCCGAAGCCGTTCGGCAGAGCGTGCGAAAGATGCTTGCCGATCAGCCGTCGGATATCGATGCCATCCTTGACGAGGTTTGCGGCAGCTGGGCACATCTCGGGATCGATGGCCTGGCCCATCAGCAGGCGTTGCGGGCGGAATGGGACGACCGGTCGCCGGAGTGATTTTCGATTCCTGCATCTTGATCGACGCGCTTAATGGCGTTGGCGACGCGCGGCGGTTGATTGGCACCACGCCGAAGCGGTTTGTGAGCGTGGTGACGCGGATAGAGTTGTTGACCGGACGCGGCACCGCCGAGGCCGACCGTGGCCGACGACTGTTGCAGGGATTTGACGAGATTGGCGTCGATACCGCGGTTGCCGAGATGGCTGCGGCGCTTCGAACGCAATGGCGATTGCAGACACCGGATGCCATTATTGCGGCGACGGCGCGATGGCAGGGTGTTGGACTTTATACACGCGACGCCGGCATGGCGCGGCTACCAGGTGCGTTGCTCGCTTGCGTGTTGCTTACGTAACGAGCGAAGGAGGGCCGGCGCGACTGATCGCAAAATCCGCCGGCCCCCGACGTCAATTTGGATAGCCCGGGCGGACCGGTTGGCCGGGGCGGGGGCCGCCCGAATTTCCCATGTCCTGTTCCGTCACCGGAGACAGCTTGATTTCGACGCGGCGGTTCTGGGCGCGGCCTTCTTCGGTATCGTTGGAGGCAATGGGGAATTGCTTGCCATAGCCGCGGGTGGCGACGCGAGCCCGGTTGACGCCCTGGTAGCTGAGGTAATCCGCCACGGATTGCGCGCGTTGCTCGGAAAGGCGCTGATTGATGGCGACGGTGCCGACCGAATCGGTGTGGCCGGAGACGTCGATAAAGGTCGATTGATAGCTCGCCAGCGTTTGCGCCACCTGGTCGAGCGCCGGGCGGAATTCGGGTTTGACGACAGCGGAGTTGAAATCGAAGCTGATGCCCGAGGGGAGTTTCAGGTTGATTTCGTCACCTTCGCGCTGAACTTCGATGCCGGTGCCGGCGGTGCGGGCGCGGAGCTCGCGTTCCTGCTTGTCCATGTAACCGCCGATGGAGGCGCCGGCGATGGCGCCGATGCCGGTGCCGATGAGCACTTCGGCGCGATTGTTGCGGCCGCCCAGAAGCGCCCCCAGCAGCGCGCCGGCGCCTGCCCCGGCCAGCGCACCGCCGCCGGCGCGGGTCATGCCCTGTTGACCGGTATCGGGATCGGTAACGCAGCCGGCGATGGCAAGGCTGGCAGCGACGGCGGCGATGGTGAAGGCTCTGATGTTGGCCACGAAGCAGGCTCCCTGAAGTGTATCGAATTTCGTAGCGGCTTCGATAGACGGCGCGGGTGAGCGAGCGATGAACAAGCCCTTCGCATGGCGCGGTTTTGCCCCTATGTTGGGGACGAGCGGGCAGTGCGGCCCCGCGCCGCCTTTCGGAGCCGATGCAGCCTTTCCCCTGGTTGGATGTCGCCATTATCATGGCGCTGATCCTGCTCAACGGTTTCTTCGCCATGTCGGAGATGGCGATTGTCTCGTCGCGGCGCCCCCGGTTGCGGGGCATGGCGACCGCCGGCCACCGGGGTGCGCGAACGGCGCTGGGGCTGACGGAGAATCCGGGGCCGTTCCTGTCGTCGGTGCAGATCGGCATCACGTTGGTCGGCATCATCAACGGTGCCTATTCGGGGGCGACCCTGGCGGTGCCGGTGGGGCAAAGGCTGAGCGCCTGGTTCGGGTTCAGGCCAGTGCTGGCCGAAGAAGTCGGCTTTGCCGTGGTCATCGTGCTGACAACCTATTTGTCGCTGATCATCGGCGAATTGGTGCCCAAGCAGTTTGCCCTGCGGTCACCCGAAAAACTGGCATCATTCGTGGCGCCGATCATGGCGGTGGTGGCGCGCATCGCAACGCCGGCGGTGTGGGCGCTCGACAAGTCCAGCGCCGCGGTTTTCAAGCTGC
This sequence comes from Polymorphobacter sp., assembly GCA_031422995.1. Classification (GTDB taxonomy): domain Bacteria; phylum Pseudomonadota; class Alphaproteobacteria; order Sphingomonadales; family Sphingomonadaceae; genus Sandarakinorhabdus. The sequence continues at coordinate 3,819 of JANPEP010000130.1, read as the reverse complement.
TGGGCCAGGTGCGCGATGGCGACAACCGGGTGACCGAGGAGGAGTTGCGATCGGTGGTACAGGAGGCCGAAACGGCGGGTATCATCGAGCAGAGCGAGCGGCAGATGATATCGGGGATCATGCGGCTTGCCGATCGCCGGGTGCGCGGGGTGATGACGCCGCGTGGTGATGTCGACTGGATCGACGCCGACATGAGCGATGCGGACATTCGCGCACATCTGGCATCCAGCCCGCACACGCGACTCCCAGTGGCGCGGGGGACGGTGGATGACATCATCGGGGTGCTGCAGGCGCGCGACGTGGTACAGGCGCTGATCGAGGGGCGGCCTTTGGACCTGGCGGCGCTGGCCAAGCCGGCACCGGTATTGCCCGATGTGATCGACGCCGTGGACGCGCTGGCGGTGCTGCGCGATGCCGCGATTCCGATTGCGCTGGTGCATGATGAATATGGGCATTTCGAAGGGATCGTGACGCCGGCCGATCTGCTGGCGGCGATTGCCGGGGAATTCCGGTCTGACGTGGATGACGGCAGCGACCCGCCGGCGGTGGAGCGCGACGATGGATCCTGGCTGTTTTCGGGCGCCTTGCCGGCCGATGAAATGGCCGACCGATTGGGGTTCGATCTGCCCGATGCGCGAGATTACGAAACCGTGGCGGGGTTTGTGCTGGAGCATTTCCGGCATTTGCCGGAGACGGGCGAAGCATTCACGCTGAAACGCTGGAAGTTCGAGATCGCCGACATGGACGGGCGCAAGGTCGACAAGGTGCTAGCCAGCCCGGTGCGGGCATTGCCGGGGTTGATTACGGGTTAGCTCAACCCCGCGGCGGATAGGGCGGGATGGAGGCGGCGATGGGATCGAGGCGGACCCAGAGCGCGATGCTCCCGGCGGCAAGGATGAGGATGAGCGCGGCGAGCAAAGCCGGGCGGCGGGGCACATGGGGCAGCAACGGCCAGTGCAGCAGGAAGGCGAGCGGCGCGAAGGCAGCGGCAGCAGACGGCATGCCAGCACCGATACCGAGCAGGATAACATGAGTGAGGCCGCCGAGCCAGGCGAGGGCCGGGACGGCAACGAGCATCGCAAGCGGTGTGGTTGTGCGCGGCGCGCGGGCGGCGACAAGCATGGCGATGGCGGCGAGCAACAGCGGCAGGGTGAAGATGGCGCCGGCGGCGGGAAGAAATACCTGGACGGCGATGGCGATCAAGGTGTTGAAAATGGCGAGGCCGAGCCAGCCATCCCAAAGGCTGCGGCGGTGCGGCAGCAGCGCGAGGGCGATTGCGAGACCGGCGGTGAAGAGCAGCAGCGCCTGGGTTTCGAGACGGGGCAGTGCGGCGAGGCGATCATAATAGTTGGTGTCGCCATCGGCGCCCGACAGGAGGTTGCCAAGATAGAGCAGCACGGCGGCGACGGCGGTGAAGAGCAGGCCATCGAGGACGCCACCGGCAACACCGCGCCAGCGCCAATCGGCGCGGCGAGTGCGGGCGGCGACGGTCATGAGGCCGGCGACGGCACCAAGCAGCAGCCAGCCGATGACAGGGGCATAAGCAAAGGTGAAGGCGCCGAGGACATCGCCGAAGACGACATCGGGGGCAGCGGGCGGCAGACCCGGCGCAGTGACGAGGGCGCGGGCGAGATCGAGGCCCTGTGACCCAAGGTGCTGAAGCGCGCCCTGATCGAGATTGTCTGGCGTGGCGAGAGGCGAATGGTAAAGCCCGGCCTTGCCCGTGAAAGCGAGGTTGAAGCCGGGAATGCCGCGTTTCAGCGCCGGGGTGTAATCGGTGGAATTGGGCAACAGCTGGTAAAGTTTGACCGCCATCGAAGTGGTGGACGGCTGCGTCACGCTTTGGCGATAAAGCTCGATCATGGCGCCTGCCCGTGGCCCGGTTTCGAACATGAAGGCGCGGCCACCGCCGCCGCGGGTTTCCAGGTTGATGAGGGCACCGATGCGGCTGGCAAGCGGATCACCCTTGCTGCCGGGTGCGAAAAAGGCCTTTGCACCCCAAAGCCCGAGCTCTTCGGCGTCGGTGAGCAGGATGACGAGATCGCGGGCCTGGGATTCGCGCGGGATGGCACGGGCGATTTCGAGGGCAGCAGCAACACCGGCAGCATCATCGGCAGCACCGGGGGAGGCCCAGACGCTGTCGTAATGCGCCATCAGCGCGACGGCGGGTTGGGCGGGGTCGCGGCCGGGGCGCAGCGCGATGATGTTGGTCAGCTGCGCGGTTTCGGCCTGGGGGCTGCCCCATTTCCTGAGGCGCTTGCGACCGGTTTCGGGGAGCGGCGACGTTGCGGTGCGGACTTGAAAGCCGAGCGATTCGAGTCGAGCGACAAGGTGCGCGGCAGCGGCGGCATTTTCGGGGGAGGCGGTGGTGTGTGGCACGCTGGCGATCGCGCGAATGTCGGGCATGGCGCGGGCGGCTGAAAATTGCGTGGCGGCGACGTTGGCGGGTAGCGGTGCCGGGGGCTGGGCGGTGATGAACGCAAGGACGGTAGCAGTGACAAGGGTTGCCGCAAGCGCCAGCCATTTGATCATGTGGTTTGTGCCCCCGGTACGATTATGCGGGTTTGCGCATGGCGCCGCGGCGCAGCCAGGCGATGGTGAGGCAAGCGAGACACAGGACGATGGCCGGCACCGGGCTGCCACCGAGCCGGGTGAGATGGGCGATGGTGGCGCCGACCATGACAACGGCGAGCATCGATGCCGCAGGGGCGGCGAAGCGCGGCACCAGCAGCGCAAGGCCGCCGCCGACTTCCAGGGCGCCGGTCAACACCCGGAACCATTGGCCAAAACCGACCTTGGCAAAGACTTCGACCATATAGGGATCGGACAACAGTTTTTTGGCGCCGAACATGATGAAAACCGCGGCGGCGGCGGCGCTGAGCACCCAGGCGAAAATGTTGGTGAGGCGTGAGGGAGCGTTCATTTGGCACCACATTTCTGGGCCTGGGCCCAAGCAAGATCGGCAAGCAGTTCGACACCTTCGGCAGATTTTTTGGCATGGGCGCTGGCGGCGGTGCCGCGGACGACCCGGCCGCGGATGCCGTGGATGATGCCCGCAAGGCGGAACATGTTGTAGGCGATATAGAAATCAAGATTGTCGATGCCGGCACGACCGGTGCGGCGGCAATATGCGGCGACATATTCCTCTTCGCTGGGGATGCCGAGCGCAACGAGATCATTGCCGATGAGGCCGGTCGTGGTGGCGGGCGGCATACGGTACATCATCAGATGATAGCTGAAATCGGCCAAGGGGTGCCCCAGCGTTGAAAGCTCCCAATCAAGGACCGCCAGCACACGCGGCTCCGTGGGGTGAAAGATCATGTTGTCACAGCGGTAATCGCCATGGACAACGCTGGTCTCGTCGCCGGCGGGAATGTTGGCGGGCAGCCATTCGACGAGCTTGTCCATCGATGGCACGCGCCCGGCATCAGGATCTTCGAGATATTGGCGCGACCAGCGACCGATTTGCCGGGTGAAGTAATTGCCGGGCTTGCCGAAATCCGCAAGCCCGGCCTTTTCGATGTCGATCATGTGGAGATCGGCCATCGCCTTGTTCATGGCGTCGAAATAGGCAGCGCGGTCATCCCGCGCGACATCGGGGAACGTCGCATCCCAGATGACCCGGCCATCGACGCAATCCATGACGTAGAACCAGGTGCCGATGACAGCATCATCCTTGCACAGGCCAAAGGTCCGCGGCGCCGGATAGCCCTGGCCATGGAGCGCGGTGATGACGCGATATTCGCGATCGACGGCATGGGCGGAGGGGAGGAGTATCCCCGGCGGCTTGCGGCGCAGGACATAATTCTGGTGAGGCGT
>JANPEP010000129.1:0-3902 GCA_031422995.1 Polymorphobacter sp. | reverse complement strand
GACGCCGTTGCTTTACGCGCTGTCGGCGATTGTGGTGGCGGCGCGGGCGGCGGGGAAGATGTGTTTTGATGGGGTGTTTACCGATATCGGCGATGCGGCGGGGTTCGAGGCCGAGGCGCGGCAGGGGTTGATGCTGGGGTTTGATGGCAAGACGTTGATCCATCCGTCGCAAGTGGAGGCTTGCAACACGGTGTTTTCGCCGAGTGCGGCGGAGGTGGCGGATGCCGGGGCGTTGATTGCGGCGTATGAGGCGGGGTTGGCCAGCGGCCGGGGCGTGACGACGTTCAAGGGGAAGTTGGTGGAGGTGTTGCACGTGGTGGAGGCTCGGCGGATTTTGCGGGTGGTGGGGCAGGGGTAGCCCCCCTCACCCGCCGCGCCAAGTGGCGCGAGTCGACCTCTCCCGCGAGGAGAAAGGTGTTTTCAGGCGGGTTTTGCCGCCACTCCGCAGGCGTGGCAATAGGGGGAGAAGGCGTTTTTGCGGGCGTTGCAGGCGTGGCAATGGTCGAAGAGGCCGATGCCGCAATGCGGGCAGAAATCGATGGCGGGGTCCTTGAGGTTTACCGGGCGTTCGCAGCCGGGGCAGACACTTTTGTCGAGGCGGATGAGGGCGGCATCGTAGCTGAGGGTTTCGCGGCGGGCCTGGTTGGGCTGGGCCTCCGCCAGTTTTTGTTCGGCGAGATATTTGTTGAGGGCGATGATGGCGTAGCGGCCGACCAGCACGGTGACGATGATGCCGACGGTGAAGCGGACATAGCCGCCATAGCTGGGCAGATAGGGCACGAGTTCGACGAAGAAGGCGAAAAGCGCGAAGATGATGAAGCCCCAGACGAAGGGCCACCATTTGGATTTGCGGTGGCGGGCGAACAGCCAGCCGGCGATGGCGAGCAGCGGCAGGGTGAGGGCGAGGCGGTAGCCGAAGACGCGGAGTTCGGACTTGCGCTGGGCAACCTCCAGCCGGTCGCGGGCGACGTCGGTATAGGGGGTGATGGCGGCGTCGGCGCGGGCCTGGGCCTGGCGCGCGTCGAGCATGATCTGGCGTTGGGCTTCGGCATCGACGCGCGCCTTGTCCTCGGCGGATTTGAGCGCGTCGAGCGCGGCGGTGCGGGCGATGAGTTCGCTGTCCTGGCCGGGTTGCGCCGTGGCGGTGCGAGTGGCGACCCAGTTCTGGAAGGTTTCGCGGCCCGAGAGATAGGCTTGCGAGGCGGCCTGGAGTTGCAGTTCGGCCTGGTCGAGAGGGGGTTGCGCGTCCTCGGCGCGTTTTATGGCGGCGTCGCGGGCGAGGCGCAGGGGATCGACGGCGTTGCGGTCGACAAAGTCTTCGAGGGAAATCTGGCCGTCGACTTGTGGCAGATCGCCGACGATGACGTTGCCGAGGCCGATGAGGAAGCCGGCGAAAACCAGCGCGATCACCCAGAGGCCGCGGTTGAACCATTTTTCGGAGAGGCGGAGGGATTTGGTCATGGGCTGACTGTGGCACCGGTGTAGGCGCGATACCAGTCAACGAAAGCCGGGACGCCGGTGGCGAGGGGGGTGGCGGGGTTGTAGCCGAGGTTCTGGCGGGCCGGCGTAATGTCGGCCCAGGTGGCGGTGACGTCGCCGGGTTGCATGGGTTGCAGGTCGCGGATGGGTTCGCGGCCACAGGCCTGGCCGACGAGGGTGACGAGGGTGCCGAGTTCTTCGGGCGTGTCGTTGCCGAGGTTGTAGACGGCGTGGGGGCTGTGCGAGCCGCCGGGTTTGGCGCTGTTGTCGTCGGCTGGGGGGTGATCGAGCGCGGCGAGGACTCCGGCGGTGATGTCGGTGATGAAGGTGAAATCGCGCTTCATGGCGCCGCCGTTGTAGATGGGCAGCGGTTGGTCGGCGAGAACGCGCTCGGTAAAGCGCCAGAGCGCCATGTCGGGGCGGCCCCAGGGGCCGTAGACGGTGAAGAACCGCAAGCCGGTGGTGGGGATGCGGTAGAGATGGGCGTAGCTTTCGGCCATCAGCTCGTTGGATTTCTTGGTGGCGGCGTAGAAGGAGACCGGGCGGTCGGCGCGGTCCTCGGCGTTCAAGGGCAGCCGGGCGGCGTCACCATAGACCGACGAGGAGGAGGCGTAGACGAGGTGCGCCACCTGTGCCGTGCGGGCGAGTTCGAGGATTTCGAGCTGGCCGGTGAGGTTGCTGCGAGCATAGTCACGGGGGGCCTCGATGGAGTAGCGGACGCCGGCCTGGGCGCCGAGGTGGACGATATGGGTGATGGTTTCGCCGGCAATGGCGGCTTCGAGCGCGGCGCGATCGGAGAAGTCGCATTGCGCGAACCGGAAGGCCGGGTGGGGCCCGATGAGGGTGGCGAGGCGGGCGTGTTTGAGGGCGACGGGATAATAGGCATTGAGATTGTCGATGCCGAGGACGGTATCACCGCGGGCCAGCAGGGCCTTTGCGACATGGGCGCCAATGAAGCCGGCGGCCCCTGTAACCAATATTGTCATGACCAAGTTGCCCCCAGTGCCGGCGCGTTCGTGATTGGTGTTACTCTTGCTTTGGAAACGGGTTCACGGCTAGGGGCTTGATGGTTGACGTGTCGGGCTACCGATGCGGTACAGCGAAAGGAGAGGCCTGACCTTGTCCATTCTGGCGCTTTCGGCACTGACTGCTGGCTTTGCGCTGGTATTGGCCTTGATTGTGGGGGGGAATGCCCGCCGCATCGGCGAAATTCTGATGCTGCTCGATTTTCCCGATATCGATGGCGGCCGCAAGCGTCACGACGAGGTGACGCCGCTGGTTGGCGGGCTGGCCGTGGCCGGTGCCGTGGTGGTGGCGGCGTTGGTGACGTCGCGGCTGATTCCGGAACCGGCGCCGGCGTTGCACCTGATTTGGCTGGCGGCGACAGTGGCGGTGATGTTCGGGATTGGCGCGGCGGACGACCGTTTTCACTTGTCCCCCATCTTGCGCCTGGGCGCGGCGGTGACGGTGTTGTTGCTGGTGACCAATTATGCGCCGGATTTCAGCCTGGCGTTCGTGCGGTTTTCGGGGATGGAAAATTTGTGGTTGCTGGGCGGATGGGGCGACGCATTCACGTTGCTGTGCCTGGTTGGATTGTTGAATGCGGTGAACATGGCGGACGGCAAGAATGGCATTGTCATCGGCATGGGATTGATCTGGACGCTGGTGCTGGCGGTGCATGCGCCGGCGCCGATGCTGCCGGTGCTGGCGGCGGCCGGGGGGGCGCTGGCGGTGCTGTGGGGGTTCAACATGGCCGGCAAGCTGTTTCTGGGCGATGGCGGCAGCTATGCGATTTCGGCGTTGTTCGGGCTGTTGGCGATTTACGCCTATAATCATGATTTCGAGACGATGCGCGCCGATGATGTGGCAGTGATGTTTGCGATTCCGGTGTTCGACACGGTGCGGTTGATGGCCGTGCGGATTTCGCGGCGCCGATCTCCGTTTGAAGGGGACCGCGACCATTTGCATCATCACCTGCATTCGCGGATCGGGTGGCCGCGCGGATTATGGGTGTATCTGGCGATGGTGGGGGTGCCCAATGGGGCAGCGTTGCTGTGGCCGGGCACAGGGCTGGTGTGGCTGGCGGTTTCGTTCCTGGCCTATGTTGGCGTGTTGGTGGTGGTGCGATCGGCTGGTGGGGCCGTGGATGTGCGGCCGGCGGAGTAGGGCACGGTTTTTGGTTGCGGGCGGGGCGATGGTGACTTAGGTGCGTGCGCTTCCTTGTTGGGGCGTCGCCAAGTGGTAAGGCACCGGTTTTTGGTACCGGCATTCGCAGGTTCGAATCCTGCCGCCCCAGCCAGAAGTGGCTGAGCCGTCAGGAGGCGCGGGCTCGAATCCTGCCGCGCCATGCCTGTTTCAGAGTTTTGGGGATTGCGGTTGTTCGGCTAGTCTCTGGGCTTTGGTGAGGGATTTTAGATGACCAT
>JANPEP010000128.1:0-3316 GCA_031422995.1 Polymorphobacter sp. | reverse complement strand
CGCCACCGCCCGCGAATGGAAGGGCGACCTCGTCTTCCTCCACCAGATCATCCCCGGCGCCGCCGACAAAAGCTACGGCCTCGCCGTCGCAAGGTTGGCCGGCGTCCCCCAAAGCGTCCTGTCCCGCGCCAAATCCGTCCTCACCCGCCTCGAAGCCAACCGCGACAAAACCGGCGGCCTCGCCGCCGGCCTAACCACCCTCCCCCTCTTCGAATCCACCGAGTCAGAGCCCATCGATCTCCTCCGGACCAAACTCGCCAACATAGACCCTGACAATATCACCCCCCGAGAAGCCCTAGACCTACTGGCCGATCTCAAGGCGATCGCGGAAAGCCGCGACCACTAGCCCGTGTTCCGCACGTTGGGATCAATGATGATCGGCAACCAGTATGTGGGGTTCGCAACATTGTCAGGAATCATGATCCCGATGTTGATCGATCGCACTACAGTATCTTTCAACATACCGAAGCTGACATACTGAAAAGTCTTGCCACCAGTCGTTGTAGTGGTGACCTCGGTCCTTCCGCAAAATCGGTTTTTCGTGTTAGGATCAACGGTTACAGCCAGCGTAGAGTCTGTCACAGCAACCCCCATAGGTCGCAAAAAGTTTATGCCGCGCAACACGCGCAAGACAACAGTCACCATGACATAGTCGTTGGGGACATAGCCTCCTCCCGTCGCAGTTTCAGCCAATTCCATGTCAAGGTTGGTTGGCCAGTTGTATCCAGTGTTCGCGGGTGGGTCGACTGGCTGGTCGGTGCCATTGGCAAGTTTTCGGTAGATATTGCGGCCAACTTTCCCGTTGTTTGCCAATTCAGCGAGAAGGGCGCCGACCCGCACGGTCACCGGCTGTCCATAAACACCCGAACAATCAGTGTAGGGAATCGTTTCAAAGCCTGCAACCGAAAGGATATGAAGTTGCGACTTCGGCTTGTCCGTTATTCTCGGCTGGGCGTTAGCCGGGTGGAGAGCTGCCAGCATCGCGACAGCGAGGGCAGCGGACGTGAACTTGCGTTTCATTAAAGGGCTCCTTCCGAGGCCTGTTGTTTTTGCATTGTTTCAGCGACCAAGGCCCGGATCGCGATCAATGGAGTTGCACAGATCACACTTAGCCGAAGCGCATCACAGCAGATGCAAGCGGCAACACACCTCAACCCTGGTTCCGAACATTGGGGTCAAGAATGATCGGCGTTACATACTGCGTGGCGCCGTCACGAACGAGCAGGCCGATCCCGAAACTGCCGCTGATCGGCTTGGGAACCGATGTGCCGACCGGTGCCACCGACTGCACGCCGAACTCGACATAAGTCCGCCTGCCGCCATCGACAGTTTCGGTTGCGATCTTTCTGCGATTACAGAATATTTTGGGGTCCGTTCCCGCCTGCCGCATGATCGCAAAGGCCGAATCAGTGGCGTCCGCCGGAGGGTGCAGAAAGGCCACCGAGTCATTCATCCCCGGCGCTTGATCGAGGATGACACGGACCATGACATATTGCCTTGGGTTCTGCCTGGGGTCGACCAGCGGGTGATCGATGCCATCATCATCGACCCATACCGTTGCGAAATCGAGCCGGGTCGGAAAGCTATTGATCTCGTTCTTGACTGGTTCCCGCATCGCAAGACCATTGGCCAACCCAGCCATCCCCGCCTTGTCGCCGACACGAAAAACCGAAACATCTCGGACAATGGTTTTTTCGGCGTTGAGCTTGTCGAGCAGATTGGAAATCCGGATCCGAATGACGCCCGATGGCTGACCAACACAATCGACTGTCGCATCGATCTCGAAATACCCAGCACGCAGCCGTTCGAGCGGCGTCATGGGTTGCGACGATCCTTCGTGGCCTGTCTCCGGGCGATTACCGATCCACCCAATGGCAATACCTGCACCAACCAGCGCCAGGCTGGCAATCACGATGGCAGAAATCCGCATCAGCTTCCCCTCCCTGCGTAGGGTTTTGTGCCAGCGTGTTGGCTGCCTACGCTGGGCGCAGCACGTTCCTTGGCAAAATCAAGTCCCCAGCTTTCCGACAGTGCGTCTGTTTGCGTTTCGGCAACTGCGGGGAGCGGCGTCCCTAGACGGCGTGCCTCCAGAATCTTGCAGAATTCGGCCAGTTCGGCGTTTTTCAAACGGTTCAAGTCGTTCGCGCAGTCACCATTCATCGCGGCCATTGTCGCGGGCGTCGGCCGTGCTGATGCAGGCATCGCCAGCCAGGTGCGTAGCGTGAACAGGTCGAAAATGCGAACCTGCGAAGTCCGCCTGACATTGTCCGGATCATCGCGTGCCAAGCCCGATGCCGCCTCGCGGCCACTCGCGAGACTGGCCAGCGCCTTGCTCCACTGGCCTTGTTCAGCGGCAATTCTCGCTATCGCCAACTCATTGGCAACCAGATCGCCCTGAAACTGCCGGTCGCGTGGGTCATCAGCGCGCATGGCCTCCAGAAGCCGACGTTGCGTCACCCGGCTCGCCAATGCACCATTGTACTCGCCGCGTTGCCGCAAAGTGTCTCCCAGCCAAGCGTGAGCATCGGTGATCGCCGAAGCAGCGTCGCGGTCATTTGGCCGCAGCCGCGCCACTTTTGCATAGTCCCCTAGCGCCCTGCGGAAATGGTCTTCGGCGCCGCTGATATCAAGCGTTGTCCGCAGGGCATACATGCCCAGATTGGCCTCGGCATAGCCAGCTTCCATCCACCAGTCAGGGTTGCTAGAATCAATGGCCAGCAGCCGTTGCGCAAGGTCGCGATAAGCATTGAATGCAGCCTCTGCGCTATCGCGATCACCGGCTCGCCACGCAATCAGACCGACATAATATTGACTCTGCGCATGATCGAAGATCCGCTGCGCGTCCTTGGGCGCAGCAGCTAGCCGGGCCGCAGTGGTCCGACGCGCTTCGGCAATCTGCACCCGCGCCCCGGCCAGGTCGCCGCGCTGTTCTGCATCCTCCCCCATGGCAAGGCGCAACTTGGCGAGCTGCTGCAGTTCCTCATCGCCCAGTCCGGCCAGATCGCGACCGCGAAATGTTTCCATGACGCCTCGATTGACGGTCTCCAACATGCCAAGGCTGCCATAGCGCTTGAGGTTCGTCCGCACCTGATCGAGCATGTAACTGCTCATCGCACCGGTGCGAGCCCTCTCGCGGGCGGCATTCTCCCGCGCATTCATCGTCACCACCACCGCCGCCAGCACCACCAGCAGCACCGCCACCGTCCCCAGCGCCCACATCCCCATCTGCCACATCCGTCGCTGCGCATCGCGCTGCACCAGCTCGCCCAGCCCGACGCCGGCCATCACCGCCACCAGCTTCAACAGCGCCAGCCGC
>JANPEP010000127.1:0-1867 GCA_031422995.1 Polymorphobacter sp. | reverse complement strand
CGTGGGCGATGTCGATTTGTTCGAGGTGAATGAGGCGTTTGCGTGTGTGGCGATGATCGCGATGCATGATTTGGGGATTTCGCGCGACCGGGTGAACGTGCATGGCGGCGCGACGGCGCTGGGGCATCCGATCGGGGCATCGGGGGCGCGGATCATTGCGACGTTGGTGGCGGCGTTGGAGCGGACGGGCGGCAAGCGCGGAGTGGCGGCGCTGTGTATTGGTGGGGGCGAGGCGACGGCGATTGCGGTGGAGCGGGGGTAGGGATTTTTGCGGGGAGATGGCAACCCTCACCCCGGGCCGCCGGCGGCGTCTCTCGCTCTCCCTACAAGCGGGAGGGAGTTAAAGAAGTTATCCCCGTTATCCTCGTTATCCACAGGCTGTAATCGATTCTTTTCGCTTTGACGACTCGGGGGAAAGTGAGACCATTCGTCTGTAGCCGGGAATTGACTGAGGGCGAAAGCCGCAAGGAAATGAACGGGTTACAGCTGAACGCCGACGGCAATTCGGGGTCTTGCCCAGGAATTGCAGCGAAAGCGGGAAGCGAGGGCCATGCCATGAGCGCAGGCCATTGGCGGTGACACGCAAGTGGAACCGGCGACGGGCGCGGGAGAGCAAGGTCCGGCGATGAAGTTGGGTCTTTCGGGACCAGGAACGCACCGCGAAAGTGCCGTGGCATGAGCTGGCACGCGACGCCGAAGGCCGCATGGTGAAAGCCGGGGGCAAAAGGCAACGTGAGACCGCACGCTGGCACGACACAGTGGCGGCCGGTGGCGACACCGGCCGCCATTATGCTGCGTGGCGCGGCAGACAAATAGCGAAGCTATTTTCTGACTCGCGCAAGCTCGGACGGCGGGGCGGCGCGGGCGAAGCGCGCCGAACCCGTCCGACGCAAGCATGGGCTTTGCCCATGCCCTTGCCTCTCTCGCTCCTGCCAGAACCTCATCCCCGAAGTTCGGGAACCCACACCCCGCTCGGCTGGCGCCGAGTCGCCCTCCCCACAGGGGGGAGAGAGTAGAAAGTCACGGCTGCGCCGGGCTTGGCACTTCGTTTTTCAGGCCGGCCGCAACCTTTTCCGCCGCCTCAAGCACGCGCAGGATGTTGCCGCCGGCGAGTTTGGCGCAATCGGCTTCGGACCAGCCGCGGCGGAGGAGTTCGGCGATGAGGGCGGGGTAGGTTTCGACGCCTTCGAGGCCGGTGGGCGTGGTGTCGATGCCATCGAGGTCGCTGCCGATGCCGATATGATCATGGCCGGCGATTTTGGCCATGTGATCGAGGTGATCGGCGACTTCGGCGAGCGTGACCGGCGGCATGGGATTGGCCTTTTCCCATTCGGCGAAGGCGGCGGCGGCGCGTTCGGGTTGGCCAATGTAGAGGCCGGAATAGGGCGGGGCGTTGAAGCTGGCACGGACGCCGGCGCGGGCAGCCTCCCACTCCATGCGTTTTCTGGACACATAGCCGGGCGCATAGTTGACCATGATGACGCCGTGGTTGGCAGCGAGCAGTTTGAGCACGTCGTCCGAGACGTTGCGCGGATGATCGGTGATGGCGCGCGACGACGAGTGCGAGAAGATGACCGGCGCCTTGGTGATGGCGAGGACGGCCTTCATCGTGCCTTCGGAGACGTGGCTGATGTCCGCCAGCATGCCGATGCGGTTCATTTCGCCGACGACAGCCTTGCCGAAGGGAGTGAGCGGTGTTGCCCGTGGGGCTTCGTTGGCGCTGTCTGCCCAATCATTGTGGCGGACGTGGGTGAGAGTCATGTAGCGGACGCCGAGCGCATAGAACTGGCGCAGGGCCGGCAGGCTGTTGTCAATCTGGCTGCCGCCTTCGACGCCCATCAGGCTGGCGACTTTGCCGGTTTTCTGA
>JANPEP010000126.1:0-34104 GCA_031422995.1 Polymorphobacter sp. | reverse complement strand
CGACGCGACCTTGCCGATTTTCCCGAAATCGACCTGCCGCCGGAGATCGCCGTGCGACCCTTTGTCGGCACTGGTGGCCTCCACATGAAGTATAATTTTCAGCAGTATCTCTGGCAGGACCCGGCCAAGCCGGGGCGGGGCTGGGGCCTTTTCGGGCATGTCGGTATCTCGAACGGCGTCCCCGATATTTTTGACTGGAGCATGAGCGCCGGCATTGCCGGCGCGGTGCCGGCGCCATCGCGCCCGCTCGACAATTTCGGTATCGGCTATTTCCGGCAATCGGTGAGCACCGCGGCGGTCAATGCGTTGGCACCGACCGTTGCGCTTGGCGATGAGCAAGGCGCCGAGGTCTATTACACGGCGCAGATCGGCAAGCGGTTTCGGCTGACCGCAAACGGACAGGTAATCGAACCGTCGTTGCGCAGTGCAAAAGCGGCAGTGAACATCGGGCTGCGCGCGAGGGCCAGCTTCTAAGAGATAGCAAGCCTTCGCAGGGACCGACATGTCGGCGCTTTTGTTACGCGCGCGCTCGAGCATGAGCGTAAATGTCAGATCTTGGCAGAAACAGACGTTCAGCTACCCCGCTATGGATGGCGGTTTTGTCCCCCGAGTCAGCCTTTCGCGGTTGCGCCGAACGTGGTCAAAAAACGGTTGCTTACGGGCAAAGCGCAGGGTTCCGCGGCCGGCGGGAATGAGGGCGCTGAGTGGATACAATGCAGTCTCGCTTCGTGCTCTTCATGAATGATCGGCTTTTGCAGCAGCCAAAATACAATTTGCCGATGCAACTTGTGGATGGCTTTCGATTGAACGATGTGGTGAACCGACTGGATGGCCAATTTTCGTTCTCCAACCGCTCAAATCCGGGCGAAAAGTCTGGTGAATTCCTGGTGAGTCGTGCCAGGAATTCTTGGGAAATTCTGGGTATGTTCCGGAAAGTCAGATTTCGAATAAATTATTGATTCCAGGTGTTTTTAGTCGTTTTCGGAACCATCTTGACCCCGCTTTTGCACAATTGAAAATCCCCGTGTCGGTGGTTCAAATCCGCCCCCGGGCACCACATCTTTCAATGAGTTTAGATTTGGTTTGTCTGCCACCCCTTTGGCTGGGGAGAATTCCTGGTGAGTCGACCCGGCGAGGTCCACGCCGAGGGCCGCGACGGCGACATGGATGTGTTCGCCGTCGACGAGCGTGCATGTCTCGATCATCCCGCGCCTTCGTTCGATCCCCATCGACCTTGGCAGCCCGCCAAATTTCTCAGGTCATCGCCGGCCTTTGATGTTGAGCAAAACAGCTGCCGAGTGTAACCAAGTCTGTCAGTTATTTTGTTCATGGCGACGATCTGGCCGCTCAATTCTCAATGGCGTAACAAGGTGGCATCTCAAAAAACATGGATACAGTTCAATTGATGTGAGCCGGACATAAACGCTTCCATACACGGAAAATATCTCGGGCATTGAAACCAGGAAATTTGCAAATGCGCTTAAAAGATAAAGTAGCGGTGATTACTGGTGGTGCCATGGGCATCGGCGCAGTGACGGCGAGCAGGTTTGTTGCCGAAGGCTGTCAAGTGGTGATTGGTGATATTCAGCGCGGCCACGGCGAGGCTTTCGCGGCGCAGTTTGGCGACAAGGCCGCCTTTACGGTTTGCGACGTAACCCAGGAAGACCAGGTGGCGGCGCTGGTGGATCTTGCCATCAGCCGGTTTGGAAAGCTCGATATCATGTTCAACAACGCCGGGATCGTCGGCGCGGTTGGGCCGATTGACACGACGCCGGCGGATGAATGGAATGCGACGCTTGCCGTGCTGATAAACGGTGTGTTTTTCGGCATGAAACACGCCGCGCGCGTCATGAAGCCCGCGCAGCGCGGCAGCATTGTCAGCATGGCCAGCACGGCCGGCTTGATGGGCGGGCTTGGGCCGCACGCCTATGCGGCGGCCAAGCACGCCGTCGTGGGGATGACCAAGAACGTCGCCGCAGAGCTTTGTCATGTTGGCATTCGAGTCAATGCGATTGCAGCGGCAAGCATGGCGACGCCCATGGTGGCCAATGTGCTGACGGGTGATCCGGGAAACATCGAAGGCGCAAAGCGGATTCTTGCCGAGGCGTCCCCGCTTCATGGGCGCGCCGGCCTCGCCGAAGACGTGGCCAATGCCGCGCTGTGGCTGGCAAGCGATGAGTCGGGCTACACCACCGGCCATACGCTGACGACGGATGCCGGAATTACCATTGGCGCGACCGCCGCAAGCCCGGTGTTCAGCGCGTATCAGCCGATGATCAGGGAAGTCGCCCCGAAGAGCAGTTGAAGACAAACCGACAGCACTGTCCTGCATCAGCCGTGATGGACCATTTTAGCCGGCGAACCTCTCGAACTCGAGTTCGGGAAAGCCTTCGTTGGCCGATTTGTCCAGCAGGTCGTAATAATGGTTTGCGCCGCCGAAATAGATCAGCACGCGGGGCGGCTTGTCTTCCCGGTTGGCACCCATCATCCAGGAATGGACCTTGTCACCCTCTGCCATCAGAGTCTGTCCGTGAATGTCGGCCGTATGTGCCGTCCAGGCCGTTTCGGCGTCCTTGCGCGGTTTGAAGACGTCGAATCCCTCGCTCTCCATCTTTTCGATGCAGTGGGTGATCCAGATGACGTTCTGCTCGATGGAGGTGGGAAGGTTGGCGAAGGGCGCCTGCGGCCCGGTAACGACGAACATGTTGGGGAAATCGGCGACGCACACCCCCATGACGCACGCCGATACCGTCTGCCATTTTTCGCGCAGAGTCTGGCCGCTGCTGCCACGGATTGGAAAAGCTTCCAGCGCGCCGGTATAGGCCTCGAACCCGGTTGCCAGCACGATGATGTCGAATTCATAATGCTTGGCGGTCGTCCGGACACCTGTTTCGGTAATTTCGACCAGGGGTTCCCGGTCCTTGATATCCACCAGGTGCACGTTGTCCCGGTTGAAGGCTTCGAGATAGCCGTGGTCCAGCGGCGGGCGCTTGGCGAACAGGGGATAATCCTCGAAACGCGGCGCCAGCAAGTCGGCGAGCGCGGGATCCTCGACCCGTTCCTTCATTTTCGCGATGATGAATTCCGATGCCATTCGGTTGGCTTCGGGGTTGGCGAGCAGATCGTCGAAGGTCTCGAAAACCCAGCGGAAACTGCCGTTCCAATGCTCCTCGAAAATGCGCTGCCGCTCCTCTGGTGGGGTGTCGACGGCGTTGCGCCCCGGGGGACCTTTGAAGGCCATGCCAAAGACGTGGTTGCGGCACTTGGCGACGATCGCAGCATAATCGTCCTTGATCTCCTTTTCCCACTCTGGCGTCATTGGCTTCTGCATCGCCGGCAGGATGTAATTGGGCGTGCGTTGGAACACCGTCACGCTGCTGGCGGTCTGCGCCAGCACGGGCACCATCTGCACGGTGGAAGCGCCGGCGCCGATGATGCCGATACGCTTGCCGGCATATTTCAGCTCCTCCTGTGGCCAGCGCGAGGAGTGGAAGATGGGGCCCTTGAAACGGTCCATACCCTTGATATTCGGGAGCATCGGCTGCGAAATCATGCCCATGCCGCTGATGAAATATTTGCAGGTGAAACGCTCGCCAGTCCCCGTGGTGACCTGCCAGCAGCCGCTTTCCGCCAGATAGCGCGCGTCGACAATCTCGGTGTTCAGCTGGATGTGGGGCCACATATCGCACTTGTTGGCGACGAAGCGCATATAGCGCTGGGTTTCGTCCCGGTCCGGGTAGCGTTGCGTCCAGGACCACTCCTGCAGCAGTTGCTCGGAGAAGGTCAGGCAATAATAATAGCTCTCGCTGTCGGTGGCGGCGCCGGGATAGCGGTTCCAGGTCCAGGTGCCGCCGATGTCCGATGCGCGATCGAAAACGCGGACGGAAAGTCCCGCCTTGCGCAGATAATGGATGAGAGCCAGCCCTGCGAAGCCCGCACCGATGACAATGGCGTCATAATCGACTGCGGTGACTTTGCTGTCATGCGTTGCAGAGGCTTTGCTGGCATCAGTCTTGACCATCGTCATCAGTCTGCTCCCTTTTGGAACTGGCAACTTCGAGGTGGAATGCCCAAAACTAGGCGTCCATCACGGAAAGCTTCTCGATCGTATTGCGGCGATAGTGTTGGAAAACGGTGTGCAGGTTGATCGCCGATTCATTTGCAAGCCATTGATAGACAAGACCAAAAATGAACGAGTTGAACTCCACGGCGAAGCAGGCCGGGTCGATCGACGGACGCACGGTACCGTCTTCGAGGCCCTGCCTGATCCAGCGTTCGGTATCGCGCCGATAGGCCAGATGGTTCGCGGCCAGGCGACGGCGAATGACTTCATAGCTGCTGATCGATTCATACCAGAGGATATACATCGCCTGCATCTTCACCGTGTGATTGAGCAGGAAATGCTCCACCGCCTCGAGCGCGCCTTCAAGCGCGGCGAGACCGGTGTTCGACCCGACGAAACGGCGCAGTTCCATGGCCCATTTGATGTTGAAGTCCCGCACCATCTGGTTGAACAGCCCCTCCTTCGAGCCGAAACGGTTGCTCGCCAGGCCGCGGCTGTAACCGGCGCGTTCCCCCACGTCTTTCAGCGTCGTGTTGTGGGTGCCGCGCTCGACGATCAACTGCATCGCGGTTTCCAGCATGCGGGCGTCAGACAGCGCTGTCCGCTCCGCCTGAGTCAGCCGCGGCCGTTCGACAGGGGCGGCTTGCGCGACAGAATGAACGTCTCTCAATCTCGATCTCCGGGGGCGAACTGCGCTTCCATAATTACGGCCAGCGCCCCGCTGTCCACCTGCTCCCTGATCAACTTTTTGTCCATTTTACCGACAGACGTCTTGGGAATGGCCTGCACCGATGCCCAATACTCAGGGATCATGAATTTGGCGAATTTGCCGGACAAGACGGTGCGCATTTCGCGATAATCCGGCACGTGCCCCGCCGCCATCACGATGACCGCGAGCGGCCGTTCTTCCCATCGCGCATCGGGCACGGCCACGACGGCGACTTCGACAATGTGGGGGATGCGTATGATCTCGTTTTCAATGTCGACGGACGAGATCCATTCGCCGCCGGATTTGATGAGGTCCTTGATCCGATCCGTTACCTGGACATAACCCAGATCGTCGATCGTACCGACATCGCCGGTTCGCAGCCATCCGTCCCCGCTCAACGGCGAGTCTTCGGGACGCTGGAGATAATAGCCCGCCGCCACCCACGGCCCGCGCAGTTCGAGATGGCCGATCGCGACACCGTCTTCGGGCCGACGCTGGCCATTGTCGTCGACGATCCGCACCATCATGCCGGCGACCGGGCGGCCGCTTTTTGCGCGGTAGCGCAGCGCCGTTTCGCCATCGGCGTCGCGCGGCGGCGCGGAAAGCACACACATCGGGCTGGTCTCCGTCATCCCCCAACCCTGCACGACATCGACGCCCCAGGCGGCTTTGACACGCTCGATCAGCGCCGGCGACACGGCCGATCCGCCCGAAATGATCACACGGAAGCAACCCAGATCGATGGGCAAGCGTGCATTGGCCTGCAGCAGATCGTTGAGGATGGTCGGCACCGCGGCCATCAGCGTTGGGCGAGAAAGTTCGATGGCGCGCGCCAGCCGGTCCGGCTGCAAATGCGGGCCCGGCAGAATGATGTCGCTGCCCGCGAACCAACCGGAGAATGGCATCCCCCACGCATTGGCGTGGAACATCGGTGGCACCATCAGGATCCGGTCGCGGTTGGCGATGGCAAACGCATCGGCGGCCATGGAGGCCATGCTGTGCAGGACGATCGAACGATGGCTGTAAACAACGCCTTTCGGCATCCCGGTCGTACCCGATGTATAGCATATCACCGCTGCATCGGTTTCGACGATCCCTGGCCATTGGACAATCGGATCAAACGCCGAAATCAGCCGCTCGTAATCATGGACTTCGCCCGCGAAGCCCGCGACCCCGCCGGCCCATTCACCGTGAATGACAAGATGCCCGACGCCATCTAGCCGGTGCAGCATGGAAACCAGATTCGGCATGAGAACCGCATCGACCAGCAGCACCCGATCGTCGGCATGACTGATCACATATTCGAGTTGATCCGCGGGCAGGCGCACATTGAGCGTGTGCAGTACGGCCCCCATCGCCGGGACAGCAAGATAGGCTTCAAGGTGGTGCCGCGTGTTCCAGCAATAGCTGCCCAGTCGCTCGCCCGGGCCAAGGCCAAGGCCTCGAAGCGCAGCGGCAAGGCGGCGCGCGCGGGTTGCGGTTTCGGCGAAGCTGGCGCGAGTGATCTGTGTGCCATCGAAGCTGGCAACGCTGCTCGCCGCGAAAAGCCGCTCGCCGCGGTCGAAAATCATCTGCGTCGAAAGCGGATGGTCCATCATGCTGGCGTCCATCAGGGACACCCGCGATCGACAATCGCGGCGGCTTCGCGCAGCAAATTGGGCACGTCATGCTCCAGCCCGCGGGCATAGGCCGTGTCCGCCTTGCCTTCGCAATGCAGCACATAGGCGCCTTCGACGATGGCCGCGAGCCGCCAGGCGGCAAAGACCATGTAGTAATCGAGCCGGTCATGGCCCAAACCGGTGGAATGGGACCAGGCATCGGCAAGCCGCTGGATCGGCATGACGTCGGCGCGGTTTGACAGCGCCTGGACATGCGGGAAGCCAAGATTGGCGTCCGCATCACGTCGCCAGAAAAACAGGCAGAGGCCGAGGTCGATCAACGGATCGCCGATGGTCGCCATTTCCCAGTCCAGAATGGCCTTCAACTGCGGACCGTCCAGCGCCATCAGGCAATTGTCGAGGTGGAAATCGCAATGGATGATGCTGGCGTGGCCGGCCGGGGGGCGATTGGCCAGCAGCCAGTCTGCAAGCTCGACAAGCAGGGGCAAGTCGCGGACGCGGGTTTGCGCGCGAACTGCCAGCCAGCGTTCCACCTGCCTTTGCACGAACGTGTCGGGTCGGCCGAAATCGGCAGGCAACACCTCCCGCCAGTCAACCGCATGGACAGTTGCGAGACCGCGCATCATCTCGAGCCCGAGACGGTCGATCGTTTCCGGCCCCTGCGGATAATCCGCCGGCAGTTCGGTGCCGAGCGCAACGCCTTCGATCCATCCGGTTACGGCGAACGGCTGGCCTAGAATCGACCGATCGCCGCACCACGCCACCGCACGCGGCACGGGGGCGCGCGCGCCAAGCGCCTTGATGACTTTATATTCGCGCTCGATCCCCGCGGCGGCCTTGTCCGACACGACATTGGCCGGAGGGTGGCGCAACACAAGCCGGCCCTGGCGACTTTCCACCAACCGCGTGACATTGGAATTGCCGCCTGAAATGGCCGGGCCGAGGCGCACATCGTCAAGGCCCGTCGTATCGTGCATCCATGCAGCAAAGCGTTCCGCCGCCCCTACAGGTTGCACATCAGCCCCCCGTCGGTGAAAATGACGGAGCCGGTCATATAGGTCGCGCCGGAAACCCAGAAGCAGACATCGGCGATTTCTGCGGGCGTGCCGAGCCGCCGCAACGGGATTTTGGCGATAATCTTGTCGCGCGCCTTTTCCGAAACACCCGCTGTCATGTCGGTCATCACAAAGCCGGGCACCACCATGTTGACGCGGATCTGTTTGCGGGCGAGTTCGGATGCCAGCACTTGCGTCAGCCCCGCAAGGCCGGCTTTTGAAGCACCATAGGCGCTATCACCGGGGAACCCGCGAAAGCCGACAACGGCGCCGATGTTCACGATCGAACCGCCCGCCGGCATGTGCGGGAGCAGGGCGCGAATGGCGCGAAGCGGACCGGAAAGATTGGTTGCCAGCGAAGCCTCCCAGTCCGCCTCGACAATGCTTTCCACCTTGCCGCCCTTGTGAAGGCCGGCATTGTTGACGAGCACATCAAGACCACCCCAGCGCTCGGCCACTGCGGCGGCAACGCGGGCCAGATCATCGGTCCGGGTGACATCGGCGGCAATGCCGAATGCCTCGCCGCCGATGGCCGCCGCAATGGCCTCGATATCTGCACCGCGGGCGACAAGGCAGACCTTGTCGCCGCGCTGGGCCGCCAGGCTGGCAATCGCATGGCCGATGCCGCGCGACGCACCGGTGACCAGCAAGCGGCGGCCGCCGGGGCCAGGTGGTGCCGGGGGTGATGCTTGCGACACGGCGGCCCGGATCAGAAGTTCTGGGTGATGGCGATGCCCCAGGAACGCGGTTGGCGTGGGGTCCCATAGCTCCAGACGTTCTGAATGTCATAGCCGATCGTCCAGCCATCCTCGTCGGCAAGGTTCTTGCCGAAGACGCTGATCATCGTCTTGTTGATCCGGTAGCTGATCGAGGCATCGAGCAGATACTGGCCCGGGTTGCGCAAGTCAGGATTGTTCAGGAAGGTCATTTCGTGGGCGCCGATGAAATGCAACGATCCGTTGAGCAAGAGCGAACCCTTGCCGATATCGGTTTCGTAGGTGGCGCCCAGGTTCCAGGTCCATTTCGGTGCCCGGCGAATGCTCAGGAATGTCGCGTCGATGGGCACGCCGGTGCTGAAAATATCGCCGACGAAATCCTTGTACTTGGCATCGAGGTAGCCGACGTTGGCCGTCAGCGTGAACTCGTCGGTCACCCTGGCCGTCAGATCGAGCTCGAAGCCCTTCAGATCGGCGTTCGAGGCATTGATCGTGCGGCTTTCGCGTCCCGTCGAGGTGCCCGGCGCTGGCACATCGAGATCCTGCTGCTGGTCCTTGTACTTCATCAGGTAGAGTGCGCCGTTTAGGCGAACCCGATCGTCGAGAAATTGCGTCTTGAAGCCAAGTTCATAGTTGTCGAGCGTCTCCGGGTTGTACGGCGTTGTCGCCGAGCCAAGGCTGGCCGGGCGCCCGTTGAAGCCGCCGCCGCGGTAGCCGCGGGACCACAGGGCATAGCCCATGATGTCGTCGGTGAAATTATAGCTGAGGCTGACCTTGGGGGTGAATTTCGACCAGCTTGCCTCGACCGGGGCAGCCATCACGATGCTGCCGGCAGCAAGGCTCGGCGGGATCACGACGATCGGGTTTTCCTCGACGAGGGTACCGTAGATGAAGATCGTTCCGTCATTCACGATCGTGGTTTTCTTGTCGTGGGTGTATCGGCCGCCGACCGTCAGCTTGAGCTGATCGGTAATGCGATAATCGCCTTCAAAGAAACCGGCATAGGAGTTGTTGGTCTGGGTGACGTCTTGTGCGCTTGTCAACAGCGGAGGCCCTGCGAAGCCGATGTAATTCTTCAGGTTGATCGTATATTCCGAGTCCCACAGATAGGCCCCAACCACGAACGTCAGCGGGCCCTCACCACCCTTGACGAGACGGGCTTCGTGGGTGGTCTGTCGCCAGCGTGCCGGTCGATCGGTCTCATAGAGTCGCTGGGGTGTCGAGTCGAAGTCCTGCGAGACGGATTCGCTGGTTTTCAGATAGCCGAGGATATACTGAAGCTCCAGATCGCTGCCGAGGTCGTATTTGACCTTGCCGATCGCCATGTCGAGTTTGAATCGCGCGCCCTTGTCGACGGGTCCATTGCCGAGCGAAACGTAGCGATCACCGGAAGCCGGCGTTCCCGGCTTTGGCGAGCAATAGTTGTAGACTGCGCAGAACAAGTCTGTCGGCCGCGTCAGCACCTGAAGCTGGCCGGCATCCTGCCTGGTCAGCTGGTGATCGTAACTGACGCTGATTTCCAGCGCTTCCGTGGGCGTGACCAGCAACTGGCCGCCAATGGCGCGGAAGTCCGACTTCTGCCCGGGCTTGTTCTGGGTGCGGTTGAAGATATAGCCGTCGGTTGAATTATAAGCGCCCGTGACCTTGATGGCGACATTCTCCGCAAGACCGAAGCTGACGATACCCTGCGCGTCGAAGGTGTCGAAGCTGCCATAGGTGCCGCGCACCTTTCCGCTGAGTTCCTGCGTCGGGCGCGACCGGGTAATGTTGATCACGCCGCCCGTGGCATTGCGGCCAAACAGCGTGCCTTGCGGCCCGCGCAGCACTTCAACGCGGTCGATGTCGATCGCCTTCAACAGGCTGCCCGAACTCTGGCCGATGAACACGTCGTCGATGGCAACGGTGACCGCCGGATCGATCGACTTTTCGACGTCCGCCACGCCGGCGCCGCGAATATAGATTGCCGCCACGCCGCCGGGACCCTGTTGCGTATCGTCGATCAGCACATTGGGCGACGAATTGGCAAAGTCGCGAACGTCCGAATCGAAACGTCTCGCCAGATCGCCGGCGCTCAACGCACTGATGGAGGCTGAAACGGACTGGAGGTTCTCGGACCGCTTGCGCGCGGTCACAACGATTTCCTCAAGCCCATGATCGACATCGGCGGTTTCCGGGGCGGCTTGCGGGGCAGCCGCTGCGGCGGCCTGCTGGGCCTGGGCCTGGGCCTGCGCACTCGCAATTGCCGACACTGACACCGTGGCCAATATGAATCGGACAAGTCTCTTGGGTTTGTTCGTCATGACGTTCGCTCCCCGGATGCTGTTTCGCAATTTGTTCGAATGTATCGACGCAAGGCCCCCCGATTTTCGAGATCGCCCCAATGTGCCGCCCGGTCTCTTGCCGGTGCTCGACCATCGACAAGGATCGATGGCGAAGTGATTCGAGCGACGACAAAATTCGTAACTTACTTGCTGAACGCTAGCAACTGGATTTTGCACCCGCCGTTGAGCGAGCGCCTTCAGTTCTCACAAAATTCTATATATTACAGATAAATAAGCCGCACAT
Organism: Polymorphobacter sp.; assembly: GCA_031422995.1. Lineage (GTDB taxonomy): Bacteria > Pseudomonadota > Alphaproteobacteria > Sphingomonadales > Sphingomonadaceae > Sandarakinorhabdus. The sequence continues at coordinate 23,377 of JANPEP010000126.1, read as the reverse complement.
GGGCCTTTCATCAGAGCCATTCAGGCAACGCTGCATGATAATTACACTTGTCTTGAACTAGTGAACGTGGTGAATCAGGGGCAACAAAAAAGCCTTTGGGAAGGACGCAATGGGCGGGCGGTTGACAGGCAAGGTCGCGCTTATTTCCGGTGGAGCCAGCGGCCTCGGCGCAGCGCAGGCGATTCTGTATGCGCGCGAAGGCGCAAGCGTCATCGTCGGGGACCTGCAGGAAACGCTTGGCGCCGCGGTCGTTGAAAGCATCGTCGCGCAAGGCGGACAAGCCGTGTTCGTCCACCTGGATGTGACAAGCATGGCAAGCTGGCGCAACGCCGTGGCTCGCAGTGCCGAAACATTCGGCGCGCTCACGACTCTGGTGAACAATGCGGGCATTTTCCACCCGGGCGGCGTCGAAACGGAAACCGAGGAAGGCTGGGCCAGGATGGTCGGCATCAACCAGACCGGCGTATTCTACGGCATGAAGGCCGCCGCGCCGGAATTGCTCAAGGGCGGCAACGCTGCAATCGTCAACATTTCCTCGCTCTATGGGCTGATCGGCAGCCCGAATGCGCTGAGCTACCATGCCTCCAAGGCGGCGGTTCGCGTGATGAGCAAGGGCGCTGCGCTTGAGTTTGCGAGGCGAGGAATTCGCGTCAACACCATCTTTCCGGGGCAGATCCGCACCCCAATCCTGGGGAAAATCACCCCGGAACAACATGCTGCGATCCAGGAATCGATCCCGATGGGCGCGATGGGTGATCCGATGGATGTCGCCAATGGCTCGCTCTACCTCGCATCGGACGAGGCGCGCTACGTCACCGGTGCCGAGCTGTGGATCGACGGCGGCTGGTACGCCGGATGCTGATGCGAATTTGGAGCGCAATTGGATGACATGGAATTTTTCGACCGAGCCTGAATTTCAGGAAAAACTCGACTGGATGCGCGAATTCGTTGCCGCCGAGATCGAACCGATGGACCTGGTGTTCCGCAAGCCGGGAGACCCGTTCGACCCGCGCTCTCCGGCGCGAAAGGCCATGGCCCCGCTCAAGCAGATCGTCAAAGCCAAGGGCCTTTGGGCCTGCCATCTGGGGCCGGATCTGGGCGGCCAGGGCTTTGGCCAGCTGCACCTTGGGTTGATGAACGAAATCCTCGGGCGCAGCCGTTTCGCACCAACGGTGTTCGGCACCCAGGCCCCCGATACCGGCAATGCCGAGATTCTTGCCCGCTTTGGCACGGATGCGCAGAAGGCCGCCTATCTGGCACCGCTGCTCGACGGCGAAATCGTCTCCTGCTTTTCGATGACTGAGCCGCAGGCGGGGGCCGATCCCGGCGAATTCACCTGCGCCGCCCGGCTTGTCGGCGATGAATGGCTGATCAACGGCGAAAAATGGTTCGCCAGCCATGCCGACATGGCCGAGTTCCTGATCGTCATGTGCATCACCGATCCTGACGTGGCGGTGCATGAAGGTTCGACCACGCTCATCGTGCCGCGCGATGCGCCCGGGCTCGAGATCATCCGCAACACCGCCGTTGGCCCCAAGGACGACATCGGCAGCGGCGTTCACGGCTACCTGCGCTTCAATGATTGCCGGGTGCCACGGCAAAACACGCTCGGTGCGGTGGGTGAGGGCTTCAAGGTCGCCCAGTCCCGCCTGGGCGGCGGCCGCATCCATCATGCGATGCGCACCGTCGGCATGCTGAACAAGGCCATGGACATGATGTGCGAGCGGGTCGTGTCACGCGTCACCAAGGGCGAACGGCTCGCGGACAAGCAAATGGTGCAGGAAAAGATTGCGGACAGTTACACCCAGATCACCCAGTTCCGCCTGCACGTGCTGTACGCCGCCTGGATGCTGGATCAGGACAAGGTCTATACCCGGCGCGTCCGACGCGAGATTTCTGCGGTCAAGGCTGCTATGCCCGGCGTGCTGAAGGACGTTATCTACCGTGCGCTGCATCTGCACGGGTCGCTTGGCATGTCGAATGAGACGCCGTTGATGGACATGTGGCAATATGTGCCCGAGATGGGCATCGTCGATGGACCGACCGAAGTCCACAAGGTGGCGGTGGCCAAGGCCGTGCTGCGCGATGTCGCGCCGGCTCCGGGCCTTTTCCCGACTTATTTCGTGCCCGACCGCCGCGCCGATGCCGAACGCAAGTTCGCCGCCGTTCTGCAACGGGAGGCAACGCCATGACGACAGCGATTGAATCCAGGCTGGATCAACTGGAAAATCGCTTCGTGATGCGCGACCTTGTCAGCGACTATTGCCTGGGCTTCGACAAGCGTGATTTCGATCGGTTCATGGCCATCTGGTGGCACGACGCGAAATGGGAAATCGGCCCTCCGTTCGGCAGTTTCGAAGGGCATGAAGGGATAACCCATGCCGTGAAGGACGTGCTTTGGCCCGCCTGGCGGCAATCGACGCACTATACCACCAACTTGCGCGTCGATCCCCAGGGGGCGGACCTGAGCCACGGCATCTGCGATGTTTTTTGCATCGGCACCACCACCGATGGTCAGGCGCAAACCGTCGCGGCCACCTATGCGGATCGCTTTGAGCGGCGCAACGGCGTCTGGAAAATCGCCCTTCGCCAGGTGACGATGCATCACTTCAGCCCGCTGACCGGCATGACGCTGGCGGCACCGAAATAAGCCGGCAGGAACGAGGAAAGAGCAAATCATGGCCCGTTTCGATTGCGGCGATGGTCGCAGCGTCCATTACCAACATCACAAGGGAGCAGCGACGCCGATCGTGCTGATCCACGGCTGGGCCATGTCCAGCCGCCTGTGGGCCGGCACAGTCGAAGCATTGCACGCCGCGGGCCATGGCGTGATCGCGATCGATCACCGGGGTTGCGGACAGTCCGATCGCGATTTCGATGACCTGTCGATCGCCGCGCTGGCGAGCGATGTCGAGGGGATCGTGCGCCAGGAAACGTCCCGTCCGGTCGTGCTCAACGGCTGGTCACTTGGCGGTGCTGTCGCGGCCGAGGCCGCCCGCCGCCTTGGTGACCGGGTCGCCGGCCTTGTGCTGACCTGCGGCGCCTCCCCGCGCTACACCAAAACAGCGGACTTTCCTTTTGGCGGGGATCGGGCAGACCTTGCCGCCTCGGCCGCCGCACTCGCCGCCGACAGGGCCGGCTTCTTCAAGGGCATTGCCCAGGCCGTCTGCGTGCGCGACGTCAGCCCGGAAACGGTGGACTGGATGTGGGGGACCTTCATCGACAGCGGGCCGAACGTCATCCGTTCGCTGCTGGATCTGGCCGATATCGACCAGCGGGCGCTGCTGGCCGCGCTGGATGCGCCGCTGCTCTCCATCATCGGCGGCGCCGACCTCATCCTTGATCCGCAGATCGGCCTTCAGGCGGCAAAGTGTGCACGCCGGGGCACGACGGTGACGTTCGATGGCTGCGGCCATGCGCCCTTCATTGAAGATGCACCAAAATACATTGCCACGCTGCGCGATTTCATGGCCGCACTCTGAACATCGCGGCTCCACAAGCGCTTATCGACACAAAACAAGGACCTACGGGATGAGCAACAACCTATTGGACCCATTTTTCATTCCCTTTGAATGCAAGTCCCTGAAGCTGACCAACCGTTTCGCGATGGCGCCGATGTCACGCTATTTTTCGCCCGATGGCATCCTGACCCAGGCCTCGGCAGACTATTACCGACGCCGGATCGAAGGCGGACTGGGCTGCGTCATCACCGAGGGTGTGGCCATCGATCGGCCTGGTTCCGTCGCGGTCGATACCGTTCCCAGTTTCTTCGGCGAGGCAGGCCTTGCCGCCTGGGACAAGGCGCGGATCGGCATTCATGCGGCCGGCGGGGCCATCATCCCGCAATTGTGGCACGTCGGCGGCTGCGAGGACTTCAACTACCCCGATGCGCCACACGCACCGCTCGAAAGCCCTTCGGGCATTGTCGGCCCCGGCATCGCCGGCGGGCGGGCGATGACTCCCACGGACGTCGATGGCGTCATCGCGTCCTTCGTGCGCGCGGCGCTTGATGCGCAGCGGCTCGGCTTTGATGCCATCGAACTCCACGGCGCGCATGGCTATTTGTTCGACCAGTTTTTCTGGGATGTCACCAACCAGCGCAGCGATCGCTATGGCGGCCCGGACATTGCTGACCGCGTGCGCTTCGCAGTCGATGTCATAAGCGCAATCCGCCAGGCCGTCGGACCGGATTACGCTATCCTGTTCCGCATCTCCCAGTGGAAGACCTATCTTTACGAGGCAAAGATTGCGCACACGCCGCAAGATCTTGAACGCTGGCTGGTGCCGCTTGCCGACGCCGGGGTGGACATATTCCACTGCTCGGACCGGCGCTTTTGGGAGCACGCGTTTCCGGATCATGGGGACTACAACCTTGCCGGATGGGCCAAGAAAGTCACCGGGAAGCCGACGATCACCGTCGGGTCGGTCGGCCTTGACCGGGATCTCATGCAAGACTTTGTGTCCGGTGAATCGGTGCCTTCCCTGCAATCGCTTGATGAACTCGCCCGCCGTTTCAACCGGGGCGACTTCGATCTTGTCGCCCTCGGCCGCGTGCTCCTGGCCGATCCCAACTGGCTGGCAAAGGTCCGAAGCGGCCGGTTCAATGAACTGCGCCCTTATTCCAAGGAAAGCATGAACGAGCTCTTTTAGGCGGTTTACAGCGGCGGCCCGCCTGGTCTGGCGAAGAGCGAACATGGGCCATTGCCCAGCGAGACACGTGGCGACAGAGCGGAGACTGACACAATGATGCCGGCCCTGACGAGACCAACCCCCCTCATCGCGCTGACCATGGTGGCGCTGATTGCGTCGGCGGCGTATTCGCGGGCGCAGCCGCCAGTGCAGCCGCCAGCAAAGGCGCAGGCCGCGCCCGCTCCAAAGTCACCCAAGCGGATAACGTCCTTCGACGAGATGCAGGCACCTGACCCGTCGCGGATCAATCCTGCAACCGCCCCTGGCAATCCCGTCTTTCAGCAGCATTGCGCGATGTGCCATCTCGGCGGTGTGCCAAAGGCGCCTTCGCCCAATTTCATGGGGATGATGGCACCGGACGCCATTGTCCACGCGCTGACCGATGGCGTGATGCGGACCCAGGCGGCATCACTGACCCCCCAGCAGAAGATAGAAGTCGCCGAATATCTTACCCGCATCCCCTATGCGTCCTACAAGCCCGCCGCGCCGCCGCCCATCTGCACTGGGGCTGCCGCACAGTTCGACATGGATGACGTGCCGCAGCCCATCGGCTGGGGCCATGACAACCGCCGCTTTGTCCCGGCGCAGGTTGCGGGCCTGACCAAGGCGGAGGTGCCGCAACTCGCCTTGAAATGGGCCTTTGCCTATCCCGCCGCCAATCGTGCGCGTTCGCAGCCGGTAATAGGCTGGGGCACGGTGTTCGTCGGCAGCCAGGACGGCACCATCTATGCGTTCGACCCGGCAACCGGCTGCACGCGGTGGACGAAGCGCCTTGCCGCCGAAGTGCGCACCGCCATTGTCGCCGATGCCGCATCAAAGCGCCTTTATTTCGGTGATCTGCTCGGCCGCGCCCATGCGCTCGATGCGATGTCCGGCAAGGAATTGTGGTCAACCAAGGTCAGCGACCATGCCTCCGCGACGATTACCGGCACGCCCAGCCTTGGCGGGGGCCTGCTCTACGTGCCGGTTTCCTCGCTTGAAGTCGTGGAGGCGGCCGACACCAAATATGCCTGCTGCACATTCCGGGGATCGGTGCTGGCGCTCGATGCGGCGACGGGCAAGGAAGTCTGGCGCGCCTATACCGCCGGCCAGCCAACCGACCAGGGCAAGACAAAGCAAGGCACCCGGATTTTGGGCCCATCGGGCGCCCCGGTGTGGAGCAGCCCCACCTATGACGAACGCAGCGGCCGCGTTTATTTCGGGTCGGGGGAAAATTACTCCAGCCCGGCAGATGAAAACTCCGATGCGGTTTTCGCTGTCGACGCCAAAACCGGGGCCCGCATCTGGAACACCCAATTGACGCCGCACGATGCGTGGAACGTGGGTTGCATGATGGGCAATGATTCCTGCCCCAAGGAAAACGGGCCCGATTTCGACATTGCCGCATCGGTGCTGCTGATCCCGCTTGACGGCGAGCAGCGCATCCTTGTCGTCGGGCAGAAGTCAGGCGAGGCCTGGGGAATCGACCCTGATACCGGCAAGATCCGCTGGAACAAGCGGTTGGGCCATGGCGGCACCCAGGGCGGCGTGCATTTCGGCATGGCGGCGGAGGGGCAGCGCGTATTCGTGCCGATCAACGACATGGCCGACACACACGACGCGCGCGTCTATGATGCCAAGCTCCGCGGCGCCGGCCTGCATGCGATCGACGCCGCCACTGGCGCGGAATTCTGGTACGCAAACCCAACGCATGATTGCGCTGGCAGACAGTTTTGTGACCCGGGCATTTCCGCCGCCGTCACGGCAATCCCGGGCGTGGTCTTCGCCGGGCATCTCGATGGCATGTTCCGCGCCTATGATGGCAAAACGGGGGGCATTTTGTGGGAGACGGACACCACAAAGCCCGTCCGGACGATTGATGGGCGCACTGGCAACGGGGGCAGCATGAGCGGCCCCGGTGCAGCCGTGTGGAAGGGGCAAGTCTTCGTCAACTCAGGGTATGGGCTATACAGCCACATCGCCGGCAACGTGCTTCTGGCCTATGGCCCAAAGGGCAAGAGCCCACACTGAGGAAAGGGCCCGGGGCTGCATCAAGCACCACCAGTCCCGGCCCGGCGATATGGCGATGCCTGCTGCATGGCGGGGCGCGTCGCACAGTCCCGGGTGACGCGGGGATGAGCCGGCGGCGGGCTTGGCATGTCCCGGACGACCATGTATTCTAGGTTTGATTTTGAATTTCGGGTAAACTAAAGTTTCAAAATTTATAGAAATGCTTTTTCTGAAAAGTATTGATCAATGAACAGAATGATTGAACAAGACGTTCAGACCGCGCCTGACAACCAGAAATCCGGAAACACAAACGGGCTTTTGAGTGATGAGCTGCTTGCTTTTATTGGCCGCTCTTCGACGTCGCGCATGGAAATCGCCTCGCGCAGGGAAATCCGCAAATATTCAATCGCAACCGGATGGAAAAATAAGACTTATCTTGATGGTGACGAAGCGCCACCTTTGTTTCACGTTGCCCTGTTCTGGGATATGGTAGAACTGGACCATCTCACTCCCGATGGCGTTTCGATCGACACGTTACTGCCAAAATTCCCTCTCGAAAAGGCAATGGCTGGCGGCCTCAGCATTGATTACTTCAGGCCCATAAAGGCAGAAGATGTTCTGATTGCTACGCGCACCTTGACCAATATTTATGAAAAATCCGGATCACAAGGGCCGATAATTTTCTATGAAGTTATCATGAAAGTGGAAACTGAAGCAGGTGAACCCGTCCTCACTGAAAAAACAACTCGGCTTCTGCGGTGATGGGCATATCAAATATAAACAATCTGAAGCCCGGCGATGAATTGCCCGGCCGTGACTACAAACCCGATAACGTCCAGAATTTCATGTACAGTGCCGCCATCTGGAATGCCCATCGCATCCATTTTGACGCCTCCTATGCCACTGAAGTTGAAGGCTATCCCGGAATTGTCATGTCTGGCCCCATGCTGGGCGATTGGCTGACGCAATGCGTGATCGAATGGCTGGATGGCAAGGGTCGGATTGCGCATTTCGAATATTCAAACCGCAAGGCCGCCTATATCGGCGAAACAGTGACCTCGGGCGGCAGCGTGCTTTCGGTGGATCGGAGCAACGCCACCGCCAAACTTGAAATCTTCATCAAGAATGAGGCCGGCGATGTCATCACACCCGGCACTGCCATTGTTCAGTTCGACCAGGGCTGATCGGACATTCCCATGAGCAGCTTGCGCGGCAAAGTCGCCATTGTCGGGGCTGCCGATACCCAGGTGGGGAAACTTCCGCAGTTCAGCGCCACCGGGTTGTGCATCGATGCCGCACGCCGCGCCATGGCCGATGCCAATATCACCAAAGACAAAATAGACGGGCTGATCACCTGCAACTCGATGGCCGAGCCCTATATGTACCATGCCGAAGCGATGGCCGAATATTTGCAGATATTCCCGCGCTATTGCATGGGCGTCGGCGCCGGCGGCAGCACCACCTTCTCCATTTTGCATCATGCTGCTGCGGCCATTGTCACCGGCATGTGCAACACCGTCCTGATCACAATGGCCGACAGCCTGCGGACCGGGCTGTCACGGGACCAGGCCATGAAGATGCAGTCTTCGGCCGGCCATCCCCAGTTTGAAATTCCCTTCGGCCCCACGGTACCGGCTTTTTATGCCCTGATTGCCCGCGCTCATATGGACAGATATGGCACAACGCCGGAACAATTCGCCGCCATTGCCGTGGCCTGCCGCAAGCATGCCTGCCTTAACCCGGCGGCGGAAATGCGCACCCCCATCACGATTGACGATGTGATCAATTCGCGGATGATTGCCGACCCGCTGCACCTGCTCGATTGTTCCCTGGTATCCGATGGTGGCTCGGCGATCATCATGACTTCGGCCGAACGCGCCGCGGATTTTCCGCACCACCCCGTCTATCTTCTGGGGGTGGGGGAGGGGCACGGCCATGAACATATCAGCCAGGCACAAAATCTGACGACGTCCTTTGCGGTTGAATCGGGCCAGCGGGCCTATGCCATGGCCGGCCTTGGCCCGCGCGACATGGACTTTGCCCAGCTGTACGACTGTTTCACGCCGACAGTTCTGCTGGAGCTTGAAGACCTTGGCTTTTGCAAAAAGGGCGAAGGCGGGGCGTTCGTTGAAAATGGCAATATCGAGCTTGGGGGACTGCTGCCCGTCAACACCCATGGCGGGCTTCTGTCGCATTGCCATCCGGGCAATCCGGGGTCGATGTTCGCCCTGACCGAAACCGTGACGCAGCTTCGCGGCACAGCAGGCGAGCGGCAGGTCAAAGGCGCCGAAGTGGCACTGGTGCACGGCCAGGGCGGCATCATGTCAAGCCATACCACCGTCATTCTGGGTCGGGATCGCAGCTGATGTCGCGCCATGCAGGAAAATTCTTTCCCGTGCCAACAGCGGAAACGGCGCGCTTCTGGCAGGGCTGCCACGATCACAAATTTCTGCTCCAGCGCTGCGTGGCTTGCGGCCAGCATCAGTTTTACCCCCGCACAATTTGCACGAACTGCATGTCGGAACAGCTGGACTGGATTGAAGCCAGCGGGCACGGCACGGTGGCAACCTATACCATCGTCACCCGCGCCGTATCGGACGCCTATGCGGCCGACACCCCTTATGTGATTGCCCTCATCGAGCTTGAAGAAGGCCCGAGAATGATGAGCAATGTGATCGGCTGTGACGTGGGAGACGTGAAATCCGGCATGGCCGTCGAAGTGGTTTTCGAGAATTGGTCGGCTGACATCACCGTACCAAAATTCCGGCCCCGTCAGAGCTGATCGACGAGGTTGTCCGCATCGGAGAAGGCGCGCGCCATGCCGGCGGCAACCACATCATCGGGGCCGAACGTGCCCGCCACGCGCACGGCGTGAATGTCCGTCACGCCAATGAAGCCCAGCCAGGTTTTCAGATAGGCCAGTTGGAAATCCAGCCCGTCAATCTCGGGTACGCTGCCAAAGGGCATGGCACTGGCGGCGAAGATCATGGCCCGTCGTCCGTGCGCCAATCCCTCGACATTGCCTTCGCTGTCGTTGCGAAAGGTCAGTCCGGGGTGGGTCAGGATGTCGATATACTGCTTCAGCCGATACGGTATGCCAAAATTCCACATCGGAGCGGCGATCAACCAGGCGTCGAACGACAGGAAATGGTCAGTCCATTCTTTCAGGCTCTGCCATGCGGTGGCCTGGGCGGGTTCGACCGGGTTGCCGGCCAGCAAATGGTAACGGCCTTCGACGGCGTCCTGATCAAATGCCGGCAGATCGGCATCGAACAGGTCGAGCCGTTCCACCTCCATTGATGGGTATTTCGCCCGGATGCGTTCCAGAAAATGCTCCGCGACCATGCCGGATCGCGACCGTTCCCGGCGCGGACTCGCGTTGATATGAAGCAGCCGCTTCATGCGTCCTCCATATCGATATGGACAATGCCGTCGATCGTTTCGGCCTCCCAAACGCTTATCGGTATTTTTGTCAGCGTTCCCATGGGCGATCCATCCCGCATGTCAAAGCGCACGCCATGGGCGGGGCAGAAGATATAAAACCCCTTCAGCTTGCCACCTTCCAGGGCTTGCAGGGCGTGGCTGCATCTGTTCGCCATGGCGAAAACGCCCGCAGCCGTGCGGGCAACAAGCACGGATTTGCCCTCGATCTCAAAAGCCCGCGTGCCATTTTCAGGAATGTCGGTGATGGGAGCGACCGCGACCTTCACTGGTTCAGCGCCCATGATCAAAATGCTGGCGAACGCCTGCGCCCGCGACATCCCACCCGTGAACGCCATGCGCGACGCAAGGCAGGCGCCGCCCAAACATGCGCGCTGCCTGTGGCAATCCACGCTGCTGGCCCTTCAAGCGAACGTCCATGCGAATCCCTTCACAAAGTCCTTTTCTGCCCAGCGCGATGCATCACCGCCATTAAAAAAGCAAACATGATTGTTTTTTTAATGGCGGCCGATAAGCTTGGCAGCGGCGCCGCGGGAGGGCCATTGGCTATGGACGCAACCACAATCAGGCGCATCAAGGACAGCCTTGTGTTTGAAGCCGGACGCACGGCACCCCCGGTCGGCTTCCCAAGCCTCCCCGACATCCCGGCCGCCCGCTATGTCGATCCGCAATTTCTGGCCCTCGAACATCAGGGCCTGTGGAAGCGAAGCTGGCTCTATGCCGGGCACGACGGCCAGATTGCTGCGCCCGGCAGCTGGTTCCTGACCCGCAATACCGGCTCGCCCATTCTGATCGTGCGCGATCTGCTGGGCGATGTGCGGGCCTTTTACAACACCTGCCGCCATCGTGGTGGGCCACTCGTTAGCGCGGAGGCCGGACAAGGCCGGGGCTTTGTCTGTGGCTATCACAGCTGGAGCTATACGCTGGATGGCAAGCTGAAATCGGTGCGCGACAAACGCGATTTCGGTGATCTCGACTTGGCCTGCCGGTCACTCATTCCCGTGCGCTGTGAAAGGCTTGGCGGATGGATTTTCATCAACGAGGACCCCGATGCGGAAACGCTGATCGAAAATCTGGGCCCGGTGGCGAACGAACTGCGGCAGTTCGAGCTCGATAATCTCATGCTGGTCGAATCGCGCGGCTATGATGTTGCCTGCCATGTCAAATTGCTGCTCGACGTGTTCCTCGAGGTCTATCACCTCAAATCAATCCATCAGGATACGGCCGACCGGTTCCTCGATCATCGCGGCACCTCCATCACGCTGTGGCCGAATGGCCATTCCCGGATGACGACGCCCAATCGCCGCCCCAACTGGATCGATCCCGGCACAAGGGGGATGCCCGAAATTCCCGGCGTGACCGAAATCCCGCGCCTCAACAATGTCAGCTACAATGTCTTTCCGAACATCGTGATGCCGCCAACTGCAACGGGCATTCCGATGCTGGTGTTCTGGCCGCGAACGGCCAACAGCATGCGGATCGAATGCCACTGGTTTTCACCCAGGATGCCGGCAGCAGACCTCAGCCCGCTATGGTCCGCACGGATCCGGAATTTTGAGCGGATCCTGTTGGAAGACCTCCAATTTGCGCCACATCTCCAGGAATCCGTCGAAAGTCCAGGTTTCAGGGGAATCCCGTTGAACTATCAGGAACGCCGGATCTATCACTGGCACGAGGAAGTTGACCGCCGGATCGGGCTGGACCGTGTGCCCGCTGCAATGCGCGTCGAACAGGTGCTTGAAAATTGGGTCGAAAGGGCATGAAGACGCGCCCTGGCTGCCGGGCGCCCTTATTACCCGGCCGCCCTAGAACCGCGCCCCGGCTTCGACGCCGAAATAGCGCGGAGGCCCATAAAGCGTGAATGTCCACAGCCCACCCACCACCTGGCTTGCCGTTTCATAGCGCTTGTCGGTCAGGTTCTTTCCAACCAAACGGAGGGTGTATTTGTCATCCACATCGGCCAGCGTGATGGACGCATTCAACAGCGTGCGGGCCCGCAGGAATGTATTGTCACGTTCGTCCGCAATCGACTGCGTGAACAGGTTGCGCCCAACATAGCTCAAATTGCCGTTGAAAGTCAGTTTCAAACCGCTGGTGACGGGCGTGGTATAGGTGCCGTCCAGCGACCATTGCCATTTGGGGGCGCGATCCAGCGGCGCGGTCGACAGATCATAACCAGCCGGAATCGGCGTGATATATTCACGATATTCGGCATCCTGAAAGCCAAGCACCCCGCGCAGGGTGAGCCCATCGATCGGGACCAGCGTTGCCTCTGCTTCAATCCCCTTCACCCGCGCGCTGGCGGCGTTGAAAAAGCGCGTCACCTGGTTGGGCTGGCCATTCACTTCGATCGGCACAACAATCTGTTTTTGCAGATTGCTGTAATCAACCCAAAATCCTGTCAGGTTGAAGCGGGCGCGATTGTCGAGGAATTGGCTCTTGATGCCGATTTCATAGCTGTTGGCGGTTTCCGGCTTGGTCGCCGTGGCCGCATCTGCGAACGCATCAAGGTCGGCGCCAAAGGGACCAAAGCCACCAATCTGATCGTTGAACCCGCCGCCCTTGAAGCCATGCGAGTAGGTTGCATAAAGGAAGGTGTCTTCGCCGGCCTTGTAGGATGCCGAGAAGCGATAGGTCGGCTCGTTGTCACGCGCCTCCACCGTCACGACGCCGGCTGTATAGTTGTTTACGCTGGCGTCGAGCGGTCGGTTGAGGGTGATGCTGGGATCAAACCCGCCGCCCAGTTGCGGAATGAACACCTGCTGGCGACCACGCCAGGTCTTGCGCTCCCAAGTGTAGCGGCCGCCCGCCGTCAGTGTCAGCCTGTCCGTCGCCTTGAAAGTGCCTTCGGCAAATATTGCCGTCGATTTGGCGTCCTGCGCGTTGCACAGCAAATAGGGCGATTTGTTCCACGAACCAAAGGGCAGCGGCCCCCCGGTCAGATCAAGAAAACCCAATAGCTGGTTGACGCAAAAGTCGACCTTGTCCTGCTGGTGAAAGCCACCCGCGACAAAATCGAACGCCCCGCCAAGATCCGAGGCAAAGCGCAACTCCTGCTGCCAGGTCTTGCGATCGTCGTCGCGCGTCGCATCGAACAGCGACAACACTTCGCCATCCGCGGCAACCGGCGCCTGGCCGGTATATGTGCTGGGCAGGCGCGATCGCTGGCTGCGCCAACCTGTGATCGAGGTGAAATTGCCCATGCCGACATTCAGGTTCATGTTGAGGTAAATACCATCGACATTGACGACATGGCCGTCCTGCATCCGCATCAGCGAGTCCTGCCGATCGGATACGCCGGCATTGTTGATCGGGTCGCTGCTGGTGTTCCCCCGCGATCCAACATTCAGCGCGTCGAACAGGAAAAAGCGCCCGGCGCTATTGACGGGCGTCTCGTTCACGGTCGCCGGGGATTCAGAGCTGTCCCGGATCAATTCATATTGCAGCAGCGCGTCAAAATTGCTGCTCGGCTCCCACAACAGCTTGGCGCGAAGATTGACGACATTGGTGCCGCCGACGCGGCGGCCATCGCCGCAGCCCGACCGGCCGACAAATTTGGCAGTGGAAGCCGGCAATGCCGGCGGCGTGGTCAAAAATGTACCGACCGGGCCATAGCAGGCGCCGTTGCGCATGAACCCGTCCGAATATTCATACCCGCCAACCACGCGAAGCGCGAGCTGGTCCTTGATGATGGGCACATTGATGGCGGCATTGCCGCTGAAGGATTTGAAACTGCCGGCCGTCACCCGCACATCGCTGCCGAATTCCGCAAGATCGGGTCGTTTGGTCTTGACGGTCACGGCGCCGCCGATGGCATTCTTGCCAAACAACGTGCCCTGCGGCCCGCGCAGCACTTCGACTTGCTGAACATCGAACGTGTCGAGCAACTGCGTCTGCACACTGGGCATCACAAAATCGTCGACAGTGACCAGCACCGACGGTTCGAAATAGACGATGATGTTGTTCTGGCCAACGCCGCGCATCGCGAACGACGCCGCATTGAACCCGGTGATCCTGGCGGCGGAAAAATTGGGCACGAATGACGCAAGATCACCGATATTGTCGGGGCTGGCTTGCTGGATGATCGATTGGTCAATCGCCGTGATCGCAATCGGCGTTCGTTGAAGGTTCGTGTCGCGCCTGGTCGCTGTCACGATGATCTCTGCAAGGCCTGCATCGGCAGCCGCAGCGTTTGTATCCTGCGCAACGGCTGGCGCGGCAAGCGCAACGGCTTGCGCTGCAAGCGCGAGTGCCAAGGCTGAGCTGGCACCGCCGATCGAATATCGAACACCCACTTGAACGCCCCCCAAAGTTTCCCGCGAAGCCGAACTTTTTTGCGTGTGCGTGCTGCGCGACTACAGGTCTGCCACATGTTCAAATAACAATCAATCATGTTTGTTTTTTTTACATTCCATGTATGATGACAGGCGAAATTGGAGGGGAGCGAGGCCAATGGACTCCGCGTTTCGGGGCTGGGACATTCACGTTGGGGCGCCCCATCCGTTCAACGAACACGCGCCGCGAATGGACAATGGTACCTCGAGACCAAGCCCTGCACGCTATCACGACCCGCACTACAAGGATGCGGAATGGTCGCGACTGTGGACGCAGACCTGGCTGCTCGCCGGCCCGTCAAGCGACCTGCGCGAGGATGGCGACTTCATCCGTTTCGAACTTGCCACCGAAAGCTTCATCGTGGTCCGGCTCGAGGATGGCAGCCTCAAGGCGCACTATAATGTCTGCCCGCATCGTGGCAGCCAGTTGGTGCTCTCCGATTGGGGCTCGGTCGGCAGCTTCACCTGCCCGTTTCACAGCTGGAAATTTGGTCTGGATGGCACCAACACCAAAGTGACGGACGAGTTCACGTTCCGCCCGGAAACACTTTGCCATGATCGCAACCTGACCTCCGTTCGCTGCGAGGAAGTCGCGGGCCTCGTCTTCCTTGCCATGTCGGATGATGTGCCGCCCTTGCGCGAATGGCTTGGGCCGGTGGCGGATCAACTGGCGCTCTATGACATTGCCGCGATGAACGTCATTCAGCACAAGCAATCCGAATGGGCGGCAAACTGGAAGGGCGGGGTCGACGCCTTCTACGAAATCTATCACCTCCACGCCGTCCACCCCGAAACCCAGGGCGTGATGGATGACCGCACACAGATCGACCTATACCCCAATGGCATGAGCCGGCAATTCGTGCCCTTTGCGCAGCCGTCGCCCCGGTTTCCGGACCAGATTACGGTGAATGAAGGTATCAGGATGATGCTGCGCGATGCCGGCATTGATCCCGATACGTTCAAGGGCACGGCGCAGGACAGCCGCGCCGCGATCCAGGCGGCCAAGCGCGATCGCGCCACGCGTTTCGGGTTGGACTATGACAAGTTCAGCGACACCCAGCTCAGCGATTCAACGATTTATGGCATTTTCCCCAATGTCCAGATCGGCTGCCATCCCGAAGCGGTCTTCATCCACCGCTTCCTGCCGCACCCGGACGATCCAAACCGCTTCACCTATGATACGTGCATTCTCTTCGCCCATGTCGATGCGCCCGGCTATGGCCCGCCAGGCTGGATGGGGCTGGCCGAAGGCACCGACACGACCGGCATGACCCGCCCGGCGATCGAGCGCGTGCCGCTCGGCGAACCGCCCAATCTCGGAATGGTGCTGGATCAGGATTCGGAGCTTTTGCCCATTGTCCAGAAGGGCTCCCGGTCTCGCGGCTTCCGCGGTCCGCTCTGGAGCGAACAGGAGGCAAGGCTGCGGCACTTCCACGCCGAACTCGATCGCCATGTCGAAGGAGGCGTGTGACGATGAGCTGGACCTTCCTCTCGCGCTTCAACATCAAGCCAGACCATGAAGCCGAATTCGTGACGTTGATCCCGGCAATGGAGGCCAACGCAGCCTCGGAGCCTGGCACTTTGGCGTATAAATTCTATCGCCTCGATGCGCCCCACGCCTTTGCCGTGTTCGAAAGCTTCGTCGACGAAGCGGCGGATCAGGCGCACCAGGCCAACCCGGCCAGCACCGATATCATCACCAGGATGATCGATTGCATCGATGGCACCTACACCCGGGACTATCTGCGACCCGTATGAGCATGACACCGATCCATACCCTTGGTGGACTGCTCCGCGACCGGGCGGCGCGTCACCCCCACGAGCCGGCACTGGTCTTTCCCGACAGCCGCGCCAGCTATGCCGAGCTGAACAACGCGGCACGGCGCTGGGCGGCGGCATTCATAGCGCGTGGGGTTCAGCCCGGTGACAATATTGGCATCCTGCTGACGACGCGCCCCGAATTTGTCGAAATCCTGTTCGGGATAGCAATGGCGGGCGCCGTCGCCGTGCCCATCAATGCGCGCTATCAACCCAGCGAACTGGCGTTTCTGGTCCGGGATGCCGATCTGGTTTGCCTGGTGACAACAGGCAGGGTCGGCGACTCGCTTGATTTCAGCACGCGGCTGTTTGCAGCGCTGCCCGCGCTTGCCGCGTCTTGTGACCCGGAAAATCTGTCGCTACCCGAAGCGCCCAGGCTCAAGTCGATCATCTGTGTTGACGCCCCTTGCCCCGCAGGCCTGGTTTCCGCCGCCTCGGCTCTTGCGGCGACGTCAATGCAAGTCGATGCCCGGATCGAGGCGGTTGATCCGCAAGCCACGGCGATGATCCTCTACACCTCGGGCACCACCGCCAATCCCAAGGGCTGCATGATCCGCCACCGCGGGATTGTCGGCAACGCCCGCAATCTGGGCAAGCGCTATGAAATGGCACGGGGTGATCGTTTCTGGTCGCCGTTGCCGATTTTCCACATTGCCGGGATTCTGCCGCTGGTGGCGGTTCTTGATGTTGGCGGGGCCTATCTGACGATTCCCAATTTCGATGCCGGCGTCGCGCTTGCCATGCTGGAAACGGAAAAGGCCACGCACGCCTACCCCTGTTTTGTCACCATCATGCAGGACCTGCTGTCGCACCCTCGCTTTGCCCAGACCGACCTGTCGAGTGTGCGCCTGATGAATGCCAATTTCGGCGTCCAGCCCGACTGGATCAGGGATGCGATGACCAAGGCCATGCCGCATACAATCATGGTCGGCACCTATGGCCTGACCGAGGGGTCGGGCACGATCTGCACCAGCCGCATCACCGATCCGTGGGAAGCGCGCGGCTGGCGACTGGGCGTTCCGCTCGATGAATGGGACGTGCGGATCCTGAATGTCGAAACGGGGGCCGAATGCGAGATCGACGAGCAAGGGGAAATCGTCGCGCGCGGGCCCAACATGCTCGCCGGCTATCACAATGCCCCGGAAAAGACCGCCGAAGTCATCGACGCCGAAGGCTGGTTCCACACCGGCGACATCGGATCGTTTGACGCCAGCGGCCAGATCATGTTCCATGGCCGAACCAAGGACATGATGAAAGTTGGCGGGGAAAATGTTGCTGCTGCCGAGATCGAGGCGGTGTTGCAGGCCCATCCAGCGGTCAAGCTGGCGCAGGTAACCGGCATCCCGCATCCGCGCTATGTCGAAGTGCCGGCGGCCTTTATCGAACTGAACGACGGTGCGAGCACCAGCGAGGCGGAGTTGATCGCACATTGCACGGGAAAGCTCGCGAGTTTCAAACTGCCGCGCCATGTGCGTTTTGTGAACGAATGGCCGATGTCGGCGTCCAAAATCCAGAAATTTCGTCTTCGCGACACACTGGTCGCCGAATTTGTGAAAGCCTGACCGTATGCGAAAATCCTTCATCGCCAAGCTTGTGGCCAAGCCGGAAAAGGCCGGCGATCTTGAAGCCCTGCAAACTGAACTGCGCGGTCTTGTCCACGCCCATGAGCCTGATTGCGAGTTCTACGAACTTTTCAAGGCAGCGGACGAACCCAACACCTATTTTTGCATCGCGACCTTCAAATCCGAGGCGGCATTCGATTATCACATGGGCATCGAATTCCATGATCGGCTGGTCCCGCTGATCCTCGACTGCCTGTCCCAGGAAATGGGACTGAGCTTTCACGAAGCGGTCTGAGGAGCGCTTGAAATGGAAATCCAACCAAAATTGTCACAGGTTGCGCCCGCCGATTGGCAAGCTGACATCGTCGCGAGGGCGCCGCCGACACAGCAATCGCTCAAAAGCGCCGAAACCAAAAAACGCCTGATCGAAGGCGCGATTCGGTGCATCGTGAAATTCGGCTATTCAAAGACCACCACCCCGCGCGTCGCGGCGGAGGCGGGCCTGTCGCGTGGTGCAATGCTGCATCATTTCGAAAATGGCGATGCCCTCATGCGTGCCGTGATTGCCGAGCTCCATGAAAAGCGCCTGCGCGCGATCAGGCGCACCGGCGACATTGTCGGCCACGACGTCCACGCCATCGTGCGAACCTATTGGGATCAACTTTCCAGACCGACTTTCACCGCCTTTCACGAATTGTCCCTGGCCGCGCGGACCGACAAGGGCCTGGCCCGCATCCTCGAACCTCTCCAGGCGGAGTTTCGCGAGCGGCGCTATACCCTGTCCATCGAAGCCTTTCCCGAATGGCAGAAGAACCGTGCCAACTTCGACCTCGCCCTCGCATTGTCGCAACAAACCATTGAAGGCATGGCCATCAACCGCCTGGTGCACGGACTGGATGAAGCGATGGTGGAGCCATTGCTGATGAATCTTGAACTTCAGATCCAGGCGCTCAAGCCACCTGCCGACTAGCGCCCGCAAAATCAACTCATGTTCCATGGGGAAGCCAGCCAAATTCGTTCCGCAAAAAAGGGAGAAGCAAATTGGCAAGAGTTTTTGTGCCGAGCACGGCAGAGGCCAACCCCTACGGCTATGTCCTCCAGAATTATGCGCCAAAAATCGGGGCGGCTGGCGGCGCCTTTGCCAACGCGGTGTATCAGTCATCCCGATTGCCGCTGCGTGTCCTCGAGGCGGCGCGCTATCGCACCGCACAGATCAACGGCTGCATGGTCTGCCAGGGAATGCGGGCGGCCAGGCACATCGACCCGATGCTGGCCGGCAGTGGCGGCGATGCCTCCTGCTCGGTCGTGGCGCGCGGCGGGCCCATCCCGGACGAGGCTTTTTACGAAGCAGTCGAGGGCTGGCGAGACAGTGCGCTCTTTTCCGGGCGCGAACGGCTGGCAATCGAGCATGCCGAGCGGTTTGCCGAGGATCCTCGCGGTTTCGCTGAAGACGAGCCTTATTGGGCACGCCTCCATGCGGCATTCAGCGACGATGAGGTCGTTGATTTGACGCTCTGCATCGGGGCCTGGATGGCGATGGGCAGAGTGACCCATGTGCTGGAGCTGGATACGGTCTGCATGGAGGACATGTTGGCGTCCTGAACCTCCGTTTCGGTGGTTCAAATCCGGGCAGAATCGCCTAAAGCGACAAACCCAGCACCCGCCCCAAATCCGCCAGCGCCTGTGCCTCGCCCGTCACCTTGATTGCTGTCATCCCCAACGCTGCTGCTGGTTTGCAGTTGATGCCCAGATCATCAAGATAGACACAGTCTTCCGGCGCCACCCCGATGGTGTCGCACATCAATTGGTAAATCCGCGGGTCGGGCTTGCGCAGGCCAGCCTTTGAACTTTCGATAACCGCATCGAACCGCGCCAGGATCGCGGTAATCTCGGCCGATTGGGCTTCGTTGCCGGCCATGCCCGCGCCATGCCCCACCCGGGCGTTGTTGGTGATGCAGCCCAGCGCATGGCCGGCGTCGCGGCAGGCATCCAATGCCGCCACCATGCGCGGCCGGATGTCGCCCGACAACAGCGCCAGAACCTCGGCCCCCCGCACGTCGAAACCCAGCGTCGCCGCTTCGGCGGCAAACAGCGTGTCGAACCCATCGGCGTCGATTTCATCGCGCTCCAGCCTCGCCCAGGCGTTGGTATCGGGGTTACTGGCGTTGATGCGGCGAACCAGATTGTGCGGCAACCCGCGCGCCGCCTCATGCCGGTTGAAGGCATCGAACGGCGACGACGTGATCACCCCGCCAAAATCCCACAACACCGCCTTGAAACGCCTCATCATGCCCCCTTCAGGCCGTGCGCGGATTCATCCGCACGATCGTCAGGTTGAGATAGGCGGCAAATGTCACCCACGCCAGATACGGCAGGATGAGCAGCGCCGCAGTCTGCGAAATCGGCCACAGCCCGAAAATCATCGCCACCAGCGATCCCCACAAGAACGGCACTTCGATCAAGGCCCAATCCGGCCGCTGCAACTTGAAGAACAACGGGCTCCACAACAGATGGAACAGACCGTTGACACCGAACAGGATCAACACCGTCCGTTGCTCCACCGGCCCGGCGGCCGCCTCCCACGCAATCACCGCGCTCCACGCGGCCAGCCCCAGGATGATCGTCCAACCGGGGCCAAACGCCCATCCCGGCGGCTGCCATGTTGGCTTGCGCAGCGCCGCATACCAATCGGCGCGCGGCGTCATCAATCCGCCAACAAGGCAAAGGCCCACCGCCCAGGCAATGGCATAGGCCGCAGGTGTGTTGAAATCATCCATCATGCGATAACCCCATACACGAAAACGCGTTTCGCGCGCATGGTTGCGCTGGCGCGTCGACGGGGGCATCAGGGCCGCATGAATCTCGCTCGCTTCCCCCGCCGCCGCTACACGCAGGGCTTTACCCCGCTGGAGCCGCTCCCCCGCCTGTCCGCGCTGCTTGGCGGGCCCGAGATATGGATCAAGCGTGATGATCTGCTCGGGCTGGCCGGCGGCGGCAACAAGACCCGCAAGCTGGAATTCCTTGTTGCCGACGCGCTGGCACACGGCGCTGATACGCTGATTACCGTCGGCGCGCCGCAGTCCAACCATTGCCGCCTCACGCTGGCAGCGGCCGCCAGGGAAGGCCTGAAATGCCGGCTGATCATCGAGGAACGGGTGCCCGGAACCTACAGCGATGCAGCGCTCGGCAACAATCTGCTGTTCGATCTGATGGGCGTCGAATCCGTCCGCGTGGTGCCGCTGGGCAGCGATCTTGCCGCCGAAATGGCCATCGATGCCGCCGCCGTCACGGCGGCGGGCGGCCGGCCCTACGCCATCGCCGGTGGTGGATCGACGCCATTGGGCGCGCTGGGCTATGCCGCGTGCGCTGCCGAAATCATGGCGCAGTCCTTTGATCTCGGGTTGGCGTTCGATCATCTGCTGGTCGCCAGCGGCAGCGCCGGCACCCATTCGGGCCTGCTCGCCGGGCTCGTGGCGTTGAACGCCGGCCTCCCGGTCACCGGCATCAACGTGCGCCGCGCGCGCGCCGAACAGGAAGGCAATGTCCACAAGCTGGCGGTGGCGACAGCCGATTTGCTCGGCACCCCGTCGCCGGCGCAGGCGGCAGTAACGGCGCTCGATGATTGGGTCGGGCCGGGCTATTCCTTGCCCACGCCGGCCATGGTCGAGGCGGTGCGGATGCTGGCAAGCACCGAAGGCGTGCTGCTTGATCCGGTGTACAGCGGCAAGGCGATGGCCGGCCTGATCGGCCTGGTGCGCCGCGGCACCTTCAAGGCCGGGGAAAAACTCCTGTTCCTCCACACCGGCGGCAGCCCGTCGCTGCACGCCTATGCGCGTGATCTTCGAAACCCCGATCTCAACGCGTGATGCGCTGGCGCACCATCGGCGTCATCGGCGGTATGGGGCCGGCGGCGACGGCGGATTTCCTGGCGCGACTGGTGGTCGCCGCACAGGCACCACAGGACACCGACCATCCCCGCGTGCTGGTCGACAGCAACCCGCAGGTGCCTGATCGCAACGCCGCGCGCCAGGGGCGCGGGCCATCCCCCGGCCCGGTGCTCGCGGCAATGGCGCAGCGGCTGGTCGCATCGGGGGCGCAGGTGCTGGCCATGCCATGCAACGCGGCACACGGCTGGGCGGCGGATGTGGTGGCGGCCACCGGCGCGGATTTTGTCCACATGGTCGACGCAGCGGTTGCCGAAGCATTGGCAACCGGCGCCCGCACCATCGGCATCATCGCCATCGGCGCCACGCTCGATGCGCGGCTCTATCATGATCGGCTGGCGGCGGCGGGCCTGCGCACCATCGATTGCGACCGCAGCATCGTGCAACCGCTGGTCAACGCCATAAAGGCCGGCGATACCGGCCCCGGCGTGCAGGCGGCAATGGCGGCAGAGGCCGCACGGCTGGTCGCGGCGGGCGCTGAAACGGTGATAGCGGCGTGTACCGAAGTGCCGCTGGTGCTGGCGCAAAACGCTGTCACGGTGCCCTTCGTCGACGCGACGGCCGCATTGGTTCGCGCCACCTTGCAGGCCGCGCGCAAGCCCGGCTTTGATGCCCACAAGAATCGCTGATTCGGCTTCACTCCCCGTCTGCGCCATGTTGCTGCTCGCGAACGGTTTCTCCGGCGCGGGTGCAGGGGACCTCATCATGGCGATATCGCCGCTCGAACACAGTCGCGGCCTCACCCGCGCCCGCGCCGAACACTGGTTCTGGCGCGGCCTCACTGCCCTGGTTTTTGCCGGCACCATCGCCATGCTGTTCGTCAAACCGGTGCGCGCTGCCGAACCCGGCTGGTCCGGTACATGGCGCGTCGCGCTCGCCCTGCCCGGCGGCGCGCTGCCCTTCGGGCTGGAGGTCAAGCAGGGCAAGGCTGGCGTGTCGGCGGTGCTGCTCAATCCCCCCGAACGCATGGCCGCCGAACAGGCATCGCTCGTCGGTGACACGCTGACGCTGAATTTCCCCTCTTACGGCTCGCGGCTGGTCCTGCGCCGCAGCCCCGATGATCGCTTGACGGGGGAGGCACTCCTCGCGCGTTCCAGCGGCCCGGTGACGCTGGCGGTGTCGGGCCAGCGCGGCGGCTGGCGCTTCACACCACAGCCGGCAAGACCGGCCGCAGATCTGTCGGGCCGCTGGATTCTCGATTATGGCAAGCCATCGCAGCGTGGCCTTGCCGATCTGCGCCAATCCGGCAATCGCGTCACCGGCTCGGTGCAACTGCCCAGCGGCGACTTTCGCTATCTCGCCGGCGAGGTTTCCGGCAGCCAACTGGCGCTCTCCACCTTCGATGGCAACGCCGCTACGCTGTGGAAGGCAACGCTCGCCGACAACAGTCTGTCGGGCGCGCAATTCACTGCCACCGGCAGCAAGTCCGGCACGCCCTGGACGGCACGTCGCGGCGCCCGGGAGGCAATGGAGGCCATTGTCGTCGAAAAACCCGGCACCGACCGCATCGCCTTTCGTTTCCCCGATACCAAGGGCCAGATGACGGCGCTGTCCGACCCGCGCTATCGCGGCAAGGTCGTGGTCGTCACGCTCGGCGGCG
>JANPEP010000125.1:0-6448 GCA_031422995.1 Polymorphobacter sp. | reverse complement strand
GCCGAGATCGCCATGTGCAGCCTCGAGCGGATGGAGGAAATAGGCGGGCGTGCCGGTGCTGGCGAGGGTGGAGGCGATTTTGCGCGCGATATGCCCGGACTTGCCGACGCCGGTGACCGCGACCCGGCCCTTTGTGGTCTGGAGCAGCGCCACGGCATGGGCGAAATTTTCGTCGAGCAGCAATGACAATTGCCGCAAGCCTTCGATTTCAAAGGCGATGACGTCGCGGCCATGGGCGATGACGGCACGATCGATATCGAGCGGCAGCGGATCGCCGATGCGCGCGGGGTTACGGGTCATGAGGGCCTCGGTCGGGGTGATTGCCCAGCCTTGGCGGCTGAACGTCGATTCATCAAGGTGCGTCGGTGACCTTGGTGACGGTGGTGAGGCGATCGAATTGCGATTGGCAGCCGCTGGCGAGCAAGGCGGCGCCCAAGGCATCAATGGCGGCGGGAGCGACGAGCTTGCGGATGGTGAGCGTTGCGGGGGCGCCGGCGCCAGTGGTGCGGAATTGATCACCATCGGCGACGGGCAGTGCGGCGGGCCAATTGGCGACGGCCTGGCCCGGAGCGAAGGGGAGTACGGACGTTGTGGCGGAGGCGGCTGGGCTTGAAGCGCCCGAAACGCGGGTGATGGTGACATTGCCAGCGGCGGTCGGGTTGGCGCGCCAGAGCGAAATCTTTGCCGGATCAAGGGCACAGACGGTGCCGGTGCGGCCGGCATCGACGGCCCAGACGCCAGGGGGCACGGGGGTGCCGGTGGCGGTGCCGCCAGAGCCGCGCACGGCCCCGATGCGAGCGCGGCGTTCGGGTTTCTGCGTCAGCAATTCGGTGAAGCCGGTGGGGGCGGCCGACGCGCTGACGCTTTCGAAACGGAAGCTGCCGGGGCCGGAAAAGCTGCGCGTGCCGCGGGCATCGAGGATGGTGACCTGATCCCCGGCCTTGAGGACCAGCGGGGCATTGTCGGGCAGGCGCGCACCGGGTTTGAAGCCGGGAGCCGACGGGCCGATGGCGCGGACGACGAGGGGGCCGGCGAGCGCCGGGGCGACGAGGAGCAGCGCGGCAAGGACAGCGGCGCGAGCCTTAATCGAGATCATGGGTTCCTCCTGGGCCGACAGTTTCGAGCCGCTTTACCAGATACGCAAGGGCTGCGTCATCCGGCGCAGCGGCAGCGCGGGATTGGAAATCGGCGAGGGCAGTGGCGTCGCCCGATTCGAAGCGGGCATAGAGCGCAGCGAACGACGGATCGGCAACGGCCATGCCGACGCCAAGGGGTTCGAAGACTTCGAGCGGGGCATCACGGCCGCGGACCCGGACGCGGCCCATGGGGCGGAAATTTTCAAGGCCGGCGCGGGTGGCGGCTTCGCGGCTGACGAGGACGGCGGTTTTCAATTTCTTGTTGGCGCTTTCGAGGCGGGAGGCGACGTTCATGCTGTCCCCCAGTGCGGTGTATTGGATGCGGCCTTCACCGCCGAAATTGCCGACGATGGCGTTGCCCCAATGCAGCCCGACGCGCGTGCGGCCGAGCGCGGCACGGCCGGGAACGGGGGCCATGAGGCGTTGGCCGGCGGCGCTCATGGCGCAGGCAGCAGCCAGCGCACGGCTGGCATCATCGGGGCGTGCGAGCGGCGCACCCCAGAAGGCGACGACGGCGTCACCGACAAATTTATCGATGGTGCCGCCATATTTGAGGACGGTGGTGCTCATGGTTTCGAGATATTCGTTGAGCATCGTGGCGACGGCCTCAGGGTCGAGAGTCTGGCACAGGCTGGTGAAGCCTTCGATATCGGTGAACAGCGCGTAGATTTCGCGGCGTTCGCCGTGGAGCGCGAGCTGACCCGGTTCGCGCAGGATTTGTTGTGCAACATCACGCGGGAGGTATTTGCCAAGGGCGCCCTGGGCAAAGCGGCGTTGTTCGGCGCCGACGATGCGGGCGGTGGTGCTGGCAGCGATGATGGCGAGCAGCCAGCCGACGCCGATGCCGAACGCCGGCAGGCCAAGCGTATCGATGCGGTGCGTGCCCTGGAGCAGGAAGGGCACGGCGAAGATGGCAGCGACCTGGGCGATGCCGAGCGGCACGACGAGTTTTGCCGGAAGATCGAAGCCGCCAGTGATGGCGGCGAGGAGTACGGCGGCGATGGCGGCGAGCCACAGCAGCGCGCCGGGAATGGGGCGGGGTTTGGTGCCGTCCAGCGCCTGGGCGATGAGGGTGGCGTGGAGCTCGACGCCGGCGGTGGTGGTGCTGGAGAGGCGGGTGAAGGGCGTGATGAAGCGATCAGCCTCGGGCAGATCGGCGCCGATGAGGATGATTTTGCCGGCGATGGCGGGGGCGAGCGCGGCGGCGGCATCCGGATCGGCGAACAGGTCGATGGGGAAGGAAGCGAACACCGGGCGATCGGCGAAGGCGGGTTTGCGGAAAACCACGGCGCCGGTGAAATTTTCGAACCCGCGACTTTGGCCGTCGGTGGCGGTGATGGCGTTTACGAGCAGCAGCGGCGGGGTTTTGGCCGGGGTTGGCCAGCTGCGCCAGGCGTTGTCGCTGTCAACATCGAGGCGGATGGAGGCGGGGCGGACCGAGCCGGCAGCGACACGATCGAACAATTGGCGCAGGTGCGCCTCCTGCCAGGGCATGATGAATTCGCCATTGTCGGCATTGGTGGAGAAGGCGAAGAACGTCGGGGTGCGCATCGCCGTGAGGGCGGTTTCGAGCAGCGCGTCATCGGGTTGCGGTTGATCGATGAGGATGTCGACGCCGATGGATTTGGGTTTCAGCGCGTCGAGATTGGTGAGGGCGCGACCGAGGAGCACGCGATCGAGCGGCGAGCGCTTGCCGGTCGCGGCGAGGGTTTCTTCGGTATAGGTGACGAGGACGATGCGTTGATCCTGATCGACCCGCGGCGCGGTGATGGCGACGCGACTGTCGTACAGCCCGCGTTCGGCGGTGAGCAGGATGGGCAATTGCCAGCCAAATCGCGCGACGACGACAGCCAGGGCGAGGACGCCAAGGGTGGCGACGAGGCGCAGTGGCCCGGCCTGCACCAGCGCGCTGCGCAGGATGGCAAGGCGCTGAGTGAAAGCACTGGGGGTGAAGGCACTGGCGGTGGAGGGGTTGGTGTCCATTGTCGTCAATTGGGGCCAAGGGCTCCTGAGAGCGGCTTGGCAGCATCGCCGATGATGGCGAATCCCGACCAGTAATAGGGATGGGAGGTGGCGGCGGTGTCCATCATGCGGACTTGCGAGGCGCGCAGGGCCTCCCCGACGCTGATGCGGCCGGCATCGGAGAACAGCCCGGTTATCAGGGTCCTGGTGGCGTCGTAATTGTCGGGGACCGGCCAATGGCTGGCGATGACGGCACGGGCGCCGGCGCCGACAAATGCCCGCACCAGGCCATCAAGGGCGAAATTGCCGCCGGTGGCTACGCCGGCGTCGCGGGTGGCGGCGGCGGTGGCAGTTCCGGCGGTGTCGCAGGCCGAAAGGATGATGGTATCGGCATCGAGGCTGAGATCGAAGATTTCCCGGAAGGACAGCAACCCGTCGGAGTCGCCGGGGCCAAAGGAGGTGAGCAGCGCCGGTTTGGCGGGACATTCGGGGCGGGGAGCAGTGACAAGTCCGTGGGTGGCGAAATGGATGACGCGGAAATCGCGCAAGTCGGTGCGGGCCATCAGCGCCGTGTCGTTGAAGGGTGCGCCGGTTTTCAGTTCCGATGTGCCCTTGCCAATCATGTCGGCACCGATGCGCAGTTCCGCCGCCGAGACGGGACGGCCCCATTCGGTGAGCGGCCAATCACAGGCATCGCGGGCGGGCAGCGGGGTCATGCGGGTGCCGGCGACCGGAAGGGCGTTTTCGCCCAGCCCGAGATAGCTGCGATTGGCTCGCGAAGCAGCGATGGCGCGGACTTCGAGGAAAGCCCGGGGCGACACGGCGGTGGAGACCATGCGGTTGCGCCCCAGCCAGGCAAGGCCGCGCATGTCGAACGCATCGCCATCGGCGGAATCGGCGCGGGCGGTGTAGGCAGCAAGGCCATCATCGGCGGTGAGCAGCAGATTGGCCGGGAGTTGCAGCATGGCACCATCGGGTTCGAACACCAGGTGGCGGACCGCCGGCATCGCCGCATCAACCGGATCGAACAGGGCGCGATAGAGTTTGCGCGCCATCAGCGCATCGAACGGATAGGTGGCAGCGCGGCCATTTTCGAATTTGACGATGGTATCGCGCAGGCCAGCGACCATGGCGCCGATTTCGGCCGGAGCCGCGCCGACACGCAGGATTCTGGCATCGGCCGGCGTGGTGAACAGCGCATAGGCGGCATCACCGACGAGCACGAGCTTGTAATAGGCCTCTCCGGTGCGAAGTTTGGCCTGAAGGTCCTTGAGTGTCACGACCGAGTTGCTGATGCTGCGATAGCGCGGATTGTCGGACAATTGGGCGAGGACCGCGGTTTGGTCCCGCCCCAGGCTGTCACGCCGGGTTCGCAGGGCCGTGAGCGTTTCGGCATCCTGGGGATCGGCGACGACCTTTGCCGACAGGCGCGCAATATCGCCTTCGGTGCGGACAATGTCGCGTGACAGGGTGATGGATTGGCGGAACAGGCCGGCGGCGGCATCGCTGCCACCCGAAAGTTCGCGCGCCAACACCGCCTGTGTCTGGGCAACGCCGGGGCGGACGAGAATCTGGCTGGCATCGAAGAAGTCGCCGGCCGCATCGGGGCCGCGATCGACGAGAAGGGCGAAATAAGGCGCCACCAGACCGCGCACCGCCTGGCCGGCGCCGGGGGTGGTGGGGCTGGCCTGGATGACATCGCGGTAGATGGCGCTGGCTTCGGCGGCGTTGCCCTGGCGAGCCAGCAGCGCCGCCAGCCGGGCGCGGGCGACGAGATAGGCCGCCGAGCCGGGATATTCGACGCGGAAGACCTCGGCAGCCTGGGTGAGCGAGGCGCGCGCGGCATCGGCCTGGCCGTTGCGTTCCTGGATGACCGCCATTTCGCCGGCGATCCCGGCCTTGAGCCAGCCGATGCTGGCGACCCTGCCCTGGCGCACCGAGGCGAGTTTGGCCATTGCCGCCGACAACGAGGCACGGGCGCCGGCATCATCGCCCATCATGCGTTCGGCGGCACCGCGCAGATACAGCGCCTGGGCATCGAGGACAGAGGCGCGTTCGGCAGGGGTGAGGCGCGCATTGACGCCGGCGAGGCCGCGCAGGGCATCATCATCGCTGTTGAGTTTTTGGGCCATCGGCACATCGATGAAACCGCCGGCGACGCGATCGATATCCAGCCCGGCGGTATCGGCGACGGCGACGCGGTCCAATTCTGCCAACGCGGTTTCCGGGCGGGCATGGTTGAGCGCATGCATGGCGCGAAAGTTGCGATAGAGGCGCGTGACGACCGGATCGGCGGGATCGAGCACGGCGCCGGCGCGGCGGAACAGTGCATCAGCTTCGGCAAAATTGCCGAGATTCGACTGTTGCAGGGCCTGGTTGGCGAGATATTCGGCGCTGCGATTGAAGCCGGGGGTGCCCTGGCGATTGCGTTCGATGAGGAGGTCGAAAAATTCCGACGCTTCGGCAAAGCTGGCGGAATTGTTGCGGACATAGCCCTCGGCGAGGGCCTCGCCGGGATCGAGGCTGCCGGCCTGAACCCGGGCGAAGGCCGCGGGATCGCCCGCTTCGGTGGCGGCGACCTGGACTTCGCCGGCGAGCGCCGCATCGGTTACGAGCGAGCGCAGGCCGAGGCGCAAGGCCGAGCCATAGCCCGACAGGCCTTCGGCAGCATAAAGCGTGTTGCCGCGTGCCAGCGTGTAGACCGACACCGCGAGGCCGGATTGTTGGCATTGCGCGACGCGGGCACCGGGGAGTTCGGGAATGTCGGCAGCGACGGGTGCCTGGCAAATGGCGCCATCACTGCGGTTCGTGGCGAGGGCTGCACCGCGATCTGCGCCGGTGTTGCGCAACGCGAACAATTTGCCGACGGGGGCCGCGGCATCACGGCAGACGATGCGGTATCCGCGATCGAACATGGTGGCCAGCACCGGATCGGCGACGCGGGATTGCGCCGTGCACAGCACGCCGGTGGTGCCGATGCGGAAGCTGTCGGCGAGTTTCAGAGATATGGCCTGTGAGGGCGCAGCGGCGGCAAGGGCAGCGATGAGGATGAGCGGCAGGCGGTTCATTTCGGCGCTCCAGCCGTGGTGTTTCGGGTGGCCGGTACATCATTCCACAGCGCCGGATTGCCGCCGCCGGTGACCGGATCGGTGACAAGCGCATCGGGATCGACGGGATCGAGACCGATGAGCCGATCGATGCGGATCTGGGGCGTTTTGTCGGCAGCGGCGCGGGCGGCGGCTTCGGCGGCATCGAGTTGAGCCTGTTCGTGGGCGCTGAGGGCGACGAGATTGACGGTGTTGTTGGTGTGGACGGGGTCACGGGGGGACGGTGTTGGGGTGGGCGTGGGG
>JANPEP010000124.1:0-2484 GCA_031422995.1 Polymorphobacter sp. | reverse complement strand
CCAGAACCGCTCCACTTGGCCGGCCGGCAAATCCGCCACATCCAGCCGGTCAATGACCGGCACGCCATCCAGGCTCCCAACTCGCTCCGTCGCCGCTTGCGAAGGCACCGCCATTATAAGCAGGGCCCAAATTAACGCCCTCCCCGTAGACGCTTCGCGTTGCCTATCGGCTGTGGGGAGGGCGACTCGCGCATTTGCGCGAGCGGCGTGGGGGTTGCGCCCTCGCAGAAAAATCACCCAATCTCCCCCGGCGCATACGCCTTGATCACCACCGCATGCACCAGCTCCGGCGCCACCAGGTCCCCCAGCGCCGCATAAACCAGCCGCTGCCGCCCGATCCGCGCCACGCCGGCAAACGCTGCCGCAGTGATCACTAGCGTGAA
Source organism: Polymorphobacter sp. (assembly GCA_031422995.1). GTDB lineage: Bacteria > Pseudomonadota > Alphaproteobacteria > Sphingomonadales > Sphingomonadaceae > Sandarakinorhabdus. The sequence continues at coordinate 2,101 of JANPEP010000124.1, read as the reverse complement.
ATGGCTCTCCCCCGAACCCCGATGCCCTGCATGGCCGCGGTGGCTTTCGCTGTCATCGATGATCTCCAGCGCATCAGGAGCCAGTGCGGCACGCAGCCGCGCCTCGATTTCCGCTGCAATCGCACCCATATCCGCCCTTCCGATTTCCTGCCCCCGTCTATAATCAAAGCCGGGCAATCGCCAAGGTCTCCTCCCCATCGACGCCGAATCACCCCAGGCCCCCCGCCGCCCGCAACGCCTCCACGGTCGCATTGACCGCGAGGACACATGTGATCATCCCGGCTGCGTCAATATGGGCGAATTCCGCGCTCCCCGCTCCAATCGCATCCCCGGCAGCGAAAGCGGCTGGCAATTCCTCTGCCTCGAACACGTCCGCGCCTTCAACGCCGGCTATAATTTCTTCGATGGCCTTTCCCCCGATGAAATCGTCGAGGCCCAATCCCCCCTCGCCGGTTGGGAACGCGCAGCCGCACCCAAGGGCCGGGAAGCCTTCACCTTCGGTGACCACCATGATCTTTTCACCACCGATTCGCGCCAGCAAAAGAGCGCTGGGCCCACGCCTCGCAAATGGTCGGCCTTCGGTGATGCACAAGCGCTCCAGGCGCTCGGCCTGACCGACGCCGCCACCGCCACCGATATCCGCCGCGCCTACAAACGCCTCGTTCGACGTTACCACCCTGACAGCAATGAGGGGGATCGTTCGATGGAAGGAAAGTTGCAGGCCGTCGTCAACGCCTATACGCACCTCAAAAGCGCATCCGCCTTCCAATCGGAGTCCTGACCACCGTGGCCACAGCAGTTTCGGAAATCCACCACACCGCCCAGGGTGCGCCCGACATCACCGTCGACGCCCGCGAAGTCTTCGGCGTCGATATCGACATGGCCGTGCCCGCCTTTTCGGTAAAGGACGAACGCGTCCCCGATCTCGATCCCAGCTACGTCTTCGATCCGGACACCACGCTGGCCATCCTCGCCGGCTTCACCTTCAACCGCCGCGTCATGATCCAAGGCTACCACGGCACCGGCAAATCGACCCACATCGAACAGGTCGCCGCCCGCCTCAACTGGCCGTGCATCCGCATCAACCTCGACAGCCACATCAGCCGCATCGACCTGATCGGCAAGGACGCCATCGTCCTGCGCGATGGCCAGCAAGTCACCGAATTCCGCGAAGGCCTCCTCCCCTGGGCGCTGCAAACCCCCACGGCCCTGGTCTTCGACGAATATGATGCCGGCCGCCCCGACGTGATGTTCGTCATTCAACGCGTCCTCGAAGTCGAAGGGAAATTGACCCTCCTCGACCAGAACCGCGTCATCCGCCCCAACCCGTATTTCCGCCTGTTCGCCACCGCCAACACGGTCGGGCTGGGCGACACCACCGGGCTCTATCACGGCACCCAACAGATCAACCAGGGCCAGATGGACCGCTGGAACATCGTGACGACGCTGAACTACCTGCCGCACCACACCGAAACCGCCATCGTCGTCGCCAAGGAAAAGGCCTTCGATACCGAAGTCGGCCGCAAGCAGGTCGCCAACATGGTCCGCGTTGCCGACATGACCCGCGCCGGCTTCATGGGCGGCGACATCAGCACCGTCATGTCCCCCCGCACCGTCATCACCTGGGCCCAGAACGCCACCATCTTCGGCAACATCGGCTTCGCCTTCCGCCTCAGCTTCCTCAACAAATGCGACGAAGCCGAACGCGGCATCGTCGCTGAATATTACCAACGCGTCTTCGGCGAGGAACTGCCCGAATCGGTCGCGGTCAAGGCGCGGAAGTAACCCCGGCACCCGCGATGCCCCAACCCGAAAACCCCATCGAAGACTTCCGCCAGGCCGTCGCCGCCACCCTGCGCGCGCTGGGCCACGCCCCCGGCGTCGAGCTTGCCTACACCGCCGACAAACCCTCCTGCTTCGGCGATCAGGCCCGCGTCCCCCAGCCTGGCCGCGCCCTCCCCGCCGAACAGGTCGCCGAAGTCCGCGGCTGGGCCGACAGTTTCGCCCTCCGCCGCCTCCACCACGACGCAAAACTCCACAATGTCGATCAACCCGATGCCGGCGTCGCGCGCGACATCTGGAACGCCGTCGAACAGGCCCG
>JANPEP010000123.1:0-9227 GCA_031422995.1 Polymorphobacter sp. | reverse complement strand
AGCACCTGGCCGACTTCGGAGACTTGCGCGTCATTGCCGAAATTGGCGATCTGGTCCTTGATGACCCGCGAGATTTCGGCGGCGTTGATGTCCATGGAATTAACCCTTCAGTGCCTGGCCGAGCGAATCGAGCCGGGTTTTCAATGATGAATCGATCATGCGGCTGCCGACGCGGACGATGAGCCCGCCCAGGATTGCCGGATCGATGGTGATGTCGAGCGCGACGTCGCGCCCCAGGCCGGCCTTGAGCTTGGCGGAAAGCGCCTTTTGCTGGGCAGCGGTAAGCGGGTGGGCGGCGGTGACGCGGGCGCTGATCTCGCCGCGGCGGGCAGCGGCGAGGGCGGCGAAATCGCGGATGATGGTGGGCAGCGTCGCCAGGCGGCGGTTGTTGGCGAGCACGCCGAGGAAAGAGGTGGTGAGTTTATCGAGGCCGAGGCTGGCGGCGACCGCAGCGATACCGGCGGCGGCGGCCTTGCGGTTGACCATCGGGCTGTTGGTCAGCGATTGCAGGTCGGCAGATTGGGCGAGGGCATCCTTGAGGGTCGCCAGGCTGACCGAGACCGCATCGAGGCCATTGCCATCGATAGCGAGATCGAACAGCGCGGTGGCGTAACGGCCTGACAGGCCCAACGCCACATTGGAAGTCGCAAGACTCGGCGCGATAGCAGAATTCGGTTCCAAGGGCCTTGGGTCCAGCGACTAGAGGTGAGCTTACGAATGCCCGGGGCGTTGGCCCAGCAGACGCGGCGGCGGCTAGCATGGGGCGGGGAATGTTGCAAGGCAGCACAACAAAAAGGGGTGGCGCGAGAGCCACCCCTTTCGACTTTGCTTTGGCCCCGATCAGGCGGTGACGGTTTGCAGCGTGCGGCGGCGATTCGCCCGTGCGGCGGTTCCGATTGCGCCGAAGCCGGCGATGAGCATGGCCCAGGAGGCTGGTTCGGGGACGGCGGCAGCGATGCCGAACAAGGTGCGATCGGTGTTGCCGATGGAGGTCAGCGCGCCGGTGCCGAGGTTGGCCAGATAAAAGCTGCTGCCATTCTGGACAAAGCCGAGGTTCGACGGGCCGAAAATGTCGAAACTGGTGCGCGAACCGACATTGAAGCCGAGCGCGCCGATTCGGGTGAGGACGCCCGTGGCTGGATTCTGGGTGGCGAGGACATCGTTGCGGCTGTCGATGACATAGAGTGTGGTGCCGGTGGCGGGGTTGTTGTCGTTGTTGGTGTAGCCAGCGGCGGTGATATCGGGATCGACACCGAACAGCGGGCCGGCGCCATAAGCGACGTTGACGCCGGGGACCAGCGCGTTGGTGGTGAAATTGCGGACATAGTTGCTGTTATCGTTGGAAACGATGCGGAGGTTGGCGTTGGTCGGGTTGAAATCAAAGGCGAAGTTGGTGCCGGTGAGCGCCAGGTTGGCGACGAAGGTGGCGGCGCCGGTGGCCTTGTTGATGGTGAACAACCGCTCGTCATCGGTGAGGCCGTAGAGCAGCTTGTCCTTGACGCGAATGTCGATGCCGAGGATCGAGCTGCCCGACAGGCCGGTGATGGCGACGCTGGACAGGGTGGTGCCGGGGGCGCTGCTGTTGAAGGAGATGAGGTTGTTGACTTCATCGACGCCGTAGATGGTGGTGGAATGGGCCGGGGCAGCGATGGCGACGGCCAAGGCGGCGAGACCGGTTGCGACAGTTTTCATTGGGTCCTCCATTTCGAGCGATTCGGGGCGCGGTTGGAGGCAGATCGACGGGGGGGTCGGTCCGCCTCCAGCCCTCAGCTACGCAGGAGCAAAGGTTACGGATGCATGAAGTTCAGCGCCGGCGTTGCAGCAGCGGGTTGCAGCGTGGGCGCGCTTGGCACAATGTTGCGAGGTGTTTTGCCGACTTGCGGGTTGCCGATTTTAAGATGCCGTGGCTGTTCCAACTTGTGCTGGCCGTCCATGTGGGGGCGGGGATTGCGGCGTTGACCAGTTTTTGGGGGGCGGTGGCGACGCGCAAGGGCGGCGCGGTGCATCGGCGCTGGGGGCGGGTGTTTGCGGCGGCGATCTATGCCGCGGGATTCATGGCATTGGGGATGGGGCTGTTGTCGCTGCGCTGGCCGCTGGCGATGCATCCGGGGTTGACCGACGAGGCGCTGTATCGCGGGCTGTTCGGGTGGATGATGCTGTATCTGGCGCTGCTGACGATGAGCATGACGCGCTATGGCTTGAAGATGGTGGCGAACAAGCGGGATCATGCGGCGAACCGGCATTGGTCGATGGTGGTTTTGCAGGTGCTGGTGCTGGTGGCGGCGGTGAACTGCGCCTGGCAGGGGGTGGTGCTGCGACAGCCGTTGATGATCGGGGTTTCGGTGATCGGGTTCGGGACGACGATGACGTATCTGTGGTTCATGTTCCGACGCGATCCGGGGCGGAGCGACTATATTCCCGAGCATCTGAAGGCGATGGTGGCGACGGGGATTGCGGCGTACACAGCGTTCCTGTCGGTCGGGCTGGTGGAGATGTTTCCGGCACACGCCTTCAACCCGGCGATCTGGGCACTGCCGACGCTGGGCGGGATGGCGATCATCATCTGGTTTTTGCGGCGTCAGGGGCGGCCGGCGCGCGCCGCGATAGCTGCGATTTGCAGTGAAAGTGTCGGCTGACTTTACACATTGGGCAAAGCGCCTAAATGGGTTGTTAATGATTCCAGACACTTTGCAGTTTGGCGCGAAACTTGCATCGCTTTTGGCAATCGCGAACAGGACGGGAAACAGACAATGACGATTTCAAAGATGATGATGGCGGGGCTGTTGCTCGGCACCGCGTCGATGGCGCAGGCCGTCACGGTGAAATGGGCCTCGCTGACGGCGCAGCCGAATGCAACCACGGTCACTGGTACCGTTGACGGTGTTGGCCTGACTTATACCGGGTCGGTCAATTTTTCGCAGCTGAACAACACGGGCACCGATTATTGGGTCGATGGTGGCTACACGCAGGGCGTCGTCAATCGCCCGCTCGGCCGTGACCTGATTTCGTTGAACTTCGGCGGCTTGAAGACCATCACCTTTGCCGCACCGGTCAAGGACGTCTATCTCGCCTTCACGAGCTGGAATGGTGTCAGTGCGCAGTTCGACGCACCGTTCACGGTCGTCAGCCAGGGCTGCGGTTTTTGGGGTTGCGGCACATTCAACGTCAACGGCACCAATGACGGCTTTTTGGGCAATGGCGAAACCCATGGCGTGTTGAAGTTCAGCGGCAGCTTCTCGTCGATCAGCTTCACTGACTCGCAGGAAAATTGGCATGGCTTCACGGTTGGTACCGCCGCAGTGCCGGAACCAGCCAGCTGGGCCCTGATGATTGCCGGCTTTGGCCTGGTGGGCGCCTCCATGCGTCGTCGCCGGATGGTTGCCGCCTGAGGCTTCAGCCGGGCTTCGGCTCGGCACAGGCTTTCGCGATGTCGTCGATAAGCGACGTCGCGGTGGACAGAAATGGGCGTTCCGCATCGATGATGGCGCGGAACGCCTTTTTCTTGATCAGCGCCAATTGATCGGCCGGGAGCATGGCGCTGTCGGGCAGCGACGAAGCGACGATATCGATCAACCGCTCGGCACCATGCAGCCGCCCCCACAGGTAATCATGCTCGCGATAGGCACGGCTGAAAAACGCGCCAAAGGCGTTGAATTGGGATCCCTTGAGCCGGCCCCCGCCAACGCTGCGCAGCGACAGGGCGTCATCGGGTGACAGCCGATCGACCTTGATTTCATCGAATTCATCGATGCCATCGCCCTGCAACAGGGCCAACAGCGCGATGTCGAAGAATGGAAAGCCGAGATAGGCACTGAGCAGTGCCCGCCGCAGGGTGCGGGTGGGCAAGCCGGCAAACAATGTCACCAGCATCCTGTCATGGGTCTTGTCGAGCGCTTCGAGACCGAGTGCATCACCAAGCGCCGCAATCGCCGCCGCCGGATCCGACACCGCCAAGGCTGCTGCTTCGTGCATATGAGGGCCATAAAACCCCGGCTGCCGCCGTTGCAGGTGCGGATTGACCATTTCATACAGGCCGGTCTTCATCGCTTCCAGCGCATGGCGGCTGATATCATCGGTTGCGGTTTCGGTGAGCGTGTTGACCCGGCGAATCAGGAATCGCAGCCGCCGGACACGAAATTCAAGATCGAAGGCGCGCAGGAACGTCACATATTCTGACGCAGCGCCGCCCTTGGCCATCGCCTGGGCCGGGCGATCAAGGCCGCGGGCGCGGACCTGCCCCCAGATTGCGGCGCGCACCACCTCGGGAGCGCCGCCGCCAAGCACCGAGAGCCGTGTCGACACCGATTCAACAATCTGGGCAACCTTCAACTGGCCATAGGCGGCATAAGCAAAGCCAGCCTCCCGAGCCGCGACGCCTTGGGTGCGCGATCGCCAGTCCGCCAGGCGTTCGGGCGTGGGGGCAAACATGAAGACCCGCAAGCCCACGGCGCGTTCGATGGCGGCATCGACTTCGGGCGTCATGCCATCCACGACATAACGCAGACGGCGGACGCGTGCCGAAAGCGCATCGATGGCGGCAAGATTGTCGTTGATCGGTTGCTGTCGCGGAATATCGGCGAGGCTGCGCAACACCGTTGCGAAAAAGCCCGGCAACACCATCGAATCACGCGGCGTATCGGCGTGCATGCCGGGTTTGGGATCGACATAGACAAAACGGCGATCGACTTCGCGGTGCGCCGGCCGGCGGGACAGTGCCTCGATGGCCGGACCAAAGGGCCGATTGTTGAGCACGGCACCATCGATGAGCGTCGCGGCTTCGGGATTGGCACGGCCCGGGAAGACATGGGCGAGGAAATCCGCCCGCGTCGGCCATTCGGCGTGGCGCGCAGCGACGACGGCATCGATTTCGCCGACCCGCGCCGGTGGAAATGCACCGGGGAAGGAAGCAGTGGCGCGCGCCGCAAAGCTGAGTTCGGCGATGTCACCCAAATGGCGCTGGCCATCAGGACCGGGGCCGCGATCGGCAAAACCGATGACCAGCCGATGTTCGTTTTCGATGATTTCCGGCGGTGAATGCAGGTGCAGCTTGTGCGCCGCGCCGTGATAATCAGTGACAGTGACGAACAGGTCCAGTGGTTGCAGCGGCGGAATCAACGGCGGCGTGCGGACGCCGGCGGCCATGGCGGCGAGCGCATCGTAAAGCATGCCGGAAAACGCCACGCCCGAGAACGGCGGCCGGAACCAGCGCGAGCGCATCAGGCGTGACAGCTTGTGCGAGACCTCGTCGCGCGCCGCCGGTTCCTTCATGTCGTCCATGACGAGGCCGCGTTTGCGCGCCCACCACACCAAAGGCGTTGCCCACCATTTCGAAAAGCGCGTTCCGGCGCCTTCGGGTTCGAGCAATTTATCGCTGTCGGCACCGTCGAGCCACAGATCGCGCAGTGGTTCCATGTCCGACCCCTGCGAAATCGCCTGTGCCAGCAAAATGCCGTTGATGCCGCCCGCCGACGCACCGGTCACGATATCGACAAGCACCCGCAGATCGACGTGCGGCGCCAGCGTATCGAGCAGCGCCGCATAGACAATCTCGCTGTCGTCGGCAGGCGGCAGCACCTTGCCGGGTGAAGCCTGCCGCCGCATCGAGGCGCGGCAGAGTTTCCACACTTCCTTGGTGGTGCCATGCATGTAAACCGCAAGGCTGACGCCGCCATAGCAGACGAGGGCAAGCCGCAGTTCCTTTTCCCGCATGCGATCGATGCCCCCCTGCTGCGGTGCCACTGTAGGACGACAAAGCAACAACCGATAGCGAAGGTAGCCCGGTGAATGTGCCGGACTTCATGCGATTGCGCCAAACCGTCGAAGCGCTTGACGTCAAGCGTTTTGTTCTTCTATTGTTCCATAGACTGGGGGGCAAGGTGATGATCAAGGGAAGTTGCCTGTGCAGCGCGATCCAGTTTTCCCTGTCGTCGCCGCCGACGATGATGGCGACCTGCCACTGCTCGCGTTGCCGCAAGGCCGGCGCCAGCACCTTTGTGTTTGTCGAGCGCGCGATGTTCCAATGGATCGCCGGCGAGGACTTTGTCGAGCGCCACGAGCCACCCGCGCCGTACCGTTATGTCCGCAGCTTTTGCCGCCGTTGCGGCAGTGCGCTCGGCGAGATCGGCTCGGATGCCGCGTCGTTCCCGCTTGCCGCCAACCTTCTCGACGATGATGCCGGCGTGCGGCCGCGGTTCCATGAATTCGTGGCGGAGAAGCCGGCGTGGTACGAGATTTGCGATGATGCAAAGCAGTTCGCGTTGCATCCGGTGAAGGGGAACGACTGAGTGGCACGCGCCGCTACCCGCTATGTCTGCCAGGCTTGCGGATCGGTGAGCAGCCGCTGGCAGGGGCAATGCGGCGAGTGCGAGGCATGGAACACCATCCAGGCCGAGGCAGCGCAGGTGGTGACGGCGTTCACCGCCAAGCATTCGTTGAGCGGCGGCGGGCGCAAGTTTGCGATGGCGTCACTCGCCGATGAGGTCGAGCTGCCGCAGCGGCTGTCGACGGGGATTGGCGAGTTGGACCGGGCGTTGGGTGGAGCCGTAGGAGGCCCTGCGGCCAATGCCGGCGGGCTGGTGCCGGGATCGGTGGTGCTCATCGGCGGTGATCCGGGCATCGGCAAATCGACATTGCTGTTGCAGGCGGCGGGGCGGATGGCGCGCGACGGTCATGCCGTGGCCTATGTTTCGGGGGAGGAAGCCGCCGACCAGGTGCGGCTCAGGGCGCGGCGGCTGGGGCTCGCACGCGCCGATGTGCAATTGGCGAGCGAGACGTCGGTGCGGGATATCTTGACGACGCTGAGCGCGGGCAAGCCCCCTGCCCTGCTGGTCATCGATTCCATACAGACCATGCATTCGGACACGCTGGAGGGCGCGCCGGGGACGGTTTCCCAAGTGCGGGCATCGGCGCAGGAGTTGATCCGTTATGCCAAGACGACGGGGTGTGCGCTGATTCTGGTCGGCCATGTGACCAAGGATGGCCAGTTGGCCGGGCCACGAGTGCTGGAGCACATGGTCGATACCGTGCTGTATTTTGAAGGCGAGCGCAGCCATCAGTATCGGATCTTGCGGCCGGTGAAGAACCGTTTTGGCGGCACCGACGAGATTGGCGTGTTTTCGATGGGCGCCGATGGGTTGGAGGAAGTAACGAACCCGTCGTCGTTGTTCCTGACCGATCGTGATGGATCGGTGAGTGGCGCGGTGGTGTTTCCGGCGATGGAGGGCACGCGGCCGGTGCTGTGCGAAATCCAGGCGCTGGTGGTGAAAGTGGCATCGGGTGCGACCCCGCGCCGGGCGGTGGTGGGGTGGGATTCGGGGCGATTGTCGATGCTGCTCGCGGTGCTGGAGGCGCGTTGCGGGCTAGGGTTCGGGACGTATGAGGTCTATCTGAATGTCGCCGGCGGCTTGAAGGTGCAGGACCCGGCGGCGGATCTGGCGGTGGCGGCGGCGCTGATCTCCGCGTTGACCGACAGGCCGGTGCCGCATGATGCGGTGGCGTTTGGCGAAGTGGCGCTTTCGGGGGAGCTGCGGCCGGCGGGTTTGGCGGGGTTGCGGTTGAAGGAGGCGGCCAAGCTGGGGTTCGGGATGGCGTTCGCGCCCAAGGGCACGGTGGGGGGTGCGATGCGGGTGGAGGCGATGCCGACATTGGCGGCGCTCGTTGACCGGCTGGCGGGGCAGCCTTAAGGCCTTTTTCATGATGTCGCTTACCGCCTTTGATATTGTCGTTGGCCTGATCGTGGTGATCGCGGCGTTTGCCGGGCTGGCGCGCGGTTTTGTCGGCGAGGTGGTGTCGCTGCTGGCATGGGCGGCGGGGTTTGTCGCGGTGCGGTTCCTCTATGCGCCGGGCAAGGCGCTGGCGATGCAGGTGACGGGCGACGAATCGGGCGCGGCGATCCTGGCGGTGGTGGTCATCTTTCTGGGGGCGTTCATCCTGGTGCGGATATTGGGCGGCAAGTTGAGCGACGGCGCGCGCAGCTCGATCATCGGCCCGATCGACCGGGTGCTGGGGCTGGGGTTCGGTGCGGCCAAGGGTGTGCTGGGCGCGGCGCTGGTGTTCCTGATGGTCAATTTGACCTTTGACACGATTGATCCGGGCCAGCCATCGCCCGAATGGATTTCAAACGCCCGCACGGCGCCGACGCTGGCGATGATTTCCAAGGCATTGGTGGATTTTGTGGAGGAACGCCGCCGGGTGTCGCCCGATACGGCCAACAGCAGTGACCCGCACGCCGGGATGGCTGCGCCTGCGGCCGCTGGCGGTTACGGCAAGAACGAGCGTAGCGCGCTCGACAAGCTGCTCGATGCGCAGGAAAAGTCGACACCTTCGACGGCGATCTGATGGCGATCCGGCTGTATAATACGCTGACGCGGCAGAAGGACGTGCTGGAGCCGGGCGATCCGGACCGGGTTACGATGTATGTCTGCGGGCCGACGGTTTATTCGCGGGCGCATATCGGCAATGCGCGGCCGGCGGTGGTGTTCGATGTGCTGCGGCGGTTGCTGCGGCACGAATATGGAGCGGAGCATGTGGTTTATGCCCGCAACATCACCGACATTGATGACCGCATCATTGCGCAGGCGGCGGCGGATGGCGTGCCGATCGAAGTGATCACCCGGCAGACCGAGGACTGGTATCTGGCCGACATGGGCGCGTTGGGGGTGGAGCCGCCGGATTTTGCGCCGCACGCGACGACCAGCGTGCCGGCGATGGTGGCGATGATGGAGGTGCTCATCGCCAAGGGCCATGCCTATGCCGCCGATGGCCATGTGTTGTTCGATGTGCCGAGCTTTGCCGGTTATGGCGCGCTGTCGCGGCGGCCTTTGGACGAGATGATCGCCGGGGCGCGGGTGGAAGTGGCGCCGTACAAGAAATCGCCGGCGGATTTCGTGCTGTGGAAGCCATCGACCGAGGCGCAGCCGGGGTGGGATTCGCCGTGGGGGCGAGGGCGGCCGGGGTGGCATATCGAATGTTCGGCGATGATCGCCGAGGCGTTGGGGACGACGATCGACATTCATGGTGGTGGGCAGGATTTGCAGTTTCCGCATCATGAGAATGAGCTGGCGCAATCGACGTGCGCGCATGACGGGGCACCGCTGGCGCGGATCTGGATGCACAATGGCTTCCTCAACATGGGGTCGGCGGAGAAGATGTCGAAGTCGCTCGGCAATGTGGTGGGGGTGGATGAACTGCTGGCACAGGGCTGGCATGGCGAGGTGCTGCGGCTGGCG
>JANPEP010000122.1:0-9315 GCA_031422995.1 Polymorphobacter sp. | reverse complement strand
ATGCCGGTCGGGCCGCTGGCGGTGAACGATGAAGTCGGGCTCGACCTGAGCTACAAGGTGGGGCAGCAGACCAGGGCCGATCTGGGTGATGCCTATAAGCCCGGCCCGGCTGATGCGGTGATTGCAAAGATGCACGAGCTGGGGCGGCAGGGTCGCAAGAATGCCAAGGGGTTCTATGTTTATCCCGAAGCGCCGGCGAAGAAGTTCATCTGGCCGGAGTTGCTGGCGACGGTGGCCGGTGGGGCCGCAGTGTTGCAGCCGAGCGCAGCCGAGGTGAAGGAGCGGTTGCTCTATCGCCAGCTCGTCGAATGTGCGCGCTGCTTTGCCGAAGGCGTGCTCGAAACGCCCGAGGATGGCGATTTGGGCGCGATCTTCGGTTGGGGTTTTGCGCCTTTCACCGGCGGGCCGTTCAGCCATATGGACACGGTCGGCATCGCGAACGTGGTGGCAACGCTCGATCGGCTGGCACAGGCGCATGGCGAGCGCTTCAGCCCGCCGCAGATGCTGCGCGACATGGCGGCCAAGGGCGAGACCTTTTATGGCCGCGCCGCGATGAAAAAGGCCGCCTGAGGTTGCACGTCGGCGTTGGCGGGGCCTTCGCGTTGCCATCTGGCATCCGGTTCAAGAACCGGATTGCCAAGGCGGCGATGACCGAGGGCCTTGCGGCGCGCGACGGCGTGCCCAATGACGATCACGCCCGGCTGTACCGGCGTTGGGCGGCGGGCAATATCGGGCTGTCGATTACTGGCAATGTGCAGGTCGATCGCGACCATCTGGAGCGGCCGGGCAATGTGATTTGCGATGGACCTTTGACTGTGGAGGCCAAGACGGCGTGGCAACGCTGGGCGGCGGCGGCGACCGAGCATGATACCCAGGCGTGGGTGCAGATCAGCCATGCCGGGCGGCAGACGCAGGTTGGCGTTAACAAGACGCCGAAGGCGCCATCCGCGGTCAAGCTGAGCCTGCCGGGCGGGATGTTCGGGATGCCGGTGCCGTTGACGGAGGCCGAGATTGCCGGGTTGGTCGCGCGGTTTGCCGATGTCGCGGTGGTGGCGCGGGAGGCGGGCTTTCACGGCGTGCAGATCCACGCGGCGCACGGCTATCTGATCTCGCAATTCCTGTCGCCGCTGGTCAACCGGCGCACCGATGCCTGGGGCGGGAGCCTTGAAAACCGCGCGCGGTTTCTGTTGGAAACCGTGAAGGCGGTGCGGGCGGCGGTGGGGGCGGACTTTGGCGTCGGGGTAAAGCTGAACAGCGCCGATTTCCAGAAGGGCGGCTTTGCCTTTGAGGATTGCATCACCGTTTCGGGCTGGCTCGCCGATTTGGGAGTCGACCTGCTGGAGATTTCGGGCGGCACCTATGAACAGCCGGCGATGATGGATTTCGCCGGGATGGAGCCGGCCGAAGTGCCGAAACAGGCGAGCACGGCGGCGCGCGAGGCGTATTTCGTCGATCTCGCCAAGGCGTTGATGAGGGGCAAGACGCCACCGTTGCTGGTGACCGGCGGATTTCGAACGTTACGGGCGATGGAAGCGGCGATCGGAGAAGGCGTGGCGATGGTCGGCGTTGCCCGGCCGTTGTGCGCGACACCCGAGGCAGTTGCGGAACTGCTGGCGGGCCATGCCGAGGAGTTGCCGCGGCCGGAGACGGTGTTGCGCATCGGGCCGGGGCTGCTGGGGCCGCAATCGCCGTTGAAGCTGATACGGGCGATCAACGGCTTTGCGGCGCAGGCCTGGTATTACACGCAACTCCGTCATGTCGCGGCGGGGCGCCCGGTGGCGGTGCGGTTGAACCCGTTTACGGCGTTCCTTTCGGAACAGCGCGAGGACAAGGCGCGGCGATAGCGTGGACTTGAACGCCGGCTTCGTCCAACAGCGCGACATGCGCTTGTTTCTACTGTTCGCCGCCATTGTCGGCTTCGGTGTCGTGATCTTCGGGGTCGGATCCGCCGTTCAGGACCCGGTGGTGGCGCGCTATGCCGTTGAAATGCCGGGGCTGGAGCGGCCGCTGCGGATTGTCCAATTGTCGGATAGCCACGCCAGCCGGATCGACATGCCACCTGAACGGCTGCGTCGGGTCGTGGCGATGATGAACGCGCTGCATCCCGACATGATCGTGCTGACGGGCGATTATCTCAGTGGCAATCCGGACAATTGGTCGGCGCTGGAAAAGCGGGCAGCAATGTCGGTTTTCGCCGGGTTGAAGGCGCCGTTGGGTGTGTTTGCTGTGCTGGGCAATCATGATGGGTCGCCGGCGCAGACGCGGGCGGCGCTGGCCGGAACCGGGGTGCGGTTGCTCGCCGGGGAAAGGATCGACGTCGGGCCGGTGCAGATTGTCGGCGCGGATGACCTGTTGCGTGGCAACGCGTCGGTGGAGGGAATGCGCCGTGCCATCCGCACTGCGCCGGCGGGCAAGCCGGTGCTGGTGTTGGCGCATGAGCCGGACTTTTTCCAATGGTTGCAGGCGCGGCGGGTGCTGATGATAGCGGGGCATACCCATGGCGGGCAGATTTCGCTGCCGTTCCTCGGCGGTCTGTCGGTCAGCCCCTATCTCGACAAAAGGCTGCGCGGGTTGTTCCAGGAAAACGGTCAGGTCATGGTCGTGTCATCGGGCCTGGGCACCTCGATCCTGCCGATGCGGATCGGGGTGCCGCCGGAAATCGTGGAGATTATCATTCGGTAGGCAGGAATTCCGGCACCGACAGGTAACGCTCCCCAGTGTCATAGTTGAAGCCGAGGATGCGTGAGCCGGCGGGCAATTCGGGAAGTTTCTGGGCGATGGCGGCGAGCGTGGCGCCCGACGAGATGCCGACGAGCAGGCCTTCTTCCTTGGCAGATCGCAAGGCCCAGGCCTTGGCAGCGGCGGGATCGACCTGGATGACGCCGTCCAATAATTGGGTGTGAAGGTTGGCCGGGATGAAGCCGGCGCCAATGCCCTGGATGGGGTGTGGCGCGGGTTGGCCGCCCGAAATGACCGGCGAGGTGGTGGGCTCCACGGCATAGATTTTGACCGCCGGCCAGACCTTTCGCAACGCTTCGGCGACGCCGGTGATATGGCCGCCGGTGCCGACGCCGGTGATGATCGCATCAACCGGGCTTTCGGCAAAATCGCGCAGGATTTCCTGTGCCGTGGTGTGGACATGGACGGCGATGTTGGCGGGGTTTTCAAACTGCGCCGGCATCCAGGCGCCCGGGGTTTCGGCAACGATTTCGCTGGCGTGCTGGATGGCGCCCTTCATGCCCTTTTCGCGTGGGGTCAGGGCAAAGCTGGCACCATAGGCCAGCATCAGCCGGCGGCGTTCCAGCGACATGGATTCGGGCATGACGAGGATGAGTTTATAGCCCTTGACCGCAGCGACCATGGCGAGGCCGATACCGGTATTGCCGCTGGTCGGTTCAACGATGGTGCCGCCAGGTTGCAGGCTGCCATCGGCCTCGGCGGCTTCGATCATCGCGAGCGCGATGCGGTCCTTGATGGAGCCGCCGGGATTGGTGCGTTCGGACTTTATCCAGACTTCGGCGTTCGGAAACAGCTTTGCCATGCGGATGTGCGGCGTGTTGCCGATGGTTTCGAGAACGGAATTGGCTTTCATGGCGGATGCTCCCTGGCAATGCGGGTCTTATACGGTTGCGCTGCGCCGTTCGTCACCTGCGATATCATCATGGCCACCAAAGCGATCGGCATTGCGGAGTTCGGGAAAGCCCCAGGCCCAGAGCCCGGTGACGAGGATGGCGCCGACGCCGCCGGCGACCACAGCCTCGACGGGGCCGAGCCACGCGGCGGTGACCCCGCTTTCGAATTCGCCGAGTTCATTGGACGCGGAGACGAACAGCATCGACACCGAGGAGACACGACCGCGCATCGCATCGGGGGTGTGGAGTTGAATCAGCGAGGAGCGGATGAACACCGATACCATGTCGGCAGCGCCCAGAACCACCAGCGCGGCGAGCGACAGGCGCAAATTGGTCGACAGGCCAAAGACGATGGTGGCAACGCCGAACAGCGCGACACAGCCGAACATGATGGGCCCGACATTGCGGTTGATCGGCCGGATGGCGAGGGTGAGCGCCGTCAGGGCCGCACCGACGGCGGGCGCGGCGCGCAACGGCCCCAGCCCTTCGACGCCGACGTGGAGGATATCGCGGGCATAGATCGGCAGCATCGCGGTGGCGCCGCCGAGCAGCACGGCGAACAGATCGAGGCTGATGGCGCCAAGCACGATGCGATTGTGGCGGACATAACCCAGCCCTTCGACAAGGCTGCGCCAGGGCGAGAGTTTCGACGGTTCGGGGCGCGGCACCGGGCCGATGCGGAACAGCGCCAGCAGGGCGCCGCCGAACAGCACGGCGGCGGTAACATAGGGCCAGGCCGGCGCGACGGCATAGAGATAGGCACCCAGCGGTGGGCCAAGGACCGCGCCCGATTGCCAGCTGATCGAGTTGAGCGCGATGGCGGACGGCAGGATTTCGCGCGGCACGAGGTTGGGCGCCAGCGCCGACAACGACGGCCCGGCAAAGGCCCGGCCGACGCCCAGCAGCGCAGCGACCACGAACAGCGCCGGGATGGTGATCTGGTTGTGAAGCGCCAGCCAGCCAAGCGCCGCAGCGCAGCCAAGCTCAAGCGCCACGGCGGCGCGGGCGATAAAACGCCGGTCGATGCGATCTGCAACCACGCCGACGATCAGGGTGAGGCCGAACAGCGGCAGGAATTGCACCAAGCCGACCATGCCGAGCAGGAAAGCCGCATCGCGCGGTGTCATGGTCTGGCGGGCGATGTCGTAAACCTGCCAGCCGATGACGATCACCAGCATCATGCCGCCCACTGTCGCCATGAAGCGCGCCGCCCAGAAGGCGCGGTAATCCGGGATCAGCAGGGGGGCGGGAATCTGGGGCACTTACACGGCGTTTAGGCAGCGCATCTGCTGGCGGCAATGCAAATGTGAATCATGGTTAAGGTGGCGTTAAGCCGCAATATGAGATTGTAATATATTACTATCTCCTTTATAAATCCTTTATGTTAGTTTGAAGGGAGGGGCGGTGGAAAGTTTTCGCGAGATTTGCGGGTATTTGCTCGGCCTCGCCTTCTGCCTGTTGGCGTTGGCGATGTGCTGGCTTGCCTGGTTGGGGCTGGAAGATGCCTTTGGCTGGCGCTGGGCAATCGGCGGAGTCGCGGTCAGCGTCATGCTGCGGATCAATTTCCCCATTCTCGTCGGGCTTTATCTTTATGCCAACGGCATCATGCATTGGGGTATCCCGGAATCGATCGCCTTTGCGATCCCCGGTTTCCTGCTGATTATTCCCTCGGTCGCCGTCGATATATTCGGTGTGCTTGTGCGTACCGCGGCCCGCCGCTAGTCCTCAATCGGGCACGATTTCGATAAAACTGTCGAGAACGCGCTTTTGCCCGGCGTGTTCGAAATCGATTTCCAGCTTGTTGCCTTCGATGGCGGTGATGACGCCGCCACCGAACTTGCTGTGAAACACCCTTGAACCCACCGCAACATCGCTGCGGCCCTTCAGTCCGACGGATACCGCACTGGCGCGTGCCTCGATGACCGGCGAACGACGACTGTTTCCGAAACCCCCGACAGCGGCTGCGCGGGCCCAGCCCGGGCCGCGGCCGGTGCCGCGAGACACATCGCCAAACGGATCGCCGCCGCCCAGCGCGGCGCGCCACAGGCTCGGTCCGCCGCTCATCGTGCTGGTCACCTCGACATTGGCCGGCGGCAGCTCCGATACGAACCGCGACGGAATGGCGGCGGTCCATTGGCCATAGATCTGGCGGTTGGCGGCGTGGAAGATCGTCGCGCTACGCTTGGCGCGGGTGATGCCGACATAGGCTAGGCGGCGCTCCTCCTCCAGTGACTTGGAGCCGCCCTCGTCCATCGCCCGCTGGCTGGGGAACACGCCTTCTTCCCATCCGACGAGAAACACATGGTCGAACTCCAGCCCCTTGGCGGCGTGGAGCGTCATGATCGTCAGTTTTTCGGCTGCGTCCGATGCGTCATTGTCCATGACCAGCGACACATGCTCGAGAAACGCCGTCAGCGAGGGATAATCCTCCATCGCGCGGGTCAGTTCGATGAGGTTTTCCACCCGGCCATCGGCTTCGGTCGATTTGTCGGCCTGCCACATAGCGATATAGCCTGATTCCTCCAGCACGATGCGCGCCAGCTCGGCATGGTTCAGCGTTTCGGCTTGTTCGCGCCAGCGCGCCACATCGATGAGGAAGGTCTTCAACGCGCGCCGCGCAGCGGGGGTCAACTCGTCTGTTTCGACCAGCGCTGCGGCCGCCTGCGGCAACGGCCGGTCCATGGCCCGGGCCACCGCGTGCAATTTGCCCATCGCTTTATCGCCCAAGCCGCGTTTGGGCACGTTGACGATGCGTTCGAATGCCAGCGCGTCATTGGGCGAGGTGACGATGCGGAGGTAAGCCAGCGCATCGCGGATTTCGAGGCGTTCGTAGAATCGGAAGCCGCCGACGATCTTGTAAGGAAGCCCGATCGAGACGAAGCGGTCTTCAAAGGCCCTGGTTTGGAACTGCGCCCGCACCAGGATCGCCATGTCGTTGAGCGATGCCCCGTCACGCGCCAATTGCTCGGCCTTGTCGCCGACCATGCGGGCTTCCTCCGGCCCGTCCCAGACGCCGACGACCTTCACCGGATCGCCGGCGGCAACATCGGTGAACAATGCCTTGCCGATGCGACCCTTGTTGTGGGCGATGAGGCCGTTGGCGGCGGCGAGGATATGCGGCGTCGAGCGATAATTTTGTTCAAGCTTTATGACAACAGCGCCGGGGAAGTCCTTCTCGAACTTCAGGATATTGGCAACCTCCGCACCGCGCCAGCTGTAGATCGACTGGTCATCGTCGCCCACACAGGCGATGTTGCGGCGTTCGGCGGCCAGCAGCGTCAGCCAGCGATATTGGGCGATGTTGGTGTCCTGATATTCGTCGACCAGGATATATTTGAAGCGGCGGCGATAATCGGCAAGCACGTCCGGATGCCGATCGAAAATCGTCAGCATGTGGAGCAGCAGGTCACCGAAATCGGCGGCGTTGAGCGCTGCCAGCCGCTCCTGATAGCGCGCATACAGCCGGGCGCCGCCAGTGCCGGGCGTGCCGTCGCCAAAGCTGAGGGATTCGCCCACCGGCACATCACCGGGCAATTCACCGCGGTTTTTCCAGCGGTCTATCATCCCGGCCAGCTGCTTGGCCGGCCAGCGTTTTTCGTCCAGCCCGGCCTCGGAAACTACCTGTTTCAGCAAGCGCAGCTGGTCATCGGTATCAAGGATGGTGAAATTCGGCTCCAGCCCGACAAGGCCGGCGTGCTTGCGCAGCATCCGCGCCGCAATGGCGTGAAAGGTGCCAAGGAACGGCAAGCCCTCCGCCATGTCGCCAAGCAGCATTTCCATGCGGTGGCGCATCTCCCGCGCTGCCTTGTTGGTGAAGGTAACCGCCAGGATTTCCGACGGCCAGGCCAGCCGCGACCACAGGATGTGCGCCAGCCGTGCTGTCAGCGCCCGCGTCTTGCCGGTGCCGGCACCCGCGAGAATCAGCACCGGGCCTTCGGTGGTCAGCACCGCCTGCCGCTGCGGCGCGTTGAGCCCGGACAGCCAGGCGGGAGTCGAGTCGGAGGGCAGGGAGGCCATTTGCGAACAGTTAGAGAACATGGGTGCAAAAGCCAAGCGCCGCGCCTTCGCGCTTTAACCCGCTGAAACCGCCGCCGTAATTCTGGCCACAGGTCGCAAGCGGCGGGGAGACGCGCATGTCAGCAATGTTCCGGCCGCCGATTGCGGTCACCACTGCCATAGGTTGGGCGCAGGTGTTCGGGTTCCGGCAGGGCAAAGACCCGTTTTTCGCGCGGGTGCGGGCGGCGCAACTGGCGGCGCTCAACCGCTATGTGCCGTTCAACGTCGCGTTGATGACGATCAATATCGCGGCGTTGGTCTATACGCTGCGTGACATCGCCGAATTTGCGTTTCTCTATCGCTGGGGCGCTGTCATGGGCGCGCTGGCCTTGCTGTGGACGCTGCGCTTTCGCCAGGTCCGTCAACGCGGCGAGGCGAGCGAAGTCACCGTTCGCTATTTCTGGCTGATCACGGCCGAAGTCGCGGCCTTTGCCGTGTGCTGGGCGGCGCTCGTCCTGCATCTGCTGCCCCACGGCGATACGGAGGCGCAGGCGCTGCTGATGCTGTTGTCGCTGACGGCAATGGGGGCCTGTGGCTTTGCTGCGGCCGTAATGCCGGTGTGCGGCATATTGCTGGTGGTGATTATCGGCATCGGCACCATCGCTGCAATCCCGGCGGCGTCACCCTTGGGCGCGCCGATGGTCCTGCTGGCGTTCCTCACCTTTGCGGTGCTCATCTGTCGCGGCGTCATCGTTACCAGTTTCGCGATGATGGCGCGGATGCGGACCCAATCCGACCTTAGCGACAACACCGAAGTGGTGCGGCTGCTGCTCAATGAATTCGAGGCCAATGGCTCGGATTGGCTGATCGAAGTCGATATCGAGGGCCGGTTGACCCATGTGTCACCGCGGCTGGCCGATGTGGCAAAGCGGGCGCGGGCGGATTTGCTGGGGCAGCCGCTGCTCGGGCTGCTTGGCGAGGAAAAGCGCGGGGAGGGGCGGAATGCCGTCAAGGCGCTGACCAACACCTTTGTCGCGCGGCGAGCATTTCGCGACATCACAATCCCGGTTTTGGTGGCGGGCGAAACCCGCTGGTGGGCGCTGTCCGGCACACCAAAGGCCGATGCGATGGGGCAGTTTGCCGGCTATCGCGGAGTCGGGCGGGACGTGACCGAGGCGCGGCGCAGCCATGATCGCATTGCGCAACTGGCGCGCTTCGATCCGCTGACCGGCCTGGCCAATCGCGCGCTGTTTCGGGAATCGCTGGAGGATGCGTTGGCGCGCGCGGTGCGGACGGCGAAAAGCTGCGCGCTGCTGTTCATCGATCTCGATCGGTTCAAGGCCGTCAACGATACGATGGGGCATGGCGCCGGCGACAAATTGCTGCGCGAAGTCGCTGGGCGGTTGCGCGATGCGGTGGGTGGTGGCGGCGCCACGGTGGCCCGATTGGGCGGGGATGAATTCGCCGTGATGCTGCCCGAAGCCTCGGGGCGCCGCGGCGAGGCAGTGGCGCGCTCGGTTGTGGCGGCACTGGCGCGGCCGTTCTGCATCGACGGCCAGTCCGTCACCATCGGCGGCAGCGTCGGCTATGCGCTTGGCCCGGTCGATGGCGCCAGCGTCGACCGGTTGCTCAAAAGCGCGGATCTGGCGCTGTATGAAGTCAAATCCAACGGCCGCGGCGATGCCTG
>JANPEP010000121.1:0-24989 GCA_031422995.1 Polymorphobacter sp. | reverse complement strand
TGGCGCGGGACGTGCCGTTGAAGGCGGTGGAGGCGTTCCTGCAGACGGCCGTGATGGGGTGAGGGCGCGCGTCAGGGCGGCGAATTCAGGACCGGTTGCGGACGGCCGCGTGCCTGCTGCGCGCTGGGGATCGCCGCCGTTCGCCATCTGGTCTCATTTGGCCTCGACAAGTGGCGGCGTGACCCAGCGGCCGTCGATCGCCTCCGGCTTGGGTCCATAGAAGCGTCCGGCGAAAAAGAACGGCGCGGCCGGCGTAGGCAGCCAGTTCGATTCCTTGTCGGGCCCCGGATTTTCGTGCTGGAGATAAAGCGTCAGCGAGCCGTCGGGGGCGGTTTTCAGGCCCTTGGTGCGGCTGCCGATCGAGTACCGGTTGATCGGATTTTCGACAAGAAACCGTTCTGGCAGATTGTACATGCTGATCGACCAGAAATTGTTCACCGGCGGCAACTGCCCCGGCTCGAACCGCATCGTCCAGTTCTTGGTGCCGTCGAGAATCTTGCCATCGGCGCTCGTCTGCTGGGTCGAGTAAACCGCCTCTTCCTTGCTGTTGCCGCAGATGCCGAGCAGCGCGCCGGCTGCACGATCGTAGATATAGTCCTTCCCCAGCTCCTCGCGCGACCCGAAGAACGCCGTCGCGCTCTTTTCCTTGGCCGCCCTCGCGAGGAATGCGGCGGTGGCTTGGGCAACCCCGGCTTCGAGCGCAGTTCGGATGGCGGGATCGAGCGCCAACGGGTCGAACGGCTTGCCGGCGCCGATGCCGATCCGGGCAAAGCGCGCCAGCATCGCGGCTTCGGACGGCACCGGCGCAACGAATGGCAGCAAGGCGTTCAAATAGCCGATGAAGCCGATGCCTTCGGCTTTCGCCTTGTCCCAAACCGGCCATTCCACTGTGGCTGCCGGGGCCGGCGCCGGCGTTCCGGCAAAGGCCGAAAGCGGTGTCAGCAGATATTGCGCCTGCAAGGCCTGCATCGCCGCCAGATCGTCGGGGCCGTCCAATGCGGTGCGTGTGAGCGTGCCGACAAAATCGGTCTCGGCGCGGAACACCTTGGTGATGTTCTGCGGCACCGCGCCGTTCCAGCGCGGCCCTACAAACAGATAATTGCCCGCCTCGCGACCCGTTGCGCGCGCACCGGTATAGGCGAAATTGTGGGTGAACATGTCGAACCACTGGTTGACATAATAGCGTTCGGGGACCGCCGGCAGCGACAGCACCATCGGCTCGGCACGCAGATCGAGCCAGGCCCAGCTGTACGGGGTGTCATTGTTCGGCGTGACGATGTCATGGTCGGCGGGCGTCGCGATCCGGGCATAGTGGCGGTAGCGGTTGAAGCCGCCGACATAGCCCGGAAAATCCTTGTTGACGGCCTGATTGTACATCGTCTGATAGAGCTGGATTGGGGCATAGGCATAGAGCCACGCCTCCGCTGCGATGGCTTGGGCTTCGGCCGGCGTCAGGGTTTCGGTCATCGGTGCTTCCTCACTTTGCCAGCGGTTCGATGTCGTTGAGCTGCCAGCTCTTGTCGAAATAGGCCTCGGTCGGGCCGTAGAAGCGGAAATAGGGGAACCAGCCCTTGCCGGCGGTGGTCTTGATCCAGTTGGTCGCGCCTGCAGGCTTTTCGGGGCCGAAATAGACATCGACGCTGCCATCGGCGTTGGTGACAATTCCCTTGGAGCGCGAGCTCAGATCGGCGGCACCCTGGCTCGTGACAAGGGGCCCGCGCGTCAGATTGTCATAAAGCGTGATCGACCAGAACTGCTTGACCGGCGCGTTGGGATCGACCCGGAAGCGATAGGATTTGCCGCCATCGAGCCAGTTGCCGTCCTTGTCCTTGGAGGTTTCGACATAAGCCTGGCCGAAGCCGACGATCCGCCCCTGCATGCCGACCGACATGGCGACGGCTTCGTAAAACCATGACGACCGCTCATCGAGCTGCATTCGGGTCTTGTCTGGATTTTCGTGGTCGAGATCGAACATCACCGCATAGTCCCAGTGCTTGCCGGGATAGAGCTTGGCGCCCTCATAGCGCTTGTCATAGGCGATGGTGCGCGCCATCAGATCGCCGGTGACGGCGGCATCACCCAGGATCTTCGCCTGGCGCGCATCGGGCTTGAACGGCTTGCCCGGCTCGACGCCAAGGCCCTTGAGCATCCCGAACATCACCCGGTCGCGCGGCGCTACCGGCTCGTCGGCGTAAAGCTCGCTGAGCAGCCGCCAATAGTTGAGGTCGGCGGGCTGCGCCGACGTCCAGTCGCGGCCGGCGACTTCGGCATAGCCGGTGGTCGGCGGGCTGGCGCGCTGATCCCAGCCGTAAATCTTGTGCTGGCGCACGGTGGCTTCGGCGGCGACCTTGTCCTGATCGAGGCCACGGTTGCCGACCCAGATCTGGTTCGACGGCGACCGCGCGATGAAGTAACCGGGCGCGTCGATGTCGGGGCTGCCGGGTGGCAGGATCAGATATTTGCCGCCCTTGCCCTTGTCGGGCCCGGTCTGGCCGATGTCGATGACAGGCTGCTGCCAGATGTCGAGGATTGCCCCCGCCGTCGGGCCATTGGGCACATCGACAACCAGCGGCCCCTGCTTGGCCAGGTCCCAAAAGCTGAAAAGATATACGGTCGTCAGGTTGGGAGTCAGCATCCCCGCCTTGTCCTTCAACCCCTTGTAGAGCAGGACGTCACCGTTCTTGCTGCCCAGCGTCTTGGCTTGGGCGTCGTACAGGCCCTTGAAACCGACGGCCGGCAGCGCCCAGATATAGGCTTGGGTAGCGCGCTGAAAATCCATCTCGTCGTAAAGCTTGTCGGCGGTGGCGGCGGTTGGATAGCCA
The DNA here is from genome assembly GCA_031422995.1 of Polymorphobacter sp. GTDB lineage: Bacteria > Pseudomonadota > Alphaproteobacteria > Sphingomonadales > Sphingomonadaceae > Sandarakinorhabdus. Next base: position 22,167 of record JANPEP010000121.1, on the reverse strand, counting down.
TTGTTGGTGGCAAGCGGCCCAAGCCGGGTTTCCACCGTTTGGGCGTTCACTGCCGCGGCGCTCGCTGCCAGCAGTGCCACGATCACTTGCACCCGCATCGCACTCAACTCCCCAATTCGGTGCGTGATCGCACCGTCAAAATAGACTAGCAGCCATTCTGTTGGCGGATTGACGCGAACTTGACAGTTTCGCATGGTGCAAAAATGGACAAGACAGCGGCCGCGGCGATTTTTCGGAGCCGCGGCTGGCTTAGCCGTTGCCCACCCGATTTTCAGTCTGAAGTGCTGCGTCGTTGCCATATCCGCAAAATACCGGCGGGCGGCGCCGCGTATAATGCCGAGGATTCACCCGGTGGCATGGTCGGCGTCGCGGCCGGTAATCTTCAAGTCCGCGTGCCGCCTGGCGATAGCATCATCACGATATTTCCGCCGGGTAGCTGGATTGGTGCTGCGGCCGCGTTTCGCCGCGCCGGGCGTTGGGTTTCGGTCCGGTCGGTGGCCGAAACCACCATCGTTCACTTGCCCCAGGCCGAATTCGAGTCGCTGATCCTGAATCCGGACCACTGCCGGCTTGTTGCCATCAGTGTCGCGGAGGACCTTGGCGAAGCGGTCAGCGTCATCGCCAACCTGACTCACCCCGATTCCGAAATTCGCGTCGCCCAACGCTTGCTTACATTTGTTGGATTATACGGCGAGGACAAGCAGCAAGCGCTTGTTGTCAGCCAGGCCGATCTTGCGGCCATGTGTGGCATTTCGCGTCAGACCCTGAGCACGGTTCTGGCGGGGTTGACCCGACGTGGCCTGATCCATGTCAGTTATCGCCGGATCGAGATCTGCGACCTTGCAGCGCTGACAGCGCTGGCGCGCGACGATGACCGGGTGTTCCGCTGAATTGACGCGTGCTTTCGCCGCCGGGGGCAGGCGCAAGGCGGCGATAGCCCGGTGCTGTTATTTGGCGTCGAAGCGGTCGGCCGGGGAAAGCATCGCCTTGAGGCCGGAGCCGGATTTCAGGAAGCTGGCGTCGGCCTTGCCGTTGAGCAGGGTCGCGCCCCAAAAGGCGGTGGTGGCGGCTTTGGTGGCGGTCTGAATGTGTAGATCGGTGGAGGTGGGGGTGCGGCGGCTGTTGCCGGAGAAGACCATGTGGTCGCCGCCTTCGAAAACCAGCAGGTATTTCTGGCCGGGGGGCATCGCGGTGTAGGGGCCGGTGCGTTGGGCCTCTGCGGCGGCGCGGATTTCGGCTTTGGCAGCGAGCGGGTTGCCATCGAGGCTGCCGGTGACGGACATAAAGGGGATGGTGATGGCGGCGAAGGCTTCGGCGGCGGTGCCGTTGTTGGGGGCCGAGGGACTGAAGGCAAGGGCGGCAGTGAAGCGGCGGTCGACGAGCCGGGGGGCGCCGAAGAAATTCTGGCCGGCGATGGCCTGGGCGGTCCAGGCGCCCATGCTGTGGCCGGCGATGCCGACGCGGCTGGTGTCGAGCCGGGTGAGGTTGCACTTTCCTTCGGTCTTGCGGGTGGCGAGCTCATCGAGGACGAAGCTGACGTCCGCTACACGGGCCTGAAGCTGCGCACCGGTGGCGGCGGCGCGGACGCGGGCCTTGGTGTCTTCGGGGCCCTTGGCATCACGATAGACGGCGGTGTCGCTGCCGGCGTGCTGGATATGGATGACGGCGAAGCCATGGGCGGCCCAGGCCTGGCCCCACAGCGTGCCGCCGGCGGTGTCCCCGCCGAGGCCGTGGCTGAACAGGATGACGGGAACTTTGGCGGTGCCTTCGGGGAGGCGGATGCGGACGGGGATGTCACGGTTGCGCGCGGGGTCGTGCCAAATGGCGTCGCAGATGGGACTGGTGGCGAGGAGGGCGGCGAGGAGCAGCAAGGTTAGGGCCTCCGGTGGACAGGGGATTCATCCCCCGCACCCCCTTTACGTCAAAAACGCGCGTTTTCCCTTGTCAAACCAGCTGCATCTTGCGTTTGCCGCGTTGAACGGTGGCGGCTTGCGGGGTTGTGGTGGTGAGGGTGCGGTCGCGGATGGTCGACATGAAGACCCAGTCGCAGCGCGCGGTTTCGGGGGTGAAGGCGACGGTGAGATAGCCGCGGCGGCTGGTGTCACACCAGGTCATTTCGGGGTTGGCGGCGACCAGCCCGGCGCGGATGAGGGCGGGATCGGCAGCGAGCGCGCTTTCATAGCCGGGGGAGGTCACCGACTGTCCGGCGAATTCGACACCGGCGGGTTTGCCGCTTTCATCGAGGTTGAAGGCCCAGGCGTTGTGGCTGTCACCCGAGATGACGACCATGTCGGCGTTGGCGGCTTGCGCGGCCTTGAGCAGGCGTTTGCGGGCCTGGGGATAGCCGCCCCAGCTGTCCATGTTGCCAGGGATGCCGGCCTGTGCCGCCAAGATGCCGCCGTTGACGAAGCCCTGTGCGCGCTTGCCGGCATCGGGGGCGAGCCAGGAAACGGCGCCCTTTGGGGTGAAGATGTTTCCCATGACGATCTGTTGGGCAACGAGTTGCCATTTCTGGCCGGACTTGACCGAGGCCTTGAGCGTGTCTGCGAACCATTTCTCCTGCTCCGTGCCGAGCAGCGTGCGGTTCTTGTCGGACCAGGGGCCGTCCTTGAACGCGGTGAGTCCGGGTTTGCCGTCCTTGAGCCCGGCACCGAGATCGAGTTGCTGATCGCGGCCTTCGGCGCGGGTGTCGAGGGTGATGAGACTGACGAGGTTGCCGATATCGTAGCGTTGCCAGATGCGATCGGGGCCCGGGAGCCATTCGGCATGGACCTGCATGGCGGTGGCCTTGCGTGCGGCCCAATCGCCTTCATCGGCCTGGTGATTTTCGGCGCCTTTTTTCCAGGTATCGTTGGCGAATTCATGGTCGTCCCAGATACTGATCATCGGGAACAGGCGGTGCAGTTCCTGAAGCCCGGGATCGACGCGATAGCTGGCATAGCGTTGGCGATAATCATCGAGCCGGACCATTTCATTGCCGGGTTCGATATCACGGCCGGGGAGGGTTTCGGCGGCGTTGGGATAGATGCCGCGCATGTATTCGTAGAGATAGTCGCCGAGGTGAACGACGAGATCGATATCGTCGCGCGCCGCGGCATGGGCATAGGCGTTGAACCAGCCAAAGGGTTTGTTGGCGCAGCTGAACACCGCGATGTTGAAGCGCGAGAGCGGCCCGGATGGCAGGGTGCGGGTGCGGCCGATGGGAGAGGTGCTGCCGTCGGGCGCAGTGAAGCGGTAGAACAGCCAGCCGCCGGGGGGGAGCCCGGTGAGACGGGCTTGGGCCGTGCCCCAGGTGGCGGGGCCGGCGATGGCTTCGACGCGGGCGATGATGGTGCTGAAGCCGTAATCGGTGGCGACTTCGACTTTGAGCACCACATCGCGACCATCGGTGGCGGCGTAGCGGGTCCAGAGCTTGATCGAATCGGGGCCGGGATCGCCCGAGGCAACGCCATGAGTGAAGCCCTTGTCGGCCCACAGGCCGGCCAGCGCCGGACGGGCGGGGAGCAGGAGGCCGGCGGCGCTGGCGGTGAAGAAGGCGCGACGATCGAGATCAAGACGCATATGGTGTCCCCCGGCTATGGTATCGGCGCGGCTTAGGCTGCGATTGTGACAATCAAAGGACGTTAGGCTGTGCCCAAGATGCGCCGCAAGGGCGATTTGCCGGAAAAACCCTGCGTGGCGTGCGGGCGACCGTTTGCCTGGCGCAAGAAATGGGCGCGGGATTGGGAGCAGGTGCTGTATTGCTCGGACGCGTGCCGAACGGGGGCTTATTCACAGGCGCGCAAAAAGCAGGCAGAGTGACACTGATGATTTTGGAGAGTCGGACGATGGCAACGCAGTTGAAGGCGGTTTCGAGCGTCAAGGACCAGGTGTCGGCCGAGGAATGGGCGATCCGTACCGATCTGGCGGCGGCCTATCGGCTGGTGGCGCTGTACGGCTGGGACGACATGATCTTCACGCATTTGTCGGCGCGGATTCCCGGGCCTGAGCATCACTTCCTCATCAACCCGTATAATCTGATGTTCGAGGAGATGACCGCCTCGGCGCTGGTCAAGATCGATGTCGAAGGGCATCCGGTGATGGAAACGCCGTATGTGACGAACCCCGCCGGCTTCACCATCCATTCGGCGCTGCACATGGCGCGCGACGATGCCCATGCGGTGATGCATGTGCATACCACCGCGGGGCAGGCAGTGAGTGCGCAGGCCGATGGCTTGATGCCGATCACCCAGACGGCGATGGCCGTGTGCCACGACCTTGCCTATCATGAGTATGAAGGCATCGCGACTGACCTTGAGGAGCGCGAGCGGCTCGTCGAGGATTTGGGCACGAAGAACAACATGATCCTGCGCAACCACGGTACGCTTTCGGTGGGCAGCACGGTGGCGCAGTGCTTTGTGCGGCTGTATTTCCTGGAACGGGCCTGTGCGGCGCAGGTGGCGACGCTCTCGGCCGGGCGCGACGGGCTTTATGGGGCCCCGCAGGGGACGCCGGACAAGGTGGCCGGGCAGACGCAGGGGATCGGGATGCTGGCGGACAAGCTGGCGTGGCCGGCACTGCTGCGCAAACTGGACCGGATAGATCCCAGCTTCAGGGACTAATCGTCGAAGCGGTCGAGCTTGTCCCCGGCAAGGGCGACGATGGCGAGCCACAACCAGCCGATCATCATCATCGAGCCGCCAATGGGGGCCAGCGCCGCAATCCAGCGCGGTGCGCCCAATGCCAGGGCATAGAGATCGCCGGCGAAGATCAGGCTGCCGAGGCTGATCGCCCAGGCCGGGCGGCGGACCAGTTTCGAGGCGTTCCAGCCAAGAATGCCGAAGATGGCCGCGACATGAGGCAATTGGAACATGACGCCCGTCATGATCCATTCGCGCGCCTGTGGGTCCTTGATGCCGTGTGCCGCGAAGGTTCCAAAGGTGAGGGCAAGAATCGCATTGAAGGCAGCGAAGGCGGGGAGGAAGCGAGGGCGGTTCATACAGGCAGCATTATCCGCCTCTAATCAAAGGGAAAGGGGTGGAATGTTGCTCAAAGGCCCAAAGCCGTGTTTTTTTCGACTCTGATGCAACTTTTCTGCACGTATGCCGTAGGTTTCTGAACGTCGTTCATGCCGGGTCAATGTTAAGAGGGCCATTACAGGCAGGCGGGTTGCACCGCTGCCGGAGTTTGCCCCCTGTTATCCGGTGGCGCACAAGTGCTTCCCGTTTGCGTGACGAGCGCATAAAAGACCCTCGCTCCATGCCCCCGGAGCGAGGGTCAATTATTTTAAGGCCTTTTATTTCAAGCGCTTGGCTTTGACTTGCAAGATTCCTGCAAGCTGTGCTTCGTCCGGGTTTGACGTCATCGGCAGGGCCGAGGTGCGCCTCCAACGCCGCGCATAGCATCGGTCGCGGGATGATTCGTTTCTGAACAGCCCGGACGCGCAACCCACAGGTGACGCGGGCGATGCCATCGCCTACATCGCAGGGATGACTTTGCGCATTGCCACCTGGAACATCAATTCGGTGCGGTTTCGGCTCGACATCGTCGAGCGGTTTCTGCGCGATCATGCCCCGGATGTGCTGTGCCTTCAGGAAACCAAGGTGGTCGATGACGCCTTTCCCCATGATGTGTTCGAGACGATGGGGTATCGGCACCGGCTGCTGAATGGCCAGAAGATGCACCATGGGGTGGCCACGCTGTCGCGGATTCCGTTGACCGAAGAGCGGCGACACGATTGGCAGGACAATGGCGAGGCTCGGCATATCGGGGCGCGGTTGCAAAATGGCCTGTTGATCGAGAATGTCTATGTGCCGGCCGGTGGCGATGTGCCCGATGCGGCGGTCAATCCCAAGTTCGGGCAGAAGCTGGCGTTCATCGAACGGATGACGCGCTGGTCAGAAGGATTGCGCGATGCGACGGTGATTGTTGGGGATTTTAACGTGGCGCCGCTGGAATGCGATGTCTGGAGCCACAAGGCGTTGATCGATGTGGTGAGCCATACGCCGATTGAAGTGGCGGCGCTGGCAGCGTTGCAGGCGAGCCATGATTGGGTCGACATGGGGCGGCACTTCATTGCGCCACCGGAGCGGTTGTTTACCTGGTGGAGTTATCGCGCGGCGGATTGGCGGACGTCCGACAGGGGTCGCCGGCTGGACCATATCTGGGCCTCCCCCGAGGTGGCGAAGACCGCGACGCGGTTCGAAGTCGTTGAAGATGCTCGCGATTGGGGCAAGCCTTCGGACCATGTGCCGCAGATCTTGACGCTGGAATGGTGAGCGTGGCGGCGGATTATTCTGCCGAGGCGGCGGTTGATGCGTTGCGGCGTGGGCGGATTGTGGGCGTGGGTGGATTGGCAGTGTTATCGGCGGAATTGGCCGATGCAACGTCGCTGGCGGCCTTGGAGACGGTGTCACGAGCCGGGGTGATCATCACGGCGCGGCGGGCGGCGGTGCTCAATCTTTCCAACCAGTTGGCGGCGGCGGTGGGTGACCCTGAACCGGTTTGGGTGGAGCGGCCGGACTGGCTCGACCTGGCGGGATCGCGGGCGGTGGCCGATCCGGTGCTGGACTTGGCGACACCGTTGAAGGGGCCATTTTCTACACGGGCGCTGGGTGCGGATGCCGCTTCGGCGCGGGCAGCGATCGTGCTGGCCAAGCATGCCGGGCTGTTGCCGGGGGTATATGCAGTACCGCTGCGGGATGCCGATGCAGTGGTTATCGCAGCTGCGGGGGCTGTGCTGGGGTTGCCGGCGGGTGCGGCGCGGATTCGGGTGTCGTCACGGGCGCGTTTGCCATTGGCGCTGGCCGAAAATACCGAGGTGGTGGCCTTTCGACCCGATGACGGCGGACCGGAGCATCTGGCTCTGGTGATCGGCGATCCGCTTTCGAATCTGGCACGAAATGGCGCGGTTTTGGTGCGGTTGCATTCGGCGTGTTTGACCGGCGATGTGCTGGGCAGTTTGAAGTGTGATTGTGGGCCGCAATTGCACGCGGCGCTGGCGACGATTGCGGCGAATCCGGCGGGCGGGATTCTGCTGTATCTCCAGCAGGAAGGGCGCGGCATCGGCTTGCTCAACAAGTTGCGGGCCTATGCCTTGCAGGACCAGGGGTTCGATACCGTCGATGCCAACACGCGGCTGGGATTCGAGCCGGATGAGCGCGATTTCGGGCTGGCGGCGGCGATGCTGACGCAGTTGGGCGTGCGGGCGGTGTCGTTGATGACCAACAATCCGTTGAAGGTGGCGGGGTTGGCAGCGCATGGGCTGGCGGTAACGCGGGTGGAGCACAGCATGGCACCCAATCCGCATAACCATGCCTATCTGGACACAAAGCGTGACCGGCAGGGGCATTTGCTGTGATGCTGATGGCCCGCGTTAGGGCCGGCACGGTGACGGGGTTCGGCGAGACGGTGCCGGCGGCGTTCGGCAAGTGCGGCGCGGTTGCCGCGGACGCCAAGCGCGAGGGCGATGGCGCTTCACCGCTGGGCGTGTGGCCGATCTGGGCGGCGCTGGTCCGGCCGGACCGGGTGGCGGCGCCAATGACACGCCTGCCGTGGCGGTGGTTGCGCGCCGACGATGGCTGGTCGGATGGGATGTGCGACCCGGTTTACAACCGCCCGGTGCGGCACCCACATCCGTTCTCCGCCGAGCGGTTGTGGCGGGAGGACCATGTCTATGACATCATCCTTGTACTGGGGCACAATGACAGTCCGCCGGTAGTGCCGTTGGGCAGCGCGATCTTTTTCCATTGCACGCGGCCTGACCGGGCGCCGACCGAGGGGTGTGTGGCGGTGGAGCGGGATATTCTGGAACGTTGGCTGTGGCGGTTGAAGCCCGGGGATTCGGTGCAAATCACCGATTGACCTTGCCGTGGGCGTCGGACAGGCTTTGCCTTTGCAATTCGGGAGGCTTTGGTCATGGCACGCTTGAAACGACTTGTTGCTGCATTGGCGATCGGGTGTTCGGTGGCCGGGATTTCGGTGCAAGCCGCACCGGTGGCGGCGACCAGCGCAGCGATGCCAGTGGCCGCGACCATCGCGGCGATGCCAGCGAATTATGGCGAATTGACAAAATTATTTGCCGATTGGCGTGCATATGTGACGCCGGCGGGAACGGCGGGGCTGGATTACAGCCCGGCAGCGATGGCGCGGATGAAGGCGGCATTCCCGACGTTTCAGGCGCGGTTGAACGCCATCGACCGCAGCGGCTGGCGGATGGCTGCGCAGCATGACTGGCAGATCGTGCAAACCGAAATGAACGGGTTGGATTTTGATTTCCGGGTATTGATGCCCTGGGCACGCGACCCGAATTTTTATGCCAGCGTGTTTGCCGACTGGAGCGATGTGCCGGCGCATGAGGGGCCCTATGCCCACCCCAATATCAATCTTTACACCTTCAAATATCCGTTGAATGCCGGTGATGAAAAGGCGCTAACGGCGATGCTGGCGTTGGTGCCGGGCAAGTTGGCGGCGGCGAAGGCCAATCTGGCGGGGAGCAACGCCAAGGACCTGTGGACCTATGGCGACCGGGTGTTTCGCGAGCAGGCCGAAACCCTGGAAAAGCTGGGCGCCGGCACGTTGGTGATGAACACGCTCGATGGGCGGATTGCGGCGACGATGACGGGGGCCGGGCCGGGTTTGCAGAAGGCCATCGCCGACGCGAAGGCGGCAAGCGAGGATTTTGCGGCGTTCGTAAAGGCCGAGGCGCCGAAAAAGACCGGGGCGTCAGGGGTCGGCAAGGAAAATTACAATTGGTATGTGAAGAATGTCGAGCTGCTGCCCTGGGATTGGGATGCGCAGGTGGCGCTTTTGCAGCGCGAGCTCGATCGGTCGGTGGCGTCGATGCGGCTGGAGGAAGTGCGCAACCGCAAGCTGCCGCCGGTGGTACCACTGACCGATCCGGCAGCGTTTGAGCGCATGGTTGCGGCCAAGCAGGTGAAGTTCAGCCAGTTTCTGGCCGATACCGGGCTGATGCCCGATGCGTCCTGGTCCCGCAAAGCCATTGCCAATCAGGCGATTGATTACACGCCGCTGGAAAAGCGCAATTTTTTCACCCACGTCAACGCCTATGACCCTTGGCCGCTGATGTCGCATTTCACCCATTGGATCGACCTGGCGCGGATGCGCGAGTCGCCGCACGCCAGCCCGATCCGGAGGGTGCCGCCGCTGTTCACCATCTATTCGAATCGCTCCGAAGGCTTTGCCACGGCGTATGAGGAGCTGGTGATGCAGGCCGGCCTGTATGACGACATTCCGCATGGGCGCGAACTGGTGTGGATCATGCTGGCCAATCGCGCGGCGCGGGGCCTGGCGTCATTGCGAGTGCAGGCCAATGAGATGGATTTGGCGCAGGCGGGGAAATTCCATGCCGAATGGACGCCGCGCGGGTGGTCTGACCCGGCGAGTCCCTTGGTGGGGTTCGAGCAGCTGCTGTACGCACGGCAGCCGGGATATGGGCCGAGTTATGTGACGGGGAAATTGCAGCTTGATCGGTTGCTGGCCGAGGCTTCGCACGCCGATGAGGTGGCGGGGCGGCCGTTTGTACTGCGTGATGTGATGCAGCGGGTCATGGATGCAGGGGTTATTCCGGTGGCGTTGATCGCGGATGAGGTGGTGGCGAAACCATAGGACCGCCGCGCGCAGACGCCGAAAGAAGCTGGGTCCCGGATCAAGCCCGGGATGACAGACAAACCGGGGGTGAGGCGGTGGCCCCACCCCCTGGATTTTACATCTTGTAGGTCAGGCGGAGGTAACCGAACTGGCCGGGCACGTCATAGGTGCTTGGATCATAGTTGGGGCCGGTGCAGCTGAAGCAGGCAGGCGGATCCTGGTTGAAGACGTTGTTGACGCCGATGGTGAAGGCCAACTTCTGTTCGAGGAACGACGGGGTGTAAACGAGTTGGACGTCACCATAGAAGGTGCCCTTCAACTCGCGATCGTCGAATTCGCGCACCGCCTTGATGTAGCGGCCGGTGAACGAAGCGCCAAAATCGCCGATCTGCCAGTCGATGACCCCGGTGCCCTTGAACTTGGGATAGGATTGATCGGGGAAGCCGCGCGTCCGGCCTTCATACTCGGTGGTGGTGAAGCCGGTCGAGGACGGCACGGTTTCCGAATAGTTGAGCAGGAAGTTGCCGTTGAGCGACAAGCCGAAGGCGCCCGCCGACGTTTGCTGGGTGCGATAGTTGAAAGTCACGTCAATACCGCGGGTGTTGATCTCCCCGATGTTCTGCAACAAGCCGTTGACGCGGATGATGTTGCCGCCGCCCGAGCGCGAGATCGAAGCGCAGCTGAGCGGATCGGCGACGTTGACGCAGCGGGCCAGGGTAATGTCGGCGCCGATCGGCGCGATCGCGCCATCGACCTTGATGTCGTAATAATTGACTTCAAGGCTGAGATTGCTGGCGAAACCGTTTTCGCGGGCCCAGGCTGGGGCATAGACGCCGCCGAACAAGAGGGTGCGCGAGGTTTCAGGCCGCAGCGCGCGGTTGCCGCCGGTGGTGACCGAGACTTGGCCGCCGAATGGCTCCTGATAGCTGCCGTTCGCCGGCACGCCATTGGCGATGCAGTTGGCGCGCGCCGTTGCCGATGCCTGCCATGCCGAACCTGGCACGTTGCTGCAGGGATCGTCGATCGGCGCGTCGGACCGCGATGCGGCGCCAAACAACTCGCCGATGGCCGGGGCGCGGAAGCCCGTGGCATAGGAACCGCGCAGCAGCAGGTCGCCCACCGGCTTCCACTGGCCGCTGCCCGTATAGGTGGTGTTGCTGCCGCTGGTCGAATAATTGACGTGGCGGACGGCGCCATCGACTTCGAGCAGCTGGAAGAAGGGTTGATCCTTCAGCAGCGGCACCCGCAGCTCGCCATAGACTTCATCGGAATTATAGGCGCCGCGCGATGGCTGTGCCGGAATGTCCGAACCGAGGCCGGCGGTGATGATGGGATCGGGATCGAAGGTGCCGCGCTGGACGCGATGCTCGTAACCGACGGCAAAGCCCACCGGGCCGGCGGGCAGGTCGAACAGGTCGCCGCTGAGGTTAGCGGTATAGTCATTGAGCGTCTGGCTGCTGCGGCTGCGTTCATCGAAGGTGACAAAGCCGAGCATTGCCGGGGTGACCGAGCCATTGCCGCCGAAGATATTGAACGGCACGCACTCGCCGGTGCAATTGGCGATGGGGCCGAGCGCCTGCGCCAGTTTCTGGGCATTGACGTTGCCGGTGAACAGCTGCCGGGCGTTGTTGTGGCCGAGGACGAAATTGGCGTCCCAATACCATTTGCGCTCGCCGACGTTGAACGAGCCGTCGAGGCCGGCCGTCAGCGAGATGGTGTCGACTTGCTGTGAATAGGTGCGTTGCCCGGCTTCGATCAGGCGGCGACGAACGGTGGAATAATTCGCTGGCGCCTCGCCGGGCTTGCCGGCCGACAATGTGACGCCGAACGGGTTGAATGGGTTGGTGGCATCGATCGAGATGATATCGAGCAAATTGCCGTTGCCGGCATCAGGCCCGACAAACAAAGGCAGGAAGGCCGCCTGATTCTGCGAATTGCGGCGATTCCACAGCGCCTTGACGCGGAAGTTGATGTTGTCCGTAAGCTCCTGCTTGGCGCTGAACCAGGCGCCATAGCGCTCCGAAGGCGTCAGGAAATAGTTGAGCGGCGAAAAGTTGAAACGGTCGGCGGCGGTCAACAGCTTGAAATCGCTGTTGGGACCAGTCGGATCGAGCGGGTCAAAACGCGGTTTGCCGCCAACGGGTGCCTTCAGAGTCAGGTTGCGGCCGCCGAGCACCGCGAAAAAGCCGTTGGCCGTCGCGCTGGAGCAGCCACCGACAGGATCGGTGCAGCTGGTCTGGCCGGGATTGGGGAATTGCGACGTGTCGCGATCGGCGGTGCGCACCGCGTCCTGCTTCACATAGCTGCCGCCGAAGACGATACTCGTCGTCGGGCCCTGGATACCATAGCTGGCCTGATAATCCTGGGTATGGCCATCGCCCTGGCGGAAGGTGCCGAACTGCGCCGAAACCCGCAGGCCTTCCTGCTGTTGACGGGTGATGACGTTGACGACGCCTGAAATCGCGTCCGAACCATAAAGCGGTGACTGGCCCGATTGCAGGACTTCGATGCGCTCGATCATGTTGGCGGGAATGGTGTTCAGATCGACCGTCGAGGGGATGCCGCTGGCCGAGGTGCCGTTAACGAAGCGCAGGCCATCGACAAGCACCAGGGTGCGCTTCGAACCGAGATAGCGCAGGTCGATTTCGGCCGAGCCGGCGCCGACGCCGCCGCCATCGGGCGGGTTGCCGATGTTGCCGCTGTTGTTGACGCGGGTGTTGAGGCCGCCGGCGGCGCTGGGCAGGCGTTGCAGGATGTCGGCGATGGAGGAGATGCCGGTGCGTTGCAGCGATGCAGTGTCGAGCGTGACGACCGGCGCGCGCTGCGACAGCGGATCCTGGCGGATGCGGGAGCCGGTGACGATGATGGCTTCGGATTCATCGGATGCGGCGGCCGTGACCACGGGGCTTGTCGATTGGGCGTTGGCGGCGCCGGCGATCAGAGCCGCGAGGGTGACGCTACTCGCGAGAAACGAACGAAACTGCATGGCACTCTCCGCTTACTGTGATGCCAAACAGGTTCATCGCAGTGCAGCAATTTGACAATCCCTAATGGTGTGTTTCAGGGCTATCACAGTGCTATTGGGCCGCAGTGTTGCGCGAAGGGCACAGATTATTGCCGAAGTGTTGGATTCGGGTTTGGTGTTTTCTTGTACGTCAGATGAATCCATCTGACTGGAAAACACCCTAGCGACCGCGGCGAATGCCCTTGGGAACGCGGGACTGGCCCTGACGACGCCCGGTGCGGACGCGATCGTTGCGCGGGCGAGTCTGGCCTTCGCCGAGGGGGAGTTCGAAGCGGAGGGCGCCGGTGATCGGGTTGGCCTCGGCTAGCACCAGGTCGAGGCGCATGCCGGCGGTATAGCGGGTGCCGGTTTCGAGGCCTTCGAGGGTGCGGGTGCCATCATCGAAGACGAAGCGTTCGTCACCAAGGGTGGAAACGGGGACAAGGCCGTCACCGCCAAGGCCGACGACTTGCGCGAAGAAGCCGAACTTGGCGACGCCGGTGATGCGGGTCGGCATGGTTTCACCGATGCGCGTGGACAGGAAGGCGGCGACATAGCGATCGGTGGTGTCGCGTTCGGCCTCCATGGCGCGGCGCTCGGTCATGCTGACATGATCGGCGGTGCGGGCCATGGCGGCCCCGTCTTCGGGCGTCAGGCCACCGTCGCCGAGTTTATAGGCCGCGACCAGCGAACGGTGGACGACGAGATCGGCATAGCGGCGGATGGGCGAGGTGAAATGGGCGTAGCTGCCTAGCGAGAGGCCGAAATGGCCCTTGTTGTCGGGGCTGTAATAGGCCTGGGTTTGCGATCGCAGGACTTGTTCCATCACCTGTTCGGCATATTGTTCGCCCTTAACGCGAGCGAGCACGCGGTTGAAGGTGGCAGGTTGGATGACCTGGCCCATGGCGAAATTCTGGCCGAAAGTTTCGAGATAGTCCTTCAAGGCGATGAGCTTTTCGCGGCTGGGGGGTTCGTGGTCGCGGTACATGCAGGGGGATTTCTTGGCCTCGAGGGCTTTTGCTGCGGCGACATTGGCGGCGATCATGAAATCTTCGATGAGTTTATGTGCGTCGAGGGTTTCGCGCAATTCGATGGCCGCAATACGCCCTGCATCATCGAGGCGGACGCGGCGTTCGGGGAGATCGAGGGCCAGCGGCTCACGGGCATTGCGGGCCTTGGTGAGGGCGGCCCAGGTGGCCCAGAGGTTTTGCAGGATAGGGAGGTGGTCGCCGGATTGGCTGTCGATGCTGGTTTGCGCGTCTTCATAGGCGATATTGGTGACGCAGCGGATGACGGCGCGGGTGAAGCGTTGCGACAGGACCTTGCCGTCGGCGGCGATGTCGAGGTGGCAGGCGAGGACGGCGCGGTCCTGATGCTCGACCAATGAGCAGACATCGGCGCTGAGGGTTTCGGGGAGCATGGGGACGACGCGATCGGGGAAATAGACGCTGTTGCCGCGGCTGCGCGCCGAGCGATCAAGCGCGGTCCCGGGGCGGACATAGAAGCTGACATCGGCGATGGCGACGATGGCCTTGAAAGCCCCAAGGGAATCCGGGTCAGGGGCGGCCCAGACGGCGTCGTCATGATCGCGGGCGTCGGCGGGGTCGATGGTGAGGAAGGGGAGTGCGCGCAGGTCTTCGCGGTCGCCGAGCGGGAGTTTGGCGACGGTTTCGGCCTGTTCAAGGACGGCGTCTTCGAAGCGGTGGGGGATGCCCTTGGCGTGGATGGCGATGAGCGAGAAGGATTTGGGCGCAAACGGGTCGCCAAGGATTTCGACGACGCGGGCGTGTTGATGCGGCGGGCGGCCGGAGGGTTCGGCGAGGACGAGATCGCCGGCAACGCCGTCACCGGGGTCTGAGACCGAGAGGTCGGAGCGGGCGCGCTTGTCGGTGGGGACGAGTCGGAAACCGAGCGCTTCCTTGCGCAAGATGCCGAGGACAAACTCTTCAGTTTTCGCCAGCGTTTTCATGGGGAAGGCGGTGTGGCCGGCGCCTTGTTCCTCGATGCGGGCGAGGATGCGATCGCCGACGCCGTGGGCGGCGCGGCGCTTGCCTTCGATGATGCGGATGCGCGGTGGGGGGGTTCCGTGATCCCAGCGATCGGGGATAGCGACCGGCCCGTTGTCGCCGACTTCGATGATGCGGATGACAGTGACGCGGGGCAGGCCACCGCCCTTGTGCAGGGTGCGACCGGGGCCGAGATCGAGAATCCCCTCGTCCTGCATGTCCTTCAGCAGGGATTTGAGGGCGATCTTGTCCTGAGCGTGGAGCCCGAAAGCGCGGGCGATTTCGCGTTTGCCGACGGTCGATGGCTGGGCGCGGATGAAGGCCAGAATGGCCTCTCGGGTGGGGAGGCCGGAATGCGGCGGGGGGGCGTGGCGGGGCATGGCGGGGACCATGGGGGGGCACGCCCGGTGATGCAACCATCTGGCACGTTGCGCGGCGGCGCGCGGATTGCCACATAGGGCCGATGCAACACATGTCCGCCCCGCCGGCGCTGCAGGGGAAAGCTGATTTCAGCACCCTGAAGCGCTTCATGCCATACCTGTGGCCCGTCGGCGAAACGGCGTTGCGAGCGCGGGTGGTCGCGGCGATGCTGCTGGTGCTGCTGGCCAAGTCCACGACCCTCGTGATGCCGTTTGCCTTCAAGGGTGCGATCGACCGGATGGCGGCGGGCGTGCCGGACGGCATCCAGATCGCAGTGGCGCTTGTGGCGGCCTATGCGCTGGCGCGGTTCGGCGGGGTGTTGTTCGACAATCTGCGTAACGCGATCTTCGAAAAGGTGGGCCAGACGGCTGCGAGACGCCTGAGCCAGGATGTGTTTGCGCATATCCACCGGCTGTCGTTGCGGTTTCACCTGGAGCGGCGGACGGGTTCGCTGACGCGCATTGTCGAGCGCGGGACCAAGAGCATCGACACGATGCTGTATTTCATTCTTTTCAACATCTTTCCGACGATTTTCGAACTGACCGCTGTTTGCGTGATTTTCTGGGTGAAGATGGGCCCGGGGATGGTGGTTGCGGTGCTGGTGATGGTCGTCGCCTATATCGCCTATACCCAGAAGGTGACCGATTGGCGGTCAAAGCTGCGGCGCGAGATGGTCGATAGCGACAACAAGGCGGTGGCGCGTGCGGTGGATTCGCTGCTGAACTATGAAACAGTCAAATATTTCAACGCCGAAGCCCATGAAAATCGCAATTATGGCCTGGCGATCAAGCGGTATACCGATGCGGCGACAAAGAACGAGGTGTCGCTGGCGTGGCTGAACGTCGGGCAATCGCTGATCACCAACCTGATGATGGCCGGCGCGATGGGCTATACCGTGTGGGGGTGGGACCAGGGCAAGTTCACCATCGGTGACGTGGTGCTGGTCAACACGTTGCTGGCGCAGCTGTTCCGGCCGCTGGATATGCTCGGCATGGTGTATCGCGAGATCAAGCAGGGGTTGATCGACATGGAGTCGATGTTCAGCCTGATCGACACGCCGGCGGAAATTGCCGATGTGCCGGGGGCACCGGCGCTCACCATCCGTGGCGGGCATGTGCGGTTTGCGGGGGTGGATTTCGCCTATGAACCGCGCAGACAGATTTTGCACAATGTGTCGTTCGATGTGCCGCCGGGTCGCAAACTGGCGATTGTCGGGCATTCCGGCGCAGGGAAATCGACGCTGTCGCGGATATTGTATCGGTTTTACGATATTGCCGACGGGGCGGTGACGATCGATGGGCAGAATATCGCCGAAGTGACGCAGGATTCACTGCGCCGGGCGATCGGGATCGTGCCGCAGGATACGGTGCTGTTCAACGATACCATCGGGTACAACATTGCCTATGGGCGGCCGTCCGCGTCGCAGAGCGAGATCGAGGCGGCGGCGCGGGGGGCGGCGATCCATGATTTCATAGTGTCGCTGCCCGATGGCTATGCGACGCAAGTGGGGGAACGCGGGCTGAAACTGTCGGGTGGGGAGAAGCAGCGGGTGGCGATCGCGCGGACGATTTTGAAGGACCCGGCGATTTTGATTCTGGACGAAGCGACGAGCGCGCTGGATTCGGCGACCGAGGCGGATATCCAGTCGGCGCTGGGGACGGTATCTGCGAGCCGCACGACCCTGGTGATTGCGCACCGGCTGTCGACGGTAACCGATGCAGACGAGATCCTGGTGATGGCAGCGGGGCGGATTGTCGAGCGCGGGCGGCACGAGGCGCTGTTGGCGGCGAACGGGGCGTATGCGGAGATGTGGGCGTTGCAGCAGGCTGAGGCTGAGGACGAACAGGTTTTGGCGGCGGAGTGAGTCGCAGCGCCACGAGCGCGCATGTTGAGAGCCGACAGGTGCAAGGCCCAGGCCGGCGGGGAGGGGACGGAAGAAAGGAACCCGCCCCTGGCCCCCTCCCTTCGAAACGGGAGGGGAAGAAGGAAAAGGCGGCTTAGCTGGCAAAATAATGTTCGTACGCTGGGACCGTCAGGAAGGGTTCGAGGCGGTCGGCGAGGACGAGCGTGCGGAAGATTTCGGCGGCTTCGGTGTATTTCCCCGTCGCGAAGAAATTGTCGCCGACTTGCGTTTTCCAGACGGCCAGTTGCTCATCCGTCACGCGGGTGATGAGGACGGCGTCGACGGGTTCGCCGCCATCCAGCACCACATCCGACACGCGCCATTGCCACAGCTGCGTGCGGCTGATTTCGGCGGTGGCGGCGTCTTCCATCAGGTTGTGCAGCGGCACGGCGCCTTGGCCGCGGAGCCAGGCGGCGATGTAGCCGAGGCCGACATTGATGTTGTTGGTTAGGCCGGCCAGCGTCTTGGGGCCTGACGGGGGCGTGGTGAGGTCCTCGGCGGTGGCGCTGCCTTCGGGGATGACCGAGAGTTGATTGGGGCCGGGCATCAGGCGGTCGAAGACCTCGCGGGCGAGCGCGACGAGACCGGGGTGAGCGACCCAGGTGCCGTCGTGACCCAGGGTGGCCTCGCGTTCCTTGTCGGCGCGGACGGCGGCGAAGGCACGCTCGTTGGCGGCTTCGTCGTCCTTGACCGGGATGAACGCGCTCATGCCGCCCATCGCATGGGCGCCGCGTTTGTGGCAGGTGCGCACCACGTGCGCGGCATATTTGGCCATGAACGGCACCGCCATGGTGACGGCGGCGCGATCTGGCAGGACCTTGTCGGGATCGGCCTGGAACGTCTTGATATAGCTGAAGATATAATCCCAGCGGCCGCAATTGAGCGCGGTGATGTGATCGCGCAGTTCGTAAAGGATTTCATCGGCCATGAAAGCGCCGGGGAGGGTTTCGATGAGGACGGTGGCGCGGATGGTGCCGATGGGCAGGTCAAGCATGGATTGAGCGGTGGTGAAGACGTTGTTCCACAGCCGCGCCTCCAGATAATGTTCGAGCTTGGGGAGGTAAAAATAGGGGCCGGAGCCGCGGGCGATAAGGGTTTTGGCGTTGTGGAACAGGTAAAGCCCGAAATCGAACAGCGCGCCGGCGACGCGGGTGCCATCGACGAGCATATGGGCTTCATCGAGGTGCCAGCCGCGAGGGCGGGCGATGAGCGTGGCGGTTTTTGCGTTGAGTTTGTAGGACTTTCCCTTGTCTTCCAAGGTGATGGTGCCGGCGGCGGCGTCGCGCAAATTGACCTGGCCATCGACCATCACCTGCCAAGTGGGGGCGCTGGCGTCTTCGAGGCAGGCCATGAAGCATTGGGCGCCGGAGTTCAGCGCGTTGATCACCATCTTGCGATCGCACGGCCCGGTGATTTCGACGCGGCGATCGGTGAGATCATGCGGGGCGGGGCGGACTTTCCAGACGCTGTCGTCGCGGACGCTGCTGCTTTCGAGCTGGAAATCGATGCTGTTGCCCTGATCATACCAGCGCTGGTGCGATTGGCGGGCCGCGAGCAGCGACTGGCGGGTGGGTTCGTACATGCGGTGGAGTTGCGCGACGAACGCGAGCGCGGCAGGGGTGAGGATGGTTTCGAAACCGGGTTGCATGGTGCCGGTGATCTGGATGCCGTTGCTGGCCATGATGGTCGTGCCTTTCAATCTTCGGTGAAGCGGAATGGAGTGAGGCCGCGCTGGCGCTCGTCGAACGCCAAATGGGCGCCGGCGGGCGGAAGCCCGCGTTGGCGGCAGGCGGCGCGATGGCAGGCGGCACAGCCGGGGCCCACGGGGGTGGCGGGGCCAGTGAGTTCGAGGCCGGCGCTCCAGGTGAGGGCAGCGGCGTGGCGGGCATCGCAGCCGAGGCCGATGGCGAATTCGGCGCGCGGCGCGCCCCAGGCAGTGGCGGCCGGGCGAACGGTGCGCGACAGGGTGAGGAAGCGGTGGCCGTCCTCCATTTCGACAAGCTGGCGTCGGACTTCGCCGGGGCGATCAAAGGCGGCGTGCAGCGACCAGAGGGCGCAGCCGCCGCTGGTCGGGATCGGCGAGGGGCCGGGGGCGAAGGATTTGGAGATGGTGCCGGCGCGATCGATGCGCAGGAAGAAGAACGGGATGCCGCGGGCGCCGGGGCGAGCGAGGGTGGAGAGGCGGTGGGCAACTTGTTCGAGGCCGCGGCCAAAGCGGGCCTGAAGGAGTTCGACATCATAACCGGTGGCCTCACACGCGGCGAGGAAGCGGGCATAGGGCATGAGGGTGGCGGAAGCGGCATATTTGGCGAGCGCGACGGTGGCGGCGCGGTGGGCGAGCGGATCGGTGATGCCGGCGGCGGCGATGGTTTCGGCGATGGGCGCCTTCAGTTCGATGAGGACGAGTTGAACCGCGGCGGCGAACCCGCGGCTGGCGGCATCCAGTGCTTCGGAGAGTTGCAGTTGGCGGGCATGGAGATCGAGGCGGCGCAGCGCATCGGGGAGGACTTCGACGGGCATGGCGCGTACAGTGATGGCGTGGCGGGCGCGCAGGCGCTCGACGACGGCGGCGTTGAGATCAGGGCCGGACATGCGGAGTTCGTCGGCCAGCGCCTCGGCGGCGGCATCGAGGGCGGGGAAATAATTGCCGGCGGCGGCGATCATGGCGACGACAGCATCCAGTGGACCAGTGCCGGGGATGGCTTGCGGGCTGGGCACGCTGGCGTGAAGGCGGAGCAGCGCCTGAGCGACGCCGGGCGAGCGGGCGGCAAGTTCGCGCAATTCGGCGCGCGGCACATCGATGCCAATGAGGCGCGGATCGGTAAAGACACGCACAAGTTCGTCGGCAAGGTCGCTGCCGTCGCTGCCGGTGAGGGATTTGAGATCGAGGTCGTAGCTGCCCGCCAGCTTGAGCAGGAAGGCGGCGGACAGGGGCCGCTGGTCACGTTCGATGAGGTTGAGATAGCTGACAGACACGCCCAGATCATTGGCCATGCGGGTTTGTGTAAGGCCACGGGCGGCGCGGATGCGGCGGATGCGTGCGCCGGCGAACAGCTTGCGGCCGCCGGTATCGGGGGGGAGGTCGGGGGTAGGCAAAGTTGTCAAAATTTTTACAGTATGACAGTTTTCACAGATGAAGCGGGGACATTTCGACACGATTCTTTGACTGAATGCGTTGACCTTCGCCTAGCGCACGGCCACAGGGATGACAACAACTACAGTGTTTATGGGGAGGATGTGGCGGAGGCAGCGACAAACGCAGCCCCGCCACAGCCATTTTGAACAGATTGTTTTCAGGAGTTTCCCATGTCGTACCAGGATCATATCAGCCAGACCAACGCGCTCATCCGCAGCCATAACGGCAGTTGGGATGGCATCAGCGCCGAATCCGTGGCGCGGATGCGTTTGCAGAACCGCTTTCGCACCGGGCTCGACATCGCGCGTTACACTGCGGCGATCATGCGCAAGGACATGGCGGCCTATGACGCCGATCCGGCCAATTACACCCAGTCGCTGGGCTGCTGGCACGGTTTCATCGGCCAGCAGAAGATGATTTCGATCAAGAAGCATTTTGGTTCGACAGATCGGCGGTATCTGTATCTTTCGGGCTGGATGATTGCGGCGCTGCGGTCCGAATTCGGGCCCTTGCCTGACCAGTCGATGCACGAGAAGACTTCGGTGCCGGCGTTGATCGAGGAGCTTTATACGTTCCTGCGCCAGGCCGATGCGCGGGAATTGGGCGGGATGTTCCGCGAAGTGGACGCCGCGCGCGACGCCGGCGACCAGTTGAAGGAAAAGCAGCTGCTGGCGGCTATCGAGAATTACCAGACGCATGTCGTGCCGATCATTGCCGACATCGATGCCGGATTCGGCAATGCCGAGGCGACCTATTTGCTTGCCAAGAAGATGATCGAAGCCGGGGCCTGTGCCTTGCAGATCGAGAACCAGGTTTCGGACGAAAAGCAGTGCGGCCACCAGGACGGCAAGGTGACGGTGCCGCATGAAGACTTCCTCGCCAAGGTGCGTGCCTGCCGTTACGCCTTCCTCGAACTGGGCGTGGAGGACGGCATCATCGTCACCCGCACCGATTCGCTCGGCGCCGGCCTGACCAAGCAGATCGCGGTTTCCAAGCAAGCCGGCGACATTGGCGACCAGTACAACAGCTTCCTCGATTGCGAAGAAATCGACCCCGCGACGGCGCGCAATGGCGATGTCATCCTCAACCGCGATGGCAAGCTGATGCGGCCCAAGCGGTTGCCATCCAACCTGTTCCAGTTCCGTGCCGGTTCGGGCGAAGATCGCTGCGTGCTCGATTGCATCACGTCGCTGCAGAACGGCGCCGACCTGCTGTGGATCGAAACCGAAAAGCCCCACATCGAGCAGATCGCCGGCATGGTCGATCGCATCCGCGAAGTCGTGCCCAATGCCAAGCTGGTGTACAATAATTCGCCGTCATTCAACTGGACGCTGAATTTCCGCCAGCAGGTGTATGATGCGTGGGTTGCGGCGGGCAAGGACGTTGCCGGCTATGATCGCGCGCGGCTCATGTCGGTCGATTATGACGCCACCGATCTTGGCGCCGAAGCCGATGAGCGCATCCGCACCTTCCAGTCGGACAGCGCGCGGCGGTCAGGCATTTTCCACCACCTCATCACCTTGCCGACCTATCACACCGCAGCGCTTTCCACCGACAACCTCGCGCGCGAATATTTCGGTGACGCCGGAATGCTGGGTTACGTCAAGAACGTCCAGCGCGCCGAAATCCGCCAGGGCATTGCCTGTGTGAAGCACCAGAACATGTCGGGTTCGGATCTGGGCGATGACCACAAGGAGTATTTCGCGGGTGAAGCGGCACTGAAGGCTGGCGGCGCACACAACACGATGAACCAGTTCGCTGCGTAGCGCCGCGAGCGCGCTGCAAGCAGCGCGCCGACAGGCGCAAGTTCGGCCAGCGAGGCGGACAGCCTCGCTGGCCGAACTCGTCTGACGTCAGCATGGGCTTCGCCCATGCCTTGCTTTCTTCCTGATACCCTCAGTTGTGGCTCACTCCCCCTATTTCGCCAGTCGCCTCGTCTGAAACGCCCGCTATTCTCCCCCCAGCAATTTGGGGAGTTTCAACATGGTCACGTCCTTCGGCACCGATCCGGCGCTCAACGGCTATTATGCGCCGTTCCATGCCGAGATGGACGCGCCCGACCTGGTAATCGAAGGCACATTGCCCGCAGGGTTGCACGGCAGCTTTTATC
>JANPEP010000120.1:0-2882 GCA_031422995.1 Polymorphobacter sp. | reverse complement strand
GGTGGGGCGCCACCGCCATGCCCTCGCCGACACGCCACAGCGCCTGCTCACGGCGCGGCGCATGAAAGCCTTTGTCACAAATCCCAATGTGTTAATGCTGCCCGCGCCGCCATCAGCGGCCAACGCCAACACAGGCAGATCCATGGCCCGCAAACATTCGAAGCACGATCCCTATGGCGACTCGCACCTCAAGGATGAGCCTCCTGCGGCGGCCCCCCCCTGCTGGCTCTGTGGCCGGCCAACTGGCAAGACCGTCATATCGCACCACCCCATTCCCAAAAGCCGGGGCGGGCGCGATGTCGTACCCATGCACCCCATCTGTCAGCAGATGCTGATCGCCAATTTCACCAATTCGGAACTGCAACGCCATGGCATGGATGTCGACGGCCTGCTGGCCGACCCCAGCGTGCGCAAATTTGTCGATTGGGTCGCGAACAAGGCGCCAGATTTCACCGCCACCATGACCAAAAAGCAACGCTGACCCTACCGCAAATTCCCCACCGCCCGCTGAATCCGCGTGCAAGCATCCAGCAACAGCGCATCCGACGTCGCATAGGAAATCCGGAACGCCGGCGATCCTCCGAACGCCGCGCCATGCACCACCGCCACGCCCTCGGCCTCCAGCAGATACGCCGCCACCGCCTCGTCATCCACCAGCACAACCCCCGCAGGCGTCACCTTGCCAATCAACCCCGCGCAATCCGGATACACATAAAACGCCCCCTCCGGCCGCGGGCAGCGCAACCCCGGCGTCTGGTTCAGCATCGAAACCACCAGGTCGCGCCGCTTCACAAACGCTGCGTTCCGCACCTGCAAGAACGACTGGTCGCCATTCAACGCAGCAACAGTCGCCGCCATCGAGATCGAACACGGGTTCGACGTCGATTGCGACTGCAACTTCGCCATCGCCTTGATCAACCACGCCGGCCCGCCCGCATAGCCAATCCGCCACCCGGTCATCGCATAGGCCTTGGACGCACCATTCACCGTCAGCGTCCTCTCGAACAACCCCGGCTCCACCTGCGCCATCGTCGTGAACTCGAACCCGTCATAAACGATATGCTCATACATATCATCGGCCAGCACCATGACATGCGGATGCTTCATCAACACATCAGTCAACGCCTGCAATTCATCCCGCGAATACGCAGCCCCCGTCGGGTTCGACGGCGAATTGAAGATCAACCATTTCGTCTTCGGCGTGATCGCCGCATCCAGCTGCGCCGGCGTCAGCTTGAAATCCTGCTCGATGCCGCACGGGATAATCACCGGCGTTGCCCCGGTATAGTTCACGATATCCGGGTAACTCACCCAATAAGGCGCCGGAATCACCACCTCGTCCCCCGGGTCGAGCGTCGCCAGCATCGCGTTGAAAATCGTCTGCTTGCCGCCGACATTCACCGTGATCTGGTCCAGCCCGTAATCCAGCTGGTTGTCGCGGCGGAACTTCGCCTGGATCGCCTTCTTCAACTCCGGCGTGCCATCCACGGCGGTATATTTCGTCTGCCCCTTGCGAATGGCCTCGATCGCCGCCTCTTTCACAAAATCCGGCGTATCGAAATCCGGCTCGCCTGCGCCCAGCCCGATGATGTCGCGCCCCTCGGCCTTCAACACCGCCGCCTTGTTGGTCACCGCGATCGTCGGCGAAGGCTGGATACGTTGAATGGCAGCAGAAAGCATCGACATGAAGGTTCCTCGAAGCCGGTTCCCTCCCCCCTGTGGGGAGGGCAACTCGGCGACTTCGCCGAGCGGGGTGGGGGTCCACCCTTCGACACCAGCGCACCTACCCCTCCAACCGCGCCCGCATCAACCCCCGCAACGAATTCCCCACAAAAAACCCGTCCGCCAAATCCGCCACCGTCAATTCCCCCTCGCGCGCCAACCCCTCATCCACCAATCGCCCTCGCAAAACCCCTGGCAACAACCCCAAACCCAGCGCCGGCGTCACCAAAACCCCATCCCGCTCCACAAATACATTGGTGAAACTCCCCTCCGTCACCAACCCATCCGGCCGCACAAACACACATTCATCCGCGCCACTCGCCGCCCGCGCCGCATCATAAAACCCGCGATCGGTTGTCTTGTGCCGCAACCGCCAGTCATCCACCCCCACCGGCAAATCAACCACCGCCACTCGCATCTCGCCCGCCACCGACAACGCCGAACACATCACACTCACCGACCCCGATGCACCCACCAGCAACCGCAATCGCCCCGAAAACCCATCCTGAACAGCAGCCAAAACCCGTGATTTCACCGCAAGACCATCGAAAACCACGCCCAAAAACCCCGCACTTCCCGCCATTCGCGCCAGATGCTGGTCAAGATCGACCACCCGCCCCGCCTCAACCCGCATGGTTTCGATCAAATCCGGCACGCCGCGTCGCGCCAGAAACGCCGATTTTTGCAGGCATT
Source organism: Polymorphobacter sp. (assembly GCA_031422995.1). GTDB lineage: Bacteria > Pseudomonadota > Alphaproteobacteria > Sphingomonadales > Sphingomonadaceae > Sandarakinorhabdus. The sequence goes on along the minus strand of JANPEP010000120.1, from coordinate 467 downwards.
CCGCCCATTCCGCCGCTGCATCACTGTCGGCAACAATGCCCGACCCCAACCCCAGCCGCGCCTGCCCTGCCCCTGGTGCCAGCACCAAAGTACGGATCGCCACATTGAACACCGCGTCCCCACCGTCAGAAATCGCCCCGATGCTCCCTGTATAGACCCCCCGCGGCCCATCCTCGACCTCGGCAATAACCTCCATCGCCCGGATCTTCGGCGCCCCCGTCACCGATCCACACGGGAACAGCCGCAACAACACATCCGCCGCTGTTACCCCGTCATGCGCCGTCGCCATCACCGTCGATGTCATCTGCAACACCGTCGGATATGTCTCCACCTCGAACAGCACCGGCACCCGCACATCCGTCCCCACCCGCGACAGATCATTCCGCAACAGATCCACAATCATCAAATTCTCGGCGCGGTTCTTCGGGTCCGCCTGCAATTCCGCCGCCCGGGCCGCATCCTCCACT
>JANPEP010000119.1:0-7726 GCA_031422995.1 Polymorphobacter sp. | reverse complement strand
CCGCATCGATCTCGAAGCTGCTGCTGCCAAAGCCGGCTTCGCCACCCCCGAACTCGATGTCCTCAGCGCCGCCGTTGTCCAGCAGAGCCAGAACAACCAGAAACTCCCCGATGCCATCGCCAAGAAACGCGGCTTCTCTGTTCTGATGGCGCGGAAATGAAGCCGCTCCCCAAACATGTCACCGGCGCCCGCCCGGCCTTCCACGCCGATCCCGCGATCGATCGCCTCATCGCCATGGTCCTCGCCCTCACCCGCGAAGTCTCGGTCCTGCGCGATCGGGTCGACACCGTCGAAATCCTCGGTGCCAACGCCGGCTGGCTCGCCCCCAATGCGGTCGAAACCTACATCGCCCCGCTCCCCGTCCGCCAACGCCGGGAAGTCGCGCGCGAAGCCATGATCGCCCGCGTCCTTTCGATCATGAGCGAGGAAATCGCCGATCTCGAGGCCGGCGCGACAGATGACGCCTATTGGGCGACAATCGCGGGCATCGAGAAGGGCGACCTCTAACCTGTCATCCCGGCGTAGGCCGGGACCCATGGCCCGCCACCGCTGGTGTCAGGCGGATTGTGCGGCGCGTTTGTCTGGACAGTCGGAATTCATGGGTCCCGGCCGCCGCCAAGATGACAGGCCTGTATCAAGCCGATATTCTTCCGTCATGGACAAACACGGTTACGCCTACCTCCTCGCCAGCGCACGCCACGGCACCCTCTACACCGGCGTCACATCGGACCTGATGCGCCGCATAAGCCAACACCGCGACGGCACGTTCAAGGGCTTCACCGACCGCTACGACGTCAAGTGCCTCGTCTGGTACGAAGCCCATGCCAGCATCGAACCCGCCATCATCCGCGAAAAACGCATCAAGGAGTGGAAGCGTGACTGGAAAGTCAGGCTGATCGAAGAAACCAACCCCGACTGGCACGACCTGGCGCCGAGCCTCGGCTTTCCGCCGCTCACCGTTAAACCGGTGAAGCCCTTCAAGACCGTGGACTAACCTCCCCCTAAAACCTGTCATCCCGGCGCAGGCCGGGACCCATGACCCACCGGCCATGCAGAAAAGAGCGCGACTTCCCAACCTCTACCAACCCGTCATCCCGGGCTTGACCCGCGACCAAGTTTTTCTTTCGGGCATAACCAGCACCTACCCTGTCATGCCAGCGCAGGCTGGCATCCAGACGTGGGGCAGGGGGGTCTGCTTTTGGTGGTTAGCTGGCGTCCGTTGATGGGTTATAGGGCAGCATGGCCGACAGCACGATGCTCCAGTTCGACTATGAGAAAGTTCATGGGCGAACTGTGAGCGGGGTCGTAGGACGCAGAGATGGGCCTGCCGGTTGGGATTCCATTGCCTTTGTAATCGAAGATCGTGCCGTCGTGCTTCGGGTTGATCCCGACACCGACGAAGTCATCGTTACCTTGGAAGATGCCTCTGATCTTGCGAGCGGTTGGGATGAATGCGCGGAGATTGCCGACGCCATCGGTTCTGAACTCGGATGGTGCTGGATCGGCCGGAACTACCGTGGCTACCTCGACATGTTCACGCTGTCATTTTCCGGCACCAACCCGCAAATCTGCTTCCTTGGCGAGGCCTCCACGCTCACGATCAAGCATATCATCGCGGGCTGCTGAACGTCTGCACTTGGGCGAAAGTGGTTACCACCCACATTCCGTCCCGGCGCGAGCAAAGCTCGCGCAGCGCAGGGTGTGCTGGCGGCGCGACGGCAGGGCAGGGCGCCCGTCTCGCCAAAGAACAGAAAGGACGGGGGCAGAGCCCCCGCGTCGGACGGGTTCGGCGCGCTTCGCCCGCGCCGCCCCGCCGGCCGGTCTTGCGCCTGTCGGCGCGCTGCTGCGCTGCGCGCTCGCGGCGCTGCGACCCTAAAACCGCAACCCCGCTTCAACCCCGATCACCCGCCGCTGCCCCGGCGAAATGAACGATCCGCCAAACTCGATAGCCGGGATCACTTCGTTCAAGAACTTTTTGTCCAGCATATTGTTGGCAAACGCCGTCAACGTCCAATTGTCGCCCTCGAGGCCCACCCGCAGATTGACCACGCCATAGGCATCGCGCTGCGTCACATCATATTTCGCATCACCCACAAATGCCGGCAGCGCCAGCGCCGAAATTGGCAGCAATCCGCTGAACAAGGTCGGCTTCACCTGGTCCTGCACCGAATGGAACCATGTCGGCCCCGTCAAGCGGTAATCGGCGCGGAGCACGCCCTTCAGATGGTCGGTGATCGGCATCACAAACTGCGTGCCCACGTTCAGAGTATAATCGGCGGTATACGGCGACTTGTTGCCCACAGTATCCGGCCGGCTGGTGTTTTTCTTGATCTCGCTGCCGGTGATGTTGCCCGAGCCGAACACCGTCCACCCGTCCATGATCCGCGCCGTCAAATTCAGTTCGCCGCCATACACGTCAACCTTGTCGATGTTCGACACGACGCGCAGCAGCCCGAACCCGCCGACGAAGAATTCAAAGAACTGCATGTCGGTGATCTTGGTGTAATATCCGGCCAGGTCATAGCTGACGACACCATCAAACAACGAACCCTTCACGCCGACTTCAAAGGCACTCGATTTTTCCTTGCGATACTGGTCGTCGATATTGACGCCGGCGTTGATCGTGCCGGGCGTCACGCCGTCGTTGAAGTTCTGGTCGACAACCGCCGACGATCCCTGGTTGTTGAACCCACCGGACTTGAACCCGATGCCCCAGTTGGCGAACAGCACGGCTTCATCCGAGGCCTTGTAGCTCAAAGTCACCTTGGGCTGTAGCTGCTTGAACGACGCATTCTGATCCGGAATTGGCCCATTGGTCTGCCCGGGGTTGATCGGCCCACCGGTAATGGGATCCTTCACAAACGGCACCAGATTGCTCGTCGAGCGATCCTCGATGTCATAGCGCAAGGCAACCCCAAAGGTCAGCGCGTCATTCGGCTTCCAATCCACCGAGCCAAAGCCTGCATAGACGCTGGTGTCGAACTTGTCGTTGTACAGCTGCGATGTCGGGTTGGTGCTGCCCGGCGGATTGTACAGCGTCTGCGTCACGCCCTTGCCCAGATCGGCACCCAGGCTGACACCCGTCTCGCGGTTGAGGTTGAGGTAATAGGCGCCCACCGACCAGCTGATCGGGCCATCAGTCGTCGAGGACAGTCGCACTTCAAAGCTCAAGTCGCTCTGTTCGCGCTTTTGGAACTGTGTTCCGTCGCAAGTCGTCGGGCTGTAGGGACCAAAGGTCGAACCATTGGCCGGCGCAAAGATGAACGGCACCGGGATCTGCCCGATGAAGGCCGGCGGGTTGAGCGGATAGCCGGTCAACTGCGCTGTCGTCGCAAAGCAGCTGTTGCTCGCCGCCACGCTGTCCGGTGTCGCGCCGGGGAAGGTGTAGCGCGCGAAGTCGGCGGATGTGCCGTCGGCGGTCAGGCTTTGCTTGACGTCGCTGTACAACCCCCAGGCTGTCAGCTTCATGGTCTCGAATTCATGATCGACCTTGGCTGAAAACTCGAATGTTTCCTGTTTGTTGGTCGGGCGTATATTGGAATAATAACCAAAGGGGTGCTTGTTCACATCCTCATAGAACGCCGGATTCACACCGGCGAAATTCGGCAGATGAAACGCCGCGTTGAAATTGATCGACGCGCCCGAGACTTTGGCCCAGCGGCCTTTCAGATCAAGCGTCGTGTCCTCGCCCAGCTTTGCAACGACGCGGCCATCGATGCCGCCCGATTCCTGGTCATCCACCGTTTTGGAATCACCCAAAAAGCGGTTGCGATAAAACCCATCCGTGGTGCGGTAATTGCCCGACAACACAAAGCCGATATTCTCGGTGATTGGCCCGGCGACATAGCCGGTCAATTCGCCGGTACGCAATTCGCCAAAGCTGCCCTTGATTGCCCCTTCCAACACATCGCCCGGCTTCACCGTCGTGATCACGATAGCACCGGCGGCGGCGTTGCGCCCGTAAAGCGCGCCCTGCGGACCCTTCAGAACTTCGACTTGGCGCAACGTGCCTTGCACCTGGTTCAACTGCGCGCTGTTGGTCTTCAAAATGCCATCGACAACCAGAGCCACGCTGCTCTCTGCATCGCGCGCGCCATTCAACCCGCGGATATTGATTTGCGTGTCGCCCGCCTCGGCGGTGCCGGTCACAATGGTGACGCCGGGGGTCAACTGCAGGAAATCCTGTGCCCGCACCACGCCGGTGCGCGCCAGCGTCTCGCTGGTCAACACACTCACCGACGCTGGAACATCAATCAGGCGTTCGGTGTCACGCCGCGCGGTCACAAGGATCTCGCCTTCGCTGATGGTGTCGGCTGCGGCCACAGCTGTCGAGGCAGTTTGCGCCGTTGCGGATCCATTCGCCGCCAGCAATGCCAGCGTCGCGGTGCCACCCAACCATGTCATGCGTTTTGCAGTCATCTCGTCGTCCCCTTTGCTGTCCGCCGTCCTTGTTCAAACAAGGACATTGGCGCCGCTCATATAAACATAAACTTCCTGGAACTTGCCGTCGCGCAAGCGCCAGAAATTGGTGTTGTTCAGCCGCGTCACGCTGCCGTCGGCGGCTGTCAGCACCGCTTCAAAGCTCGCGGCAATGCGGCCATTCTTCTCATCGACCGTGCAGGTGAAATCCTTGTGTACGATCGTCGCCCAGGCGCTGAAGAAGTCTTCGAACATCCGGCGGATTTCGGCCTTGCCGGCATGGCGGGTAAAGCTCGTCTGCACACAGAACAGCGCTTCATCATTGAAGCAGGCCAACACGGCCTCCATGTCCTTGGCGTCAACCTTGCTAAAATAATCCTGCGTCGCCAGGCCAATCAAGCCGATCCGCGACAACGTCGGTGCATATTGCATCAGGCGTCTCCCGCTTTCAGCAGATTGTCGCCGCTCATGTAAACATAAACTGACTGAAACAGCCGGTCCTTCAGGTAAAAACGGTTGCAGTTCTCATATCGCAACTCGTCTCCACCGTTCGGCGCGATCAACACGGTGAACTGCGAGCAGATGGCGTTGGTCGACGGATCGGCGGTGTGGACAAAGTTGCCATGCCAGATATGCGAAAAATCGGCGAAAAGCTTCTCGAACATCGCCGCAATCGCGTCGCGCCCGCGATGCACGGTGTTCGATGTCACTTCGGTGAGAACCGCATCGGCGGTGAAGCAATCGATAATCTGTGCCAGATTCTTGTTATCGACACCGTCGAAATACCGTTTGGTGACGATATCCACATAGAAAGGATAGGGCAGGGGCGCCTGCGCCGCACTGCCTTCAGACCATGTTTGCGCGCTCACGCCCATCCCCTCCTGATATCGGAATCCTTGCCGACTTCGGGCGCGGGAAACGCCGTCTTGCTGTGCGTCAGGCCAAGCGAAATCAGCATTTCCAGCGTCTTCCACGCCACTTGCCCAGGATTGATTACCGGGATCGGCAACACGCCGGCCAAATAGCTTGCCGACTGGTGCATCGTTGTCGACCCAAGCACGATGACATCGGCCTTGTCCTCGGCAATGGCCGCCTCGGCCTCGCGCTTCAGCTTTTCAAAGATGACCTCTTCCTTGCCGGCCAGCAACTCGGTGACATCCGGGCGCGTATCAATCGATCGCAGCGACGCGACCCGGCTCCACCACCCATATTCGGTGAGTGTCTTTTCATACAGCGGAAACCATTGCGGCCACATCGTCAGCACCGTGAAGCGCTTGCCCAGCAGCATCGCTGCGGCAAACGCCGCCTCGCCAGGACCCACCACAGGGATCGACAGTCGCGACCGCAGCGCCCGCAGACCCGAATCACTGACCGTATCGATCAGCACGCCGGAATAGCCTTCGGCTTCGGCGATAACGCCGGCCTGAAACACCGTCCAGTCCATCAACATCATGTCATGATAGCTGTCGCCCAACGCCGCGCCCCACGGCACCGCGACAAATTCGGGAACGAATCCCGGCGCAATCAGATGCGCCGGCAGCTGTTGCGCACGGTTGGCAACGCCGTCAGCATCCATGGGGATGGGAACGATCACCTTTATGCGATGCAACTCCGCGCCCAACAATCATGCCCTTGCCAAACTTCGTCGATGCAAGACTATTGTATACCAAATCCGTTCGTCAAGCGTTTCCATCATCGCGACTTTGCGTCATACAAGGCGTGCGCCACATCGGAGAGCCCCTGTTCATGTCCCGAGCCTCCGACCAGGCATACGCCAATATCCGCAGCCTGATCCTGGCCGGTGACGCGCCGCCGGGCACCCAGCTCACCGAGGCACAGCTCGCCGATATCTGCGGCGTTTCACGCACGCCGGTTCGCGATGCACTGCGCCGGCTGGAGGCCGAACTCTATATCGTGCGCAGCGATTCACAGCGGGTGTTTGTCGCCGATTGGAGCCGCGAGGAGGTCGACGAGATGTTCACCCTGCGCGGCATGCTCGAAAGCCATGCCGCGGCGCGAGCCGCTCGGCGCATGACGCCCAACAGGATCGCCGAACTTGTTGCCGCCAACGCTCGCATCGAAGCTGCGATCGAGCCCGATGTCCCCGATGTCGCGACCTTTCTGGAGTGCAACCGACTGTTCCACGCCATCATTATCGAAGTCGCTGCCAGTCCGCGCCTGTCGACGATTCTGGCGGCGCTCGTCGAACAGCCCGTTGTCCGCCGCACTGCGGCCCGTTATGGCCGCGCCGAGCTCGCCCGCTCCGCCCACGAACACGGCGAACTCATCCAGGCCTTCATCGCTGCCGACAGCGATTGGGCGCAGGCCGTGATGTCCGGCCACATTCGTCGCGCCTTCCATGCCTTTAACAAGGTCGCGTAGGTGCTCAGATTGGCGCAAGCCCGCCAAAATAACGCAGGATATCGGCCTCGCTCGCCAACTCGGCCGTTTTTGCCGCCAGGTCGAACAAATTCGCCTCATGCACCCGTGTTTCCCGGTCGCCCACCGCATCGACACAGACCAGCGGCACAAATCCATGGCATAACGCGTCCACCGCGGAAGCACGCACACACCCTGATGTCGAAAGACCGGCCACCACCACCGTGTCGATACCGCGCGCCTGCAAATGCGCCGCCAATCCGGTGTCAAAAAACGCACTGGGAAAATGCTTGGTCACCACCTCATCGCCAATCATAGGCGCCAGCTCGGGCGTAAAATCGCCCAGGACATTGCCACGCTCGAAACACTTCAACGCGGCAATCTTGCGATAGAAAACGCCGCCCTCATGCCCGTCGGCGGAATATTCGACCCGCGTGAACACCACCGGAACACCCGCGGCACGCGCTGCCAGATGCAGTCGCGCCGCACTCGTCCGCACGGCCTCAACGCCGGCATAAAGCGGTGATTCCGGGTCAAAATATGCCCGCGCAAAATCGATCAACAACAACACCGGCCTGACACCTGGCGTCAACGCGCCGCCAAACCCCGCCGTTGCGTAATCGCCCGCCAGATCGTCCACCGCCCGCGTCATCAAACCTCCATCGATCGCACAACCCCCTATACAGGCCCTCCGCCATTTTGTATACAAATCCAATGGCCGCTCTCTCGCCCCTGCAAATCGTCGAAGTGTCCCCGCGCGATGGTTTGCAAAATGAAAAGGGCTTTGTCGAAACGGTCGACAAGCTGGCGCTGATTGTGCGCCTCATAGAAATGGGCGCCCGGCGCATCGAAGTCGCCAGCTTCGTCAATCCGCGCCGCGTGCCGCAAATGGCCGATGCCGAAGCCGTCGTCGCTGGCCTGCCCGATG
>JANPEP010000118.1:0-15457 GCA_031422995.1 Polymorphobacter sp. | reverse complement strand
GGGCCCTCCATGGCGAGGTAGGTGGCGCCCGCATGGACGGTGGCGCCCCGGACGGCTGCTGCCGCCATCGCCGTCAGACGCGGGCACACCGGGTCCGCCATTGGGACATGGGCGACCATGCCGGTTTCGAAGAAGGTCGAGGGGCGGCCCTTGGTGCGGTCGATGAATTGGTCGACGGCGACGAAATCACCAGGGGCGAAGTCCTGGCGGAGCGAGCCTACGGCGGAAATGGCGAGGATGTCGGTGCAGCCCAGCCGCTTAAGCACGTCGATATTGGCTCGGGCGTTGAGCTGGTGCGGGGGCACCCGATGGCCGCGGCCGTGGCGGGGGAGAAAGGCCAGTTCGACGCCGGCGATGGCGCCGGTGAGGACGGCGTCTGAGGGTTCACCCCAAGGGCTTTCGATTGCCTGCCAGCGTTTGTTTTCAAGTGCATCGAGGGCGTAGAGGCCGGAGCCGCCGATGATGCCGAGCTTCCAGTGTGGCAACTGTTGGTCCTTTGGAGGGTGGGTTGCCGCCGGGGAGTGGGTGGGCCAAAGAACGGGTCATGAGCGAAAAACCTGTTGTTGTCATCACCGGTGCGTCGTCGGGGGTGGGGCTGTGGGCGGCCAAGGCCCTGGCGGAGCGGGGGAGGCATGTCGTGATGGCTTGCCGGGACTTGGCGAAGGCGGAAGCAGCCGCGGCAGACGTGGGGATTCCTGTGGATTCCCGGACACTTATGCATATCGATCTGGGGTCGATGGCCAGTGTGCGGGGCTTTGTCGCAGCGCTCGGGGCGACGCGGCTGGAAGCGCTGGTGTGCAATGCTGCGGTGTATTTGCCGCGGTTGAAGGCACCGATGCGATCGCCCGAGGGGTATGAGATAAGCGTCGCAACCAATTATTTCGGGCATTTCCTGCTGGTCAATTTGTTGCTGCCGATGGTGCTGGTGCGGGTGGTAACGTTGGGCACGGTGACGGCAAATTCGGAAGAATTCGCCGGAAAAGTGCCGATTCCGGCACCGGCGGACCTGGGGGAGTTGCAAGGGCTGGAGGCGGGATTCCTAGACCCGGTGGCAATGATAGACGGGGGCGCGTTTCGTCCTGGAAAAGCCTATAAAGACAGCAAATTGTGCACGATGATCATGAACCGCGAACTGCATCGGCGGTATCATGCCGAGACGGGCATCGTGTTTGCGACGCTATATCCGGGCTGTGTGGCCGACACGCCGCTGTTCCGTCATGCGCCGGCGGCGTTTCAGCGGATATTTCCCTGGTTCCAGAAGAACATCACCAAGGGTTACGTGTCGCAGCCGCTGGCGGGGGAGCGAGTGGCGGATGTGGTGGCCGATCCGCGATTTGCCGAGTCCGGGGTGCATTGGAGCTGGGGCAATCGGCAGGCGGCGGGGCGGGAGGCGTTTTCGCAAGCGCTGTCGGCGAAGGCCAATGACGAGGTGCGGGCGAGGCGATTGTGGGACCTTACGGCGCGGCTGACGGGCCTTGCGGCCGCTCTGCAGCGCTCGGAGTGAGGCCGTAGGGGGCGACCAGCGCCCAGACATGGGCGGGAACCATGTTCTTGAGCATGGCGGGGCGTTCGCGGCGGAGGTGGAGGATGGATTCGACGGCCTTCATTTCGACGCGGGCGCGGGCGAATTCGAGGCCCTTGGGGCCGATGCGCGGCATCAGCCAGCCGATGATCGGGCGCAACCATATGGGCATGCGGCGGAGGGGCAGTCCGCCTGCGGCGCGTTCGGTGTTGGCGAGAAAGCCCCGGACCGGCCCGGCGCGCTTGCCGCTGTCCGCTGGCGCTTCGGTGTGGAGTTCGTCGTCGAGGAGGGCGACGAGTTCCTGGCCGCGATCGTTGCGCACGATCAGCCATTGTTCGCCGGTGCCGCCCATATAGCCCACGGTGATGTCGGCCAGGGTGTTGGTGTAGTCTACACAGGTTCGGCAGGTGAGCGGGAAGAAATCCGGGCGGAGGTTCGACAGCGGCAGCATGAGGAAGGGGATGGCGCGGGTGGTGCCGTCGATGAAGCGCAGTTCCACATGATAGTCGGCGCGGAATTCGAGATAGGTGATGGTTTCCGGTTGGTCGCTGAGCAGCGCAAGGAATTCGTGGAAATTGGCGGTGGTGGTGTTGTCTGAACACGGCGTGCCGATGACGTAGAGCCGATCGAAGCCGAGTTTTGCCTCCAGCGCGCGCAGGGCGTGGATCTGGCAGGGGATGCCGATGATGGCGAGACGTTTGTGGCCGGCGGCGCGAGCGGGTTCGAGCAACGCGAGGAGCGGGGCATAGCCCATGCGCATGCCGCGGACCTGGGCCATGTCGGCGGGATCGGTGACGATGACGGGGATGGGTTTCCATTTGTCCGCCGGGTCGGGGGCCATGGTGAGGACGGCGTCCACGGCACCGGTTTCGAGGAGTTTTTCGGCGATGCGGGTGGTGATGCCGGTCCATTGGGCGCCATCGGCGGGAGTTTTGAGGGCGGCGCGGTGCATGGATTGGTAGGGGCCGAAGAACGCTTCGTCGGGGCGAAGGGGGTCGCGGGGGCGGCCGTGAATGCGGGTTTCGAGGGCGGGGTAATCGGGTTTGATGAATTGGCAGGCGGTGCCGCAGTCGGCTGGGGTGGCGGTGCGGGAGATGCCGCAATCGGTGCAGAGGCCGCGCGGGGCGGGCGGGGCGAGGGATGGGGTGTGGAGCATGAGGCTTTCGTAGCGAAGTGGGGGGTGGGTGCAAGGTGGGAGGATTTAGCAAGGCACACTCACCCGGGCCGGCTTTGCCGTCTCTCGCCTCTCCCCTGAAGGGATAGGGAAGGATCGTCACATCTTGAGGGGAGATTGGTAGCCGGTGAGTTCGAGGTAGCCGTGGCCGCCGGGTACGGTAACGGCGCCTTCCCAATAAACCGGGCCGCCGCCGCGGCGGCTGTCGAGTTCCTGGTTTTGCATCAAAGGGACTATCTGGAGTTTCAAGGGTTTGCCGCGCAGCATGACGGTAACCATGGGGGCAATAGGGTAGTTGGTGTTGGTGGCTTTGGAACGCCAGAGGCGCCCGGGGGCGAAGCTCAAGTCCTTTGGAGTGAGGACGGTTTTCTGGCCGGCTTTGCTGCGGTGGGAGCCGCCGGCCCAGAGAGTGCTGCCGTCCCGCTTGCGGATCTGGAAGAGGGTGAGGGCGCTGCCGTCGTCCATGTTGAGACCGAGCCAGTCCCAGCCGGTGGCCTTGGGATTCAAATAGGTGCTGGACCATTCCCGATCGAGCCATGCGGTGCCGGTGACCGGCACGGGTTGGCCCTTGCGGGTGAGGGTGCCGGTGAGTTTCAGGTGGGGGAGGCTGTAATAATGGCTGGCTTCGGTGGGGGCGGGGCCTTTCTGGCTATAGCCGTTTTTGCCTTGCAGGAGCTCGGGCTGGGTGGGGGTCAGGGTGAAATCGAAGGTGAAATCCTTGGTAGGGATATGCGCCTTGAGCGTGCCGGCGGGAGTGCGGTGGAGGGTCCAGCCATCCAGCGTGATGGCGGTGGTGGTGGAGCTGGTTTCGGCGAGGCCGAACCCGGTGCGGGCGATGCGTTGATCGTGGAGGAGATAGCCAACATTTGGGTCGGACAGGGCAGCATGGGCGAAAAGAATTTGCGTCGGCGCGAATTTGCTGGGGTTGGCAGGGTTGGTTGACGGACGGGTGCGGAAAAAGGTGATTTGAAAACCCTGGGGCTTGCCCTCGGGCGTTTGGAGCCAGCCGGTGAGGTACCACCATTCGGTGCGGAAGCCGGGGTGGCTGCCGTGGTCGCGCGGGAAGGTGAGGGGGGTGGTGGGACGAACGGTTTCGTAGGCGGATGGAGCGGCGGGGAGGAGGGGCATCACCAGTCCTCCCTTACGGCGCGGATGGCGTCGGCGCTGAGCGCGCGGCGGCCGGCGAGGATTGCGGTGCCAGCGGCGGCGGTGACGAGGGCAACGGCGAGGGCGGCGAAGAGCGGCCAGGGGAGGTGGGTGTCCATCGTCCAGTGGAAGGATTGCGGATTGACGACGTGGATCAGGATCTGGCTCATAAGCAGGCCGAGGGCGAGGCCGGCGATGACGCCGATGGCGCCGAGGAGGGCGCCTTCGGTGGCGAGCATGGCGATGATCTGCCGGCGGCGGACGCCGATGTGGCGGAGCATGCCGAATTCGCGGGTGCGCGCCAGCGTCTGGGCCGAGAAGGTGGCGGCGACACCGATCAGCCCGATGGTGATGGCGATGGCTTCCAGCGCATAGGTGATGGCGAAGCTGCGATCGAAAATGGTGAGGGCGGCGCTGCGCATCTGCTTGGGTTGCCCGAACATGGCTTGCGGGGCGAGCGGTGCGGGGAGGCGGGCGCGGAGGGCGGAGATGAGCTTTTCGGGGTCGATATTGGTGTCGATAGCAGCTTCGGTGCGGGTGCGATCTCCGGTGAGAGCGGTGAAATCACGGTCTGAAAGGGTGATGGCGCCGAATTGCCGGGCGTAATCACGCCAGATGCCAGCGACGAAGACCGGGTGGGATTTGCCGGCAAGGGGGAGGGTGATGCGGTCGCCGGGCTGGTGGCCATACAGCCAGGCCATGGGTTCGGAGATGTAGATGGCGGTTTGACCGCTCGGGACGGGGAGCGGCGAGGCGATGAGAGGCAGGGTGGTGGCGGGATCGGGCTGGCCGGTGAGGATGACGGCGGGCTTGTCGGGGGCAAGGCGCAGGGGGATCTGGCGGACGAAGCGGATGCGGGTGACGCCGGGGGTGGCAGCAAGGTGCGCCTGCGCAGCGGGATCGAGGCCGGCGGCTTCGGCACCTTCGAGGTGGAGGTAGATGTCGGAGGGCAGGAGCTGGACGAGCCAATCGTCAACCGAGGCGCGGAAGCTGCTGACCATCACCGCCATGGCGACCATCAGGCTGGTGCTGGCGACGATGCCGCAGAGGGCGACGGCGGCTTGTTGTGGGGCGCCCCAGAGGCGTTTGAGCGCGAGATCGAGCGCGGGGGGGACGGAGAGGCTTTGCAGCGGGGCGAGCAGGGCGCGAGCGAGGGCGGGCATGATGGCGATGCCGCCGGCGAGCATGAGCGCCATGGCGGCATAGCCGAGCAGCGGCAGCCCGGCGATGGGCGGGGCGAGCGCCGCAAGGCCGCCAGCCGTGAGAAGAGCGAGGCCGGGCCAGGCGGCGGGGCGGTGGCGGGGGTCGGTGGGGTCGCCGGCGTTTTTGAGGGCGACGGCGGGCCTGGCGCGGGCGGCTTCGAGCGCGGGGACGAGGCTGCTGGCGATGGCCACCGCGATGCCGATGGCGGCGAACAGCAGGGCGGCGAGGGGGGGGAAGACGAGATGCGCCTGGCCCTTGCCGAAATAGCCGCCACCAAGGTCGCCACCCAGGAGCGTGACGGCGAGATCGGCGAGGGCATAACCGAGGCCGATGCCGAGCGCGGCGCCAATGAAGCCGAGGACAGCGCCTTCGATGACGATCTGGCGGGTCAGGGCGCGGCGGTGCAGGCCGAGGACACGGAGCAGGGCAAACTGGGGGCGGCGGCGGGCAACGGAGAGGCTTTGCGCCGAATAGACCAGGAAGCCACCGGTGAGCAGCGCGACCATGGCGAGCATTTCCAGGTTGACGCGATAGGCGCGCGACAAGCTGTCGGAGCGTTGGGCAGTGGTGTCGGGCGAGGTCAGTTCGGCGTCGGGGGGGAGGAAGGCATTAAGCGATTTGGCGATCACGTCGGCGGTGGTGCCGTCGTTGAGGCGGATGTCGATGCGTTGCAGGCGACCGAGTTGGGCGAAGCGCCATTGGGCGTCGGCGATGTCGATGACGGCAAGGGCCTGATCATCGCCGGCATTGGCGAGCGTGCCGGCGATAGTGAAGCGGCGCGCGGTGCCGGCGGCGGTGAGGGTGAGCGGATCACCGACGCGTTTTCCCGCAGCGGTGAGCGCGGCGCGGGAGAGGAAGATGGCGTTGGGGTCGAACGGACTGGCGCGGTCGGGCGGCAGGCCGATGAGGCTGGGGGTGACGGCTGCGGCGCGCAGCACGTCGAGGCCGAGGAGGGTGATCCGGTTGGCGCCGCGCATCGGGTTGGGATTGGTGGTGGGGAGGCTGGCGGTGAGTTCGACGACCGGGCTGGCGGCGGCGATGCCGGGGAGGCGGGCGATTTTGGGATAGAGCGCCTCGTCGAAGCCTGCGGGGCTGGTCGAATGGATTTGCAGGTCGGCGGCGCCGTTGACGGTGTGGATGGCGGAATTGAAACTGGCCAGCGCCGTGCGGTTGACGAGGTGGACGGCGAAGCCGAGCGCGACCCCGATGGCGATGGCGAGGGCGCCGATGATGATGCGGGCTGGGTGGGCGCGCCATTCGCCGAGCGCGAGCCAGCGGGTGGCAACAGTGCCTCCGGCGGGCAGGGGGTGACCCCCTGCACCCCATTTTATGGGGGTCGCGTCGTTCAACTGGGGTCTGGGGTCGAGACCCCAGCCGCCGGAGACAAAAACAGCTCCGCCGGAGACTCTGTCAGCCCATTGGCTCCAAGCACCAGCACCCGGTCGGCGATGGCGGCGGCGCGTTCGGAGTGGGTGACGATCACAGCGCCTGCACCCGAGTTGCGGACCTGGGCGATGAGGAGCGTGAGGATGCGGGCGGCGGTTTCGGGGTCGAGGTTGCCGGTGGGTTCGTCGGCGAGGATAAGGGCGGGACGGTGGACGAGGGCGCGGGCGATGGCGATGCGTTGGAGTTCGCCGCCGGAGAGTTGCGTGGGATAATCGCTGCTACGACCGGGCAGGCCGACGGCGGCGAGCATTGCGGTGGCGCGGGTGAGTGCGGTGGCGGCGTCGGTATGGGCGAGGACGAGGGGGAGGGCGATGTTCTGGGCCAGCGTCAGGTGGGGGAGGATGTGAAAGGCCTGGAAAACAAAGCCGATATGATCGCGGCGCAAGGTTGTGCGGGCGTCGTCGTCAAGGCTGGCAAGGGCGGTGCCGGCGATGGTGATGGTGCCATTGTCGGCGGCATCAAGGCCAGCGATGAGGTTGAGCAGCGTGGATTTGCCGATGCCGGATTCGCCCATGATGGCGATGACCTCGCCGGCAGCAACCGCAAGGTTTAGCCCGGCGAACAGGCTGCGGCCACCGGGGACGGACTTGGCGAGATTCTGGATGGCGAGGACGGGCGGCATTGCAGGAGACTTTAGCGTGGCGTGTCGGCGGCGCCATAGGTGGGCGTGGGGTGTGGCACCATGGCAGGTTTGCAGGCAGGATGGCGACAAGGCTGCCTTGGGGTGATGTGATGTTGAACTTGCTGGATGACTATCCGGTGCACCAGACGCCGGAGCCGCTGGCGGTGTTGGCGACGAGCGATCGCAATGCCTATGACCGGACCTGGTTCAATGGCTATGCGCCCGATAGGTCGTATTGTTTCGGGTTGGGAATGGCGGTGTATCCGCACCGGGGGATTCTCGATTGCGCCTTCAGCGTGGTGCGGCCGGGGGGATTGCAGCATTGCTTTTACGGCTCGCGGCGGGCGCCGGTTGAGCGGACCGAGATGGCGGTGGGGCCGATGCGGATCGAGGTGCTGGAGCCGATGCGGCGGACACGGGTGGTGCTGGAGGACAATGACAGCGGGATAAGTTGCGACCTGGTGTTTTCGGCGCGGACGGCAGCGATTGCCGAGGGGCGGCAGATGCTGTGGCATCAGGGACGCCGGGTGATGGACGCGACACGGTTCGACCAGTTCGGGCGGTGGAGCGGGGTCATCCGCACGCCGGAGGGTGAGATTCTGGTCGATGAGGCGGTGTGTCGGGGGACCAAGGATCGCAGCTGGGGGGTGAGGAAGGTGGGGGAAGCGGAGACCGGCGGCGCGCCGGGGTTGCCGATGGGGGTGTTCTTTTTGTGGGCGCCGCTGGTGTGGGATGACCATGTCAGCCATGCGATTTTCTTTGACGGTGCACGCGGCGAGGCGTTGGTGCGCGAAGGGATCACCGCGCCCTTGTATGCGGCGACGGCGGATATTCCGGGGGTGGAGGACGGCCGCGATCAGCGCATGGCGACGGCGCTGCACCGGGTTGTTTACGTGCCGGGAACGCGGCTGGCAAAATCAGCGGAAATCGACCTGGTGGATCATGACGGCGGGGTGCGGACGATTGTTCTTGAGCCGATCCTGCGGTTCCAGATGAAGGGCCTGGGTTATGGCCATCCGCTGTGGGGGCAGGGGATGTGGAAGGGCGAGCTGGCGACAGGGTTCGAGCGCTTTGATCCGATGACGCTGGATTTGCTGGCGCCGGAAAATCTGCACGTGCAGCAGGTGGTGCGGGCCAGCGATGGCGTGCGGACGGGGGTGGGCGTGCTGGAGCAGGTGGTGTTCGGGCCCTATGCGCCGGCGGGGTTTGCGGCCTTTCTGGATGGGGCCGCCTAGAGCCCCCAGAGCGCGAAGCTGTCGTGGTCGGCCGCTTGCTGGCAGGCGCTGCGGGTCATTTTGAGGAACAAGGCGTCACCCCGGTCGGTGCGTTCGACCGACAGGGCGGAGAAGACGCCCATCAGGATGCCGTGCAGGGTGTTGCGGCGATAATCGTGCCAGCAGGCATCCCAACTGTAATCGCAGACGCCGCGGCGCAGCAGCTCGGCATGATAGTGGCGCACAAGGCTGGTTTCATGGGTACGGCGGGTTTCGGGATCGAGGCCGGCGGAGAGGAAATAGGCGACATCCACTACGCCCGGACCGACGCTGATGGTTTGCCAGTCCAGTGTCGCCATCGGGTGGGCGCCGTCGTTCACCTCAAACATGATGTTGTCGAGCCTGAAATCGCCATGGACGATGGTGCGTGGGGTGGAGCGGTCATGGCGGCCGGAAACGATGGCGGCGGGCAGGCGTTCGATCATGGCGATGCAATCGGGTTCGAGGATGCCGGCATAGCGGTCCTTGAACAAGGTGATGATCATCGGCAGCATGGTATCGACCATGGCCGTCAACGCGGCCGGGCGCACGGCGAGCCAATCGATGGTTTCGAGCGCCGGGTCGCCCCAGCGCGGGGCGTGGAGGGCGGCGGCTTCGCCCAGCGCTGTCCGTGCATCGTCACACGAACAGCCAGCGAGTTGATCGCCCTGTCGCGCCGGCGCCATGTCGGCGAGAAGCAGGGTGAAATCGTCGTTTGCAGAGTCGATTTCGGTGACAAGAGCGTGCGGTGTGAAGATGGGCAGCGTGGCGGCCAGTTCGCGGTAGAAGGAGACTTCGCGCAGGTAGAGGATATGGTCCGTGCCGGATCTGCGGCTGGCCGGGTCAGTGGCCGGGAATTTGCCGACGACGCTGGCCGGGGCGGTAGGTTCCGGCGTGTCGTAGGTGAGAGAAAAGCGGACGCTGTCGGCAACAAGGCCATTCCCGACAGGTTCGCGGGCCAGGCCGGTGACGGAGGCGTTGTGCAGCACACCGGCGCTGCGCAATGCCTCGGTCATCCATTCGGCATCGATGGCTGCCGGATCGGTGATCAGTCTCGGCATGATTGCCAACCCCTGTCGGGCCGCGATGCCTGTTGCGACCTTGCTGTCCAAAGCAATTGGTCGGCGCCGGTTGCGCCGGTGTCAACGCGCTTTGCCCGGCACCGTGATGTTGCAGGCCAGCCTAAAAATCCACGGCATCGCGGATGATCGGGCAGGTCATGCAATGGCCACCACCGCGGCCGCGGCCAAGCTCGGAGCCGACGATTTCGACAACTTCGATGCCGGCTTTGCGCAGCAGGGCGTTGGTGTAGACGTTGCGATCATAGGCAAAGACCACGCCCGGCGAAGCGCAGACAAGGTTGGCGCCGCTGTCCCACTGGGTGCGCTCGCGCATATAGGCGTTGCCGCCGGTTTCGATGACGCGCATTTTCTTGATGCCCAGCGCTTCGCCGACAACATCGGTGAACTTGCCCTTGTCGCGGCTCAGTTCCACGCCGCCGGGCTTGTCACTCGGCCGGTAGGAGAAGGTGTTGACCTGGTCCATGATATCGGGGTGCAGCAGCACGCAATCGCGGTCGGCAAAGGTAAAGACCGTATCGAGGTGCATGGCGGCGCGCAGCTTGGGCATGGCGGCGACAATGACGCGCGTTGCGGCTCCCTTGGCGAACAGCGCGGCGGCCGCCTGGCTGATGCCCTGGCCCGAACTCCGCTCGCTCAGGCCGATGAGGACGACGCCCTTGCCGATCGGCATGACGTCGCCACCCTCCAGCGTTGCCAGCCCATGATCGACGGTCGGATCGCCCCACCAGACATTGACCTTGCCGGCGAAATCCGGGTGGAACTTGTAGATGGCGGTGGTGAGGATAGTTTCCTCGTGCCGGGCCGGCCAATAGAGCGGGTTGAGGGTGACGCCGCCATAAATCCAGCACGTCGTATCGCGGGTGTAGAGCGTGTTGGGCAGCGGCGGCAGCAGATACACGGTGCCGCCGGCGGCTTCACGCATGATGCAGATGGTGCCCTTGCCATTGACGGCCGCGAACTCATCAAGCGACAAGCCACCGATCAGCGTTTCGGCCAGATCGCGGGGGCTGAGCCCTTCGAGATAGCTGCGGATTTCCTCAAGCAGCCCCAGCCCGACCTGATTGGCGACGATCTGGTTGTCGAGGATCCACTTCTTGCCCTCCGGGATCGCTACCGTTTGAGCCAGCAGATTGTGCATTTCCACCACATCGACGCCGCGGTCGCGCATCTTGGTCATGAAATCAAAATGGTCGCGCTTGCCGTTTTCCACCCACATCACATCGTCGAACAGCAGGTCGTCGCAATTGGATGGCGTCAGCCGCTGATGGGCGCGACCCGGGGCGCAGACCATGACCTTGCGCAATTGGCCGACTTCGGAATGTACACCGAACTTTACGTCACTCGTCATCAAACTCTCCCTCAGATTGTGATCGACCCTGTGGCCAGGCCGTAAACAGCGTAAATGGCGGCAAGGCAGATGGCGCCAAAGATGATCCAGTCGGATGGCTTGTCGAACACCGGCTTGCCCTGTTCGCGGCGCGCGATGAGGTACAGCACGGTGCCCGGTGCAAACAGCACCGCCGAGAGCACGATGAACTTCAGCCCGCCCGCGTAGATCATGAACAAGGTGTAGGCGACGGCAAGGCCCGACAGGATGGTATCGCGACCGCGTTCCTCGGGGCGCTTGTCATAGGTTTCCCCCCGCCGCGCAATCATCAGGCCATAGGCGGCAACGAACAGATACGGAATCAGTGTCGTGGCGCTGGTCAGGTTGAGCATCAGCGCAAAGGCATCGCGCGACCAATAGGTGGTGATGACGATCGCCTGGATGATCGCACTGGTCACCCACAGCGCCGTCACCGGCACATTGTTCTTGTTCACCTTGGCGAACATCCTGGGCATGTCCTTGGACTTGCCGGCGGCAAACATCACCTCGGCACAGATCAGGGCCCAGGCCAGATAGGCGCCAAGCACCGAAACGATCAGCCCGATGCTGACAAAGATTGCGCCCCAGGGGCCGACGACCGATTCCAGCACGCCGGCCATCGAAGGCTGGCGCAGCCCGGCGATATCGGCGCGCTGCATCACGGCAAAAGGCAACAGGGTAACAAGCACCATCAGGCTGGTGACGATGATGAAACCGCGGATCGTCGCCGTGCCCACATCCTCGCGCTTTTTGGCAAAGCGCGAATAAACGCTGGCCCCTTCAATGCCGATAAAGACAAACACCGTGACCAGCATGGTCGCCTTGACCTGCTCGAACAGCCCGTTGGTCAAGTCTCCGCCATAGAAATTCAGGCGGAACAGATCCACCTTGAAGGCAACGAACACCAGCGCGAGGAAGGTCAGGATGGGAATAATCTTGGCGACCGTCACCACACTGTTGATGAACGCCGCCTGTTGCACGCCGCGCAGGATGAGGAAGTGGAACATCCAGATGCCAACCGAGGCAAAGGCGATGGCAATGGCGGTGTTGCCTTCACCGAACATCGGGAAAAATGCGCCCAGCGTCGATTTGATCAGCACCCAGTACGACACATTGCCGATGCAACTGCCGATCCAGTAACCAAAGGCCGAAATGAACCCGGGATAATTGCCAAACCCTTCGCGCGCATAGGCAAAGACGCCGGCATCGATATCGGGTTTGCGCTCCGCCAGCGCCTGGAACACGCGCGCCAGCATGTACATGCCGGTACCGGCAATGATCCAGGCAATCACCGCACCCAAAGGCCCTGTCGCCTGCGCAAAGGTGCGCGGCAGCGAGAAGATGCCGGCGCCGACCATCCCGCCAACGACCATCGCCGTCAGCTGGGTCAGCGACATCTTTTGCGCCGGTGCTTCAGGTTCGGCCATTGCTCATGCTCCCCGCCAATTCTGGCCTTTGCCAGAGCGTAAGGCGCGCGTCTCGGAGGTGCAAGCGTTTCAATAGAGAAACAATTTGTCGCATCGGCAATGGCGGCATCTACCTTGCAAGGTCGCATTTCAGATGTTTGGCTATGCGATTTTCGTGTCTGCATTTTCTCCTGCACAAACAGGCAATCGGATTTTACGGGCTTGAATGTTTTGGGTTTTGCCCTAGCATTTGCTGCGATATGGGCTTCATTCGGCGGAATTTTATTGTTCTTCTCCGTGCCATTTCAATGAAGACAGTTGTTTTGCCATCGGGATCGATCGCTGATTTCTGCCTTGTGGGTGCGAATGCGACAGGCAATGGCCTTTTTCGCGGCATCACCGTTCTTGTTGCAGTTGCAGTTGTGGCGTGCCCGGGCAGTGTGCGGGCCGCCGTTGCCCCCGACGCCGCGTCCCAAACCGCCGAAGCGCATCTGAAGCGTGGCCTCGCCCTCTTCGAAAGCGGCAACTACGCCAGGGCCAGGATCGAGTTCGAGTCCGTCTTACGCCTCGATGGCCAGCCGGCAAACCTGTATCAGCAAGCCGAAGTCTATGCCGATGCCGCCCGCGCCTATCTTGCCGGCGACCGCTTGTTGCCGACCGGTTACGTCGTCGCCGGATATGGCCATTACGCCGAAAACGACACCATTGCCGGCACCGGCGACGCCAATGACAATTTCTTCAGCGCGCGGATCGGTGGCCGCATCAACTATGCCGTATCGCCATCATCAACGATCAATGCCAGCCTCGACTATCGTTATCGCAACTATGACAATGGCAATCGCCGCAAGGATTCGGATCTGCGCTGGAACGGCAATGTCAGCCACATGATCGGCGACAACAATCTGGCCGTTGGCGTCAGGGGCTGGGCAAGCGCCCGCGGCGCCGAACGGACCCGGAATGATTATGGTGTCTTCGGCGAATTCCGCCTTCTCGGCGATCCCGACAGCCAGTTCCGCATTGGCGCCGAGGTTCGGCGCCGCGATTATCCATCTGGGCCCTTGCGCGAACGATCGCGCAACATCGTCGACGTCACCGGTGGCTGGACTCGTTCGCTGCTGGGCGGCAAGGCGAGTTTCAGCCTGGCCGGTGGCATCGGCCGGGAATTTGCAACCGACGACCGGCCTGATGGCAATTCGAACTTCTTCACCCTGTCGCCGTCGCTCGATTTCACTCTCAGCAAGGCCTTGGGTGGCCATGTCTTCGCCTGGTGGCAACGCGACCGCTACAATCTTGAACGCATAAACAGCATCGATGGCGAACAGGGCGCCGGCATCCCGCTTCGCAGCGACAATCTGTGGGAAGTCGGCGGTGGACTCAGCTGGGCTATTGCCAAAGGCTGGTCGCTCAACCCGGACGTTCTGTACATCAAGGACGACAGCAACATCCTCGCTGCAAACTACAGCGCGACCGAATTGCACCTGACATTGCGCAAGGATTTCTGAAGACCCGGCATATTCCGTCGATTTCCAGAGCAACGGCAGGCCAGCGGATCTGCGTCCAGGGCGAAATATGTTGGCGGAGTCGGAGGGATTCGAACCCTCGGATCCGGTTACCCAGATCGGCAGTTTAGCAAACTACTGGTTTCAGCCGCTCACCCACGACTCCGCGCGACGGCGGCTATAACCGGCCCGACACGGTCGCGTCAAACGTCAAAAATCCACTGCCCTTGGCAATCGCTTGTGGAATCATCGCCCGATGCTGGCATAGGCAATGCCACGCCGCGCCATTTCGTCGGGGCGATAGATATTGCGCAGGTCGACGATCGCCGGCGTCTTCATCAACACCTTGACCCGGTCCATGTCGAGCGCGCGAAACGCATCCCATTCGGTCACCAGCACCGCGACATCGGCGCCGGCCAGGCAAGCATAGGGGTCGGCGGCATAATCGACGCCCGTCAGCACCAGTTGCGCCTGCTCGGTGCCTTCGGGATCAAAAGCGCGGATGCTGGCGCCGGCATCCTGCAGGGCCTGGATGACTGCAATGGCCGGCGAATCGCGCATGTCGTCGGTATTGGGCTTGAAGGTCAGCCCGAGCACCGCAACTGTCTTGCCGCGAACGTCGCCGCCCGCCAAGGCGATGACCTTCTTGGCCATCGCGCGCTTTCTCTGGTCGTTCACCGCCGCCACTGCCTCGACGATGCGCACCGGCGTGCCGGCATCCTGCGCGGTCTTCACCAGCGCCAGCGTGTCCTTGGGAAAGCACGAGCCGCCATAGCCCGGTCCGGCATGGAGGAACTTGCTGCCGATGCGATTGTCGAGCCCGATGCCGCGCGACACGTCCTGGACATTGGCACCCACCGCTTCGCAAAGGTCGGCAATCTCGTTGATGAAGGTGATCTTGGTCGCCAGGAACGCGTTGGCGGCGTATTTGATCAACTCGGCGGTGCGTCGGCCGACGAACAGGATGGGCGACTGGTTGAGGAACAGCGGCCGGTACAGCTCGGTCATCACATCCCGCGCCCGGGCGTCCTCGGTGCCGACAACGATGCGGTCGGGCCGCTTGAAATCGCCAATGGCGGCGCCTTCGCGCAGGAATTCGGGGTTGGAAACCACGGCGAATTGCGCGTTCGGGTTGGCCTCGCGGATGATGCGTTCCACCTCGTCCCCTGTGCCAACCGGCACTGTCGATTTGGTGACGATGACGGTATAGCCCTTCAACGCGGCGGCGATTTCCTTTGCTGCGGCATAAACATAGGACAGGTCGGCATGGCCATCGCCGCGGCGCGACGGCGTGCCGACGGCGATGAAAATCGCTTCGGCATCGGCAACGCCGGCAACCAGATCGGTGGTGAAGGTCAGGCGGCCGGCCTTGGCATTGCCCGTCACGAGTTCGGCAAGGCCGGGCTCGAAAATCGGCATGATGCCGTTGTTCAACCGGTCAATCTTGGAAGGATCCTTGTCGACGCAGACGATGTCATGGCCGAAATCGGCAAAGCAGGCCCCGGAAACAAGGCCGACATAGCCGGAACCGATCATCGCAACGCGCATGAAATTTTCTTCCCTGGTCTTCAAACTGCTCAAGGCCGGTTAGCATGGGGGGCGGCAGGCGGGAAGTCGCGCGCCTTGGCAATATGGTGGTAAACCATGCGCTTGTGCGGCTCATCCGGGGTTAAGGCGGTGCGGCCGACGGTGAGGCAAGAACTTGGAGAGCGAATGATGCGGTTTGCGGTTATGGCGG
>JANPEP010000117.1:0-4463 GCA_031422995.1 Polymorphobacter sp. | reverse complement strand
GGGGATTGGACGGCCGAAGAATGAGGGGACGAAGCTGTTCCAGATTTCGGGGCACGTGAACAAGCCGTGCGTTGTCGAGGAGGCGATGGGGCTGCCGTTTCGGGAGCTGATCGATGTGCATTGTGGTGGAATTCGCGGTGGCTGGGACAATCTGCTGGCGGTAATCCCGGGTGGATCATCGGTGCCATTGGTGCCGGCGCACGAGATTGCCGATGCGCCGATGGATTTTGATGGGTTGAAGGACCTGAAATCCGGATTGGGCACGGCGGCGGTGATCGTGATGGACAAATCGACCGATATTGTCCGGGCAATTGCGCGGCTCAGCTATTTCTACAAGCATGAGTCCTGTGGCCAGTGCACGCCGTGCCGTGAGGGGACGGGGTGGATGTGGCGGGTGATGGAGCGGTTGGTGACCGGCGATGCGGAGCCGCATGAGATTGATTTGTTGTTGGAAGTGACGACCGAGATCGAAGGGCACACGATCTGTGCGTTGGGGGATGCGGCGGCGTGGCCGATCCAGGGACTCATTCGGCATTTCCGGCCGGAAATCGAGGGTCGTATCCAGCGGCGCAAGGGGTTTATTGCGGTGCCGGCGATGGCGGTGGCGGCGGAGTAACGGGGTGGCCGTAGGCGGCTGGAAATAGCGGCGCTATTTCCAGACTCGCCGCAGGCCCGGCCGGCGGGGCGGGCGGATAACCGCCCGAACCCGTCCGACGGCGCGGCTTTGCCGCGCTCTTGCTAGCCTTGCTGTTCGATTACGGACTCGGCGGCTTTGCCGCCGGCCGTCCTGCCTAACGCACGCGGTGCAGAAAGCGCCGTTGGCTGAAGCAGCCTTGGCCCATGACGACTTTTCCGGCTTAGGGGCCATTGAGCAAAGCGCCAAACTCGCGCAAACCGCGTTAGCAACAAGAACAGTCGTGGGGGCCGCAACGGTGACTTGGCGGGAAGCGGTTTGGGCAGCCATTCAACGACAAGCCAGTCGCGGGAATGCCTTTAGTCGGCAGCAGATCATCACTTCCGAACTCGCAACCATTGAAGCCGATGTTGGTTCGGTCGGCCTGACCCCGGCGCAGACTCTCAGTCGCGTCTTGCGAGAGCTCCGCAACGATGGTGTTCTGATTTTTGATGCGCGAGGCCAATATCGCATCGCCGAAAGCGTTGTCGATCAAACGGTCGAGGCGGCGATCGCGACCGAAGCCTGGAGGCTCGAGAAGGCACGCATCGGCCAAGGGCCGTTTCGCGAGGCGCTGTTGGCGCGATGGGGCGGCAAGTGTCCGTTGACCGGTATCACCGAACCGGAACTGCTGAGGGCTTCGCATATCGTTCCCTGGAACCGGTGTGAGACAGACGCCGAGCGGCTCAATCCCGACAATGGCCTGTTGTTGTCCGCGCTTTGGGACGCTGCGTTTGACCGTGGGCTTGTGACATTTGCCGATGATGGCGCCGCGATGCTGCTGCCCAGACTTTCGGCGTCGTCGTTCGACACGATCGTTGCGAGCCGATCGCTTTGCCTGTCAAAGCTGACCGCCGGAAACCGCGAACGGTTGCAGCGGCATCGTCGGAAATGGAGCAAAGGTGAAAACGCAACCTATTGATTATGATCAGGATTTGATCAATTTTCAGCAATGGGACTTTTTACCGACACGATAGACACCGACGCAATGCCGCCGGACGTTGCAGGCCAGTCCTACATTCTGCTCGACAGCACCGATTGGCTTGTGGGGATGCCCCGCTCGCCTTGGGCAGCGAGGTGGTGGGGTCAAAGCACCGAGTGGTGCACGGCTGCTGACCTGGGGTCATTTTGGGAGTATCGCGACAAGGGCTCGCTGATTGTGTTCCTGTGTCGAAAGGCCGGGACACGTTGGCAGTTTCATCCGGCCACCGGCGAATTTCGGGACGCGCGAAACAGGAGCGTGAGTTGGCGCGGATTCATCTGCCGCAACCCGGCTGTGCTGGAGGCTGTCACCGGGGCGTTTGGCCGGATTGGTGAGGCTGGCGGGATCGTGGCGGGGGCGTGAGGCGTGGGTTTTGGAGTTTGGTCACATCCTCACCCGGCTCGCGCGACGTAGGTCGCCTCCGTGACGGGGTGCGATTCGCCTTTGCCGCAGGTTTGAAAGGGCGGGTGGTCTTTTGGCCGCCCCCACCCCGACCCTCCCCACTCTACGTTCGCTTCGCTCACGTGGGGGGAGGGGGAAGAGAGAGCGGGCCCTCCCTCTCACGCAGGCGGGAGAGGGGTCTTTTCGCTGCTGTAGCGGGTGCGCATGCCAAAACCCCCCACCCCGACCCTCCCCACTCGACGTTCGCTTCGCTCACGTGGGGGGAGGGGGAAGTGGCAGAAAGAGTCAGGCCTTGGCCTTGCGCCTGGGTTTCTCGCTCTCGCCCGGTTCGGGCAGGGCGGTGTCGCCATTCGAGCGAGCGGCAGAGGCTTTCAAAAGCGGCGCGAGATAGTGGCCGGTGTGGCTGGCCTTGCACGCGGCGATGACTTCGGGGGTGCCGGTGGCGACGATCTGGCCGCCCTTGTCGCCGCCGTCGGGGCCGAGGTCGATGACCCAGTCGGCGGTCTTGATGACGTCGAGATTGTGTTCGATGACGACGACGGTGTTGCCCTGGTCGACGAGGGCGTGGAGGACTTCGAGGAGTTTGCGGACGTCTTCAAAGTGCAGACCTGTTGTTGGCTCATCGAGGATGTAGAGGGTTTGGCCGGTGGCGCGGCGGGCGAGTTCCTTGGCGAGTTTGACCCTTTGGGCTTCGCCGCCGCTGAGGGTGGTGGCTTGTTGGCCGATGTTGACGTAGCCGAGGCCGACTTCGTGGAGCATGGCGAGTTTGTCGCGGATGGGGGGGACGGCCTTGAAGAAATCGAGGCCGTCTTCGACGGTCATGTCGAGGACGTCGGCGATGCTGCGGCCCTTGAATTTCACCTCCAGGGTTTCGCGGTTGTAGCGGGCGCCGTGGCAGACGTCGCAGGTGACGTAGACATCGGGAAGGAAGTGCATTTCGATCTTGATGAGGCCGTCGCCGGAGCAGGCCTCACACCGCCCGCCCTTGACGTTGAAGCTGAAGCGGCCGGGTTTGTAGCCGCGGGCCTGGGATTCGGGGAGGCCGGCGAACCAGTCCCGGATGTTGGTGAAGGCGCCGGTGTAGGTGGCGGGGTTGGAGCGGGGGGTGCGGCCGATCGGGGATTGATCGATGTCGATGACTTTATCGAGGTTGGCGAGGCCCTCCACACTGTCGTGGGGGGCCATGACGAGGCGGGCGCCGTTCAGCTCGCGGGCGGCGGCGGCGTAGAGCGTATCGATGGTGAAGGTGCTCTTGCCGGAGCCGGAGACGCCGGTGATGCAGGTGAAGGTGCCGAGCGGGATGGAGGCGGTGACGCCCTGGAGGTTGTTGCCGCGGGCATTCTTGACGGTGAGTTTCTTGCCGGTGCCCTTGCGGCGTTTGGGCGGCACGGGGACGGCGCGGCGGCCGGAGAGGTAGTCGGCAGTGATGCTGCCCTTGGCGGCGAGGATTTCGGCGAGGGAACCGCGGGCGACGACTTCGCCGCCGTGGACGCCGGCGCCGGGGCCCATGTCGACGATATAGTCGGCGGTGCGGATGGCATCCTCATCATGCTCCACAACGAGGACGGTGTTGCCGAGATCCCTTAGCCGACGCAGGGTGACGAGCAGGCGGTCGTTGTCGCGTTGATGCAGCCCGATGCTGGGTTCATCGAGGACGTAGAGGACGCCGGAGAGGCCGGAGCCGATTTGGGAGGCGAGGCGGATGCGTTGGGATTCGCCGCCGGAGAGCGTGCCGGATTTTCTGTCCAGGTTGAGGTAATCGAGGCCGACATTATCGAGGAAGCCGAGGCGCTCGATGATTTCCTTGAGGATGCGTTCGCCGATGGTGCGTTGCTTGGGGGTGAGTTTTTCGGCGAGGTTTTTCGCCCAGGGGAAGGCCTGGGAGACAGGGCGGCGGACGGCATCGGCGATGGTTTCGCCGGCGATCTTGACGCTGAGAGCCTCGGGGCGGAGGCGATCGCCGTGGCAGGTTTCGCACGGGGCGGCGGATTGGTAGCGGGAGAGTTCCTCCCGCATCCAGGCGGATTCGGTGGCGCGCAGGCGCTTTTCAAGGTTGGCGATGACGCCTTCGAAGGGTTTGACGACTTCATAGGATTTGCGGCCGTCTTCGAAGCGCAGCGGGATGGCCTTGCCGGCGGTGCCGTGGAGGACGGCGCGCTGCGCCTCGGGCGTGAGATCGGACCATCGGGATTTGAGGGTGAAGTGGTAGGCGCGGCCGATGCTGGCGAGGACTTGCTGGTAATAGGGCGACGGCGGTTGGGATTTGGCCCAGGGCATGACGGCGCCCTTGTCGATGGTGAGGGCGTGATTGGGGACGATGAGGTCTTCATCGAAGAGGAGTTTTTCGCCGAGGCCGTCGCAGGCGGGGCAGGCGCCTTGCGGGGCGTTGAAGGAGAACAGCCGGGG
>JANPEP010000116.1:0-8857 GCA_031422995.1 Polymorphobacter sp. | reverse complement strand
CGGTACCGCCAACGTCTCGGTCGGCACCTTCGCCCGGTCCTCCACGGGATAATCCGTCATCCGGAAAAACAGCGCCGCCATCGCCGCCGTCGCCTCGGGCCCATTCGGCACATGCCAGGTCGCCGCCCCGCCCATCCGCTGCATCCGGTAATCCACCGGTCCATCCAGCGTCACGACTTCGGTCTTCGCCTCGATCGTCGCGATAAACGGCAAAAACAACTGCCGGTTCAACCCATCCTTGTACAAATCCGCCGGCGCCCGGTTGCTCGTGGTCACCACCGTCACGCCATGCTCGAACAGCCCGGTAAACAACCGCGACACGATCGCCGCATCGGCAATGTCCTTCACCTGCATCTCGTCAAACGCCAGCAACCGCGCCCGCCCCGCCACCCAGGCCGCCACCCGCGGGATCGGGTCATCCCCCGATGCCTCGCGCGCCGCATGGATGGCGCCATGCACCTCCAGCATGAACTCATGAAAATGCACCCGCCGCTTCGGGCTCACCGCTACATGCGCAAAAAACAAATCCATCAACATGGACTTGCCGCGCCCTACCCCGCCCCAGATATACAGGCCGCGCGGCGCCTCGGGCTCCACAGTGCCGGTCAAGCGCGCAAACAACCCCGGCTTCTCGCGTGGCGTCTCCAGCGCCACGGCCAGCGCCTCCAACTGGTCCGCCACCGCTGCCTGCGCCGCGTCGGGCCTCAACTCCCCCGCCGCGACCAGCGCGTCATACGCCGCGCGCACCCCGGGCATGGGCCTCAATCGACCTGGCTGGATTGCGGCCGCGCCACCGCCCCGTCACCCAGCGTCAGGCCAGGCCGTGGAATCTTGCGCATCGTGCCGGTGAACGAGGCGACATTCACCCCATCCTGCTTCACCAGCCCGCGCACGAACAGCATCTTGCCGGTTTCCTTCAAAATCTCGCCCGATGCCTCGATCGGCTTGCCAACAATCCCGGCGCTCAAAAAATCCGTCGCACAGCTCAGCGTCACCGCCGCATGATTCTCCAACTGCCGGAAAATAAACGCAAACATCGCCATGTCGATAAACGACATGATGAACCCGCCATGGATATAGCCAAGCCCGTTCGAATGCCGGCGATCGGTCTCCATCTTGCATTCCACCCCGCCATCCGCAGCCTGGCGAAAGAAAAAATCCCCCAGCAACGAAGCAAAACGCCCGTCCGGATCACGCCGCCAGCGCGTCCACCCAGCGTTGGGACCATCGGTGATATGTTCGCGTGCCATGGAAAGGGGATAGTGCGCTGCGGCAAAACGGGCAAGCGCACTTCAACTCCCTCCCCCCACGTGAGCGAAGCGAACGTAGAGTGGAGAGGGCGACTCGGCGATAGCCGAGCGGGGTGGGGGTCACGCAGTAAGAAAGAAAGGCAGCGTCGTGGCAAAGCCACGCCGTCGGACGGGTTCGGTCGGAGTCCCCGCCCGCCCCGCCGGCCGAGCGCTCGCCGAGTCTCGCTGCTTCGCTACGCTCCAGCCGCTAGCCGGCTCGCTCCACCATCATCAACTTGATCTCGGCAATCGCCTTCGCCGGGTTCAACCCCTTCGGGCACACATTCGAACAATTCATGATCGTGTGGCACCGATACAACCGGAACGGATCCTCCAGCGCATCCAGTCGCTCCCCGGTCATCTCATCCCGGCTATCCGCCAACCACCGATACGCCTGCAACAGGATCGCCGGCCCCAAAAACTTGTCGCTATTCCACCAATAGGAAGGGCAAGCCGTCGAACAACACGCGCACAGAATGCACTCATACAGCCCATCGAGCTTGCCGCGCTCCTCGACCGACTGGATCCGCTCCTCCCCCGATGGCGCCGGCGTCACCGTCTGCAACCACGGCTTGATCGAAGCATATTGTGCATAGAAATGCTTGAAATCCGGCACCAGGTCCTTGACGACCTCCATGTGCGGCAACGGCAGCACCCGCACCTCGCCCTTGATGTCACAAATCGCCTGCGTACACGCCAGCGTATTGGTCCCATCGATGTTCATCGAACATGACCCGCAAATCCCCTCCCGGCACGAACGCCGGAACGTCAGGGTGGAATCCACCTCGGACTTGATCTTGATCAACGCGTCGAGAACCATCGGCCCGGTATCGTCCAGGTCGAGCTCATAAGTATCATACCGCGGATTGGCCCCATCATCCGGGTTCCACCGATAGATCTTGAACGCCCGAACATTCTTCGCGCCCGAAGCCGCCGGATACCGCTTGCCAGCCGAAGAAATCACACTGTTCGCGGGAAGGGAAAATTCAGCCATCTATGCTCGCTCGTGTTGCGCCTGCGAAGCATGCATAGGAGCAAGTGTCGGCGGCCTCAACTGACATATTGCCACCGGGCTGGTTGCAGTGTGCGCCGAAAGGGTATAATTACTATATCGACATCATGTTCGAATATGATCCTGCGAAAAGCGTTGTCAATCGCAGCAAGCATGGGATCGACTTCCATGAGGCGCAGGCGATTTGGAACGATGACACTGCGTTGCGGATCGAAGCGCACGACGGGCCTGACGGCGAGGCACGTTGGCTGGTGATCGGCCGTATCGGCGACAAAACATGGTCGGCGGCGGTTACATATCGTGCAGCGACGACGCGGATCATTTCGGTACGTCGGGCACGGAAAGACGAGGAGCAACTCTATGACGACCAAAAACTTTGATGAAGCTTTCGACGCCGGTGAATCGATCATCGATCGGCTAGACCTGTCGACAGCGACGCGCATTAATCAGAAACCCAAACGCGTGAACGTCGATTTCCCCGATTGGATGGTCCGCAGTCTCGACGCCCAAGCCCAAAAACGCGGCGTAACCCGTCAGGCGCTGATCAAGATGTGGCTGGCGGACCGATTGGAGACGGTGGGCTTGCCATCAACTCTAAATCAGTGAGGGTTTTCACAAAGCGAGTTTTATCAACCTCTTCTCGGTGGCGAAACGCCCAACCGACCTCATCAATCTCGCGAATAATTCTCACGATAATCAGCGTTAGCGATTTTACGCCAGACACTTCCAACGACCACCCCATTGGCGCAAAATGCGTTAACTGATTGCGAACATCACGATGAAAGCGACACAGCCAAGCCAACTCGATACTTGAAACGGCGATGCCGTTGTCGTTGCTACGGTCGCCGGCAGAGTTAACTTTGCGCACACGCTTCAATAAAGTCGGCAGGTCGGCAATAAACGTCTTTGGCGCAGCAGCGTCAGGATTTTGCCGGCTAAGCTCAGAATATTCCAACCACTCAACAGTATTCGATTTTGTAATGGCACCAATGGGGGCCATGGTCATGGTTAAATGACAAACACAAGCTCCTTGTAATGCCGAGTGCAAAGATAAAATTACCCACTTCCAAGCATGGGGATCGTTATCAACATCCCTGTAGCTTCTGAGGCAGTGCCGCAAGGAGCCGGCAACGTCATCGACCTCATCAGTTTTCAGCCACAACTCTTCAGGCGCCTCCCGCACCTTATCAATAAACCCGCGCCTTCGGCTTTATATACTCCACCTCATCCGTCAGTGTATATTCGTGCACCGGCCGCTGCGCCAATTCCACGCCGCCGTCCCTGAACCACCCCAGCGAATGCTTCATGAAATTCACATCGTCCCGCGCCGGATAATCCTCATGCATATGCGCCCCGCGGCTTTCGTGCCGCGCCTGCGCCATATGCATCG
Organism: Polymorphobacter sp.; assembly: GCA_031422995.1. Lineage (GTDB taxonomy): Bacteria > Pseudomonadota > Alphaproteobacteria > Sphingomonadales > Sphingomonadaceae > Sandarakinorhabdus. The sequence goes on along the minus strand of JANPEP010000116.1, from coordinate 5,166 downwards.
TCAACACCGCCTGGCCGATCATGTTGTCGAGCTCCAGCGTCTCGATCAGGTCGGTATTGAACACCAGGGACCGGTCCTGGATGCCGATATCCGCCATCCGCTGGTACACCGCATCGATCTTGCGCGTCCCCTCATCGAGGATCTCCGAAGTCCGGAACACCGCCGCATTCGACTGCATGGTCTTCTGCATCGCCAGCCGCACTTCCGCCGTCCCCGAACCACCCTTTGAATGCCGAAAGCCGTCCAGCCGCCCCAGCGCCATATCCGCCGAGTTCTTCGCCAAAGGCGGATGCGCCGTCCCCGGCTTCAAAATCTCGCCAATCCGGTGCGCCGTCGCCCGGCCAAACACCACCAGGTCGATCAGCGAATTCGACCCGAGCCGGTTCGCGCCATGCACCGAAACACACGCCGCCTCCCCCACCGCAAACAACCCCGGCACCACGCTGTCCGGGTCGCCATCCTTCAACGTCACCACTTCACCATGATAATTGGTCGGAATCCCGCCCATATTATAATGAACTGTTGGCGTTACGGGGATCGGCTCACGCGTCACATCAACCCCGGCAAACACCTTCGCCGTCTCCGAAATCCCCGGCAACCGCTCATGCAACACCGCCGGGTCGATATGGTTCAAATGCAAATTGATATGGTCGCCATCCTTGCCGACTCCCCGCCCCTCACGAATCTCCATCGCCATCGAGCGCGAAACCACATCCCGGCTCGCCAGATCCTTGGCACTCGGCGCATAGCGCTCCATGAAGCGCTCGCCTTGCGAATTGGTCAGATACCCGCCCTCGCCGCGCGCGCCCTCGGTGATCAGCACGCCAGCGCCATAAATCCCCGTTGGGTGGAACTGCACAAACTCCATGTCCTGCATCGGCACTCCGGCACGGATCGCCATCCCGCCGCCATCCCCCGTCGAGGTATGCGCCGATGTGGCGGAGAAATAGCACCGCCCATAACCCCCCGTCGCCAGCACCGTCTTGTGGCTGCGGAACCGATGGATCGATCCATCGTCCATGTTGATGGCGATCACACCGCGGCACTCGCCATCGACCATGATCAGATCAATGGCGAAATACTCGATGTAAAAGTCCGTCGAATACTTCAAACTCTGCTGGTACAGCGCGTGCAGCATGGCATGGCCCGTCCGGTCCGCCGCCGCACAGGTCCGCTGCGCCGGCGGCCCCGCCCCCATGTTCTGCATCATGCCGCCAAACGGCCGCTGGTAAATCCGCCCGGCTTCGGTCCGCGAAAACGGCACCCCGAAATGCTCCAGCTCGTAAACCGCCGCCGGCGCCTCCCGGCACAGATACTCGATCGCATCCTGGTCGCCGAGCCAGTCGGAGCCCTTGACGGTGTCGTACATATGCCAGGTCCAATGGTCCGGCCCCATGTTGCCCAGGCTCGCCGCAATCCCGCCCTGCGCTGCCACGGTATGGCTCCGCGTCGGAAACACCTTGGTGATGCACGCCGTCTTCAACCCGGCTTCGGCAATCCCCATCGCCGCGCGCAGCCCGGACCCGCCGGCACCCACAACCACCGCGTCATACACATGGTCGATAATCTGATAGCTTGCCGTCATCTAAGCCGCTCCAAGTGCGATCTTGAGCACGGCAAAAATCCCAGCCGCCGCTCCCGCCAACACGTAAAAATTCAATGCCAACATCGCCAGCACCCGCGCCGGGCCATGAACATAATCCTCGATCATCACCTGCACGCCCAGTCGGAAGTGCCAGAAAACCGCCACGATGAGCAGCAGCATCGGCACCGCAGCGACAGGCTGCCGCAGCCACAGGACCACACTCGTATGATCCAGCGATGGCAGCCGCACCAAGGAAAACACGAACCACAGCACCAGCACCAGATTGGCAATCGCCGTCACCCGCTGCAGCCACCAGTGATGCGCACCCTCCTTGGCCGACCCCAGCCCCCGCACCCGGCCCAGTTCCGTCCCCGCACCCATCGTCAAATGCCCTTGCCAAAGATGATGACCGCCCAGGTCACCAACGTCAGGAACACCGAAACGATCAACGTCGATGTCGCCGTCGTCCGGCTCGTCGTCAGGTCATATCCCTGCCCCGTGTCCATGATCAGGTGGCGTATCCCCGAACACATGTGCTGGAAAAATACCCAGGTGAACCCCACGCCCACCAGCATCCCGAACCACCCTGTCGCCACGCGCAGGAACACCAGATACGCCTCCGGGCCGCTGGCCGCGGCAATCAACCACCACAGGAACAACACCACCGCCCCCAATGCCATGGCATTGCCGGTAATCCGGTGCAAAATCGACACGATCGCATGCACCTGCCACTTCCAGATGCCCAGATGCGGCGATAACGGTCGCGGCGAAATCGGTCTGCCGGCCATGTTTCCCTCGGTGTTGCGTTACAATTGCACGGCGTTTTAGCCCTTCGCCGCGCCCGCGCAACCGTTCATCGCACCCCCTGCGTCATTAACCGCCGCATTGCAGCAACACCGTCCGCGCCAACCCGGCATATCGGTGTCGCAACGCCTCGCGGTAATCCGCATCCGCCATCATTGCCAGAAAATGCCCCCGCGATGGATATCGCACCATCAAAACCTTGTCCCAATCCGTCTCCGCCGTCCCCGCCATGCCGATGAACACCTGCTCCACCGGCCCCTCATACAACACCTCGGCCCCGCTCACCGCGCCCACCGTTACGGTGAACGCGTGCTGATACCGCGCATAGGCTTCCGCCCCACTGCACACCGCCCCACCATCCTGATATTCCGCCACCACCCGGAATTTCAACAGGTTGAGCATCACCACAGGCCCATCGCGCCCGTGATCACGCAGCGCCCGCACCTGGTCCGCACTCGGGTCGATCGTTCGGTCGATGCTCATGATTCGAATGGCTCGCCTTGTGGACAAATCGACGTTACCATCATCTCCAATCCGGCGAAATGACCGGCACGCGAGTTCCTTGGGGAGAATACACCATGGCCACGCAATTGCGCCCCACAGACCCGGCCGCAACCACGCCGCTCGCCGCCATCGATGTCACCGATCCCGCGCTCTACGCCAACGATTCCTGGCGCCCCGTCTTCGCCCGCCTCCGCGCCGAGGCTCCCATCCACTTCTGCGCCCACAGCCCCTTCGGCCCCTATTGGTCAATCAACAGCCATGCCGACATCCAGGCGGTGGAGGCCCGCCCCGACATTTTCTCCAGCAGCCACATCTACGGCGGCATCACCGTCGTCGACCTGATGGGCGATTTCAACCTCCCCCAATTCATCGCCATGGACCGCCCCAAACACGGCGAGCAACGCCGCGTCGTCACCCCCAGCTTCGGCCCAGGCGAAATCGCCAAGATGGCCCAATCCGTCCGCGCCCGCACCGCCGAACTCCTCGACACCCTGCCCTTCGACACCGAATTCGATTGGGTCGACACCGTCTCCATCGAACTTACCACCCAGATGCTCGCCATCCTCTTCGATTTCCCCTGGGAAGACCGCCGCCTCCTCACCCTCTGGTCCGATTGGGGCGGCGACATCGAGGCCGCCCTCAACCCGGCGACAAAGGACATCCGCCAGCAACACCTCATCGACATGACCAACTATTTCGACCGCCTGTTCGCCGAACGCCGCGCCCTGCCCCCCACCGGCGATCTCGTCTCGCTGATGGCTCATTCCGATGCCATGGGGCACATGGATTTTCAGGAAAGCATGGGCAATCTCATTCTGCTCATCGTCGGCGGCAACGATACCACCCGCAATTCCATGTCCGGCGCCATCCACGCCTTCCACCAATTCCCCGATGAATGGGAAAAACTCCGCGCCGACCCGTCACGCATCCCCGCCGCCGTGCCCGAAGTCATCCGCTGGCAAACGCCCTTGTCCCACATGCGCCGCACCTGCGTGGAGGACACCAACCTCCACGATCACCCCATCAAAAAAGGCGACAAGATCGTCATGTGGTACCTCTCCGGCAACCGCGACGAAACCGTTTTCCCCGACGCCGAACGCCTCGACATCGCGCGCCCCAACGCCCGCCGCCACCTGGCCTTCGGCTTCGGCGTCCACCGCTGCGTCGGCGCCCGCCTTGCCGAACTCCAGATCCAGATATTATTCGAAGAAATGCTCAAACGCCGCATGACCGTCCGCGTCACCGGCCAGCCCGAATACGTCGCCCAAAGCTTCGTCCACGGCTACAAGAAACTCCCCGTAATCATCGAGAAGCACTAACCCCTTCTACTCCCTCCCCCCTGTGGGGAGGGCGACTCGGCCCCAGCCGAGCGGGGTGGGGGTCCCCCTCTCCCCAACCAAAGCCAAAACCATGCCCAAAATCACCCCCGCCACCCTGCCCACCCTCACCACCTGCGGCTATCTCCCGCCCCACCACCTCCCCGTCGCCGGCCGCAGCTGGCAAGCCATCGCCACCGCCGGCCGCCTCACCCAATTCGGCGCCAACCTCGTCACCCTCGCCCCCGGCGCCTGGTCCAGCCAGCGCCACTGGCACACGGCGGAGGACGAGCTCATCGTCATCCTCACCGGCCACCCCACCCTGGTGGAGGACGCCACCGAAACCGCGCTGGCCCCCGGCGACCTAGCCACCTTTGCCGCCGGCCACCCCAACGGCCACCACCTCCAAAACCGCACCCCCGCCCCCGTCACCTTCCTCGCCATCGGCACCGATCACCCCGCAACCGACCAATGCCACTACCCCGACATCGACATGTTCTGGAGCGAGCCAACAGGCTTCACCACCAAGCCTGCGCTCTAACTCCCTCCCCCCCAGAAAGCGCAGCAAACGGATAGTGGGGAGGGCTGGGGTGGGGGCCACCCCACAAACCCGAACCCGACAACAAACGCCCCTATCCCCCCGTCCCCGCACGCGCCTGATTCGACCGAAACAACCGCGCCAAAATCTCGTCATCCGTCATCACGCCCGCCCGCCAGTCATCCCCCCAGCCATAGGTATCCGCCACCGCAACATCGAAAGCCGCATGGGCATTGCTCAACTCAGGCGTCGGGCAACCGAAAACTCAGCTACTTTTCCCCCTCAATCCCGCGCCGCCAACCACCCCCGCAACAACCCCACATATGCCGTCGGCGCATCATTCATCACCGAATGCGCCGCGCCCGCCACCTCGGCAAACCCCGCCCCGCCCGGCACATCGTGCGCAAACCCCCGCACCG
>JANPEP010000115.1:0-5095 GCA_031422995.1 Polymorphobacter sp. | reverse complement strand
AGTGAGTTCTTCCTGGATGCGGACGGTTTTGAGGTTGGGTTGGTCGGGGAATGCGTAGCGGAAGCCGATGCCGTCATTGTGCAGGCGGAAGATGACGTCGAGCTTGCGCGCCGGGCCTTTGGTTTCGGCGAGGTGGACGGTGAGTTCGTTGTAGTGATCGCGGATGTAGCGGCGTTCGCCCCAGGGTTGTTCCCATGTGGCATCGTTGCTTCGGGTAGATTGCCCGGTGATGGCGAAATTGCGTTCGAGTTTGGGGGCGTCGGCGAGGATGAAGCCGAGGCGCGAAGGGGCGATGACAGTTTTGCCATCGCGTGTCAGCGACCAGTTGGGGCGACCGTCATTGTCGGTGGCGATGCTGACGGCGAGGCGGCCATCGGGGGAGGTGGCAGTTGTGGCAGCGGTGGCCGGGATGGCGAACGCCGCGAGGAGGAGCAGCAGGGCGCGGAGCATCAGATGGCCTCCACAATGAGGCCAGTGAGTGGCGGCAGTTCGGCGAGGGTGGCGCCGGTAGTTTCGAGGCTGCGCCAAGCCGCCGGGTCGAGGCCGGTGGGGCGCGTTTCATGGCCGAGATTGAACAGGCAGCGCAGGCGATGGCCGGCGGCAGCGCGATCGAAGACCAGCAACGAATCGGTGGCGGTGATGATGGTGATGGTGCCGAGGCGCAGCGCCGGCGTGGTGCGGCGCAGTGCCAGCAGACGGCGGGTACGCGCCAGGATCGAGTCTGAATCGATTTCCTGCACATCGACGGCGCGGGCGGCGTGATCGGAGCCGACGGGGAGCCAGGGGGTGGCAGTGGAGAAGCCGGCGTTGGGTGCCGCGGCGACCCACGGCATCGGGGTGCGGGCGCCGTCGCGGCCAAGGGTCAAGGGCCAGTTGGTGATGGCTTCGGGATCGCGCAGGTGCTCGAAGGCGATTTCGGCCTGGGGGAGCCCGAGCTCCTCGCCCTGATAGAGGAAGATGTTGCCGCGCAGGGCGAGCAGCAGCAGCATGGCCATGGCGGAGAAGCGGTCGTGATCTTCGGGCGTGGCCCAGCGCGAGACGGCGCGCGGCGCATCGTGGTTGGAAAAGGCCCAGCTCGGCCAGCCGAGGCCCGGCGTGTCGGGCCATTGTTCGACGGATTCGCGGACGAGGCGGGCCGTCAGTGTGTCGGCGTAGAGAAAGTTGAAGCCATAGGCGCTGTCGAGATGGCGGCCATCGGCAGTGAAGGCCTTCATTTCGCGTTCGCTGTCGTCCCCGCCGACTTCGGCGACAGTGAAGCGGTCTCCGTAACTGTCGGTCAGGGCGCGGATGCGGGCGAGGAAGCCCGGAATGTCGGGGTGCGACTGGTTGTGGATGTGCTGCTGAAAATCGAACGGCCGGGTGCGTTTGTGATTGCCGGTGGCGGGCGGGTTATCGCGCAGTTGCGGATCGTGCATGGCGAAGTTGATGGCATCGATGCGGAAGCCATCGACACCGCGATCGAGCCAGAAGGCGGCGGTGGCGAGCAGGGCGTCCTGCACCGCCGGGTTGTGGACGTTGAGGTCGGGCTGCGTGCTGAGGAAATTGTGGAGATAATATTGGCCGCGCCGGGCATCCCAGGTCCAGGCCGGGCCACCGAACACCGACTGCCAGTTGCTGGGGGGCGCACCATCGGGCTTTGCGTCGGCCCAGACGTACCAATCGGCCTGTTCATTGTCGCGGCTGCTGCGGCTTTCGCGGAACCAGGCGTGTTGATCGGAGGTGTGGGAATAGACTTGATCGATGATCACCTTCAGCCCGAGTTGGTGGGCGCGCGCGATGAGGGCGTCGAAATCGGCGAGGCTGCCGAAGATTGGGTCGACATCGCGATAGTCGGCGATGTCGTAGCCGAAATCCTGCATCGGCGAGGTGAAGAAGGGCGAGAGCCAGATGGCATCGACGCCCAAGGACGCGACATGGCCCAGATGCGCGGTGATGCCGGCGAGATCGCCGATGCCATCGCCGTTCGAATCGGCGAAGCTGCGCGGGTAGATCTGATAGATGACGGCGCCCTTCCACCACGGCGTGGGGGTGGTTTCGGCGCGGGCAAGGGTCGTGGTTTCCGTGGTCACTGGGCACTTTCGGCGGGACGGGAGGTGCAGACGACGTACGACAGTGGCGCGAGGGTGACGCGATAGCTGCCGGGGGCGGTGGGGGTGGCGGCACAGGTGCCGCTGAGACTGCGCCACGACGCGGACGCGGGATCGACAAGGATGTTGGCGGTGAGGGGTTTGTTTGATGTGTTGAGGGTGATGAGGGTTTCGCCGGGTTGGCCATCGATCAGCCGGGAGAAGGCGAAGATGCCGGGGGTTTCGCCCGATTGGCGCACGAGGGTGCGACCGCGGCGCAGGGCGGGATCGGCCTTGCGGATGGCGGCCATGGCGGCGAGGGCCTGGTAGAACGGGTGGGCGGGGTTGAAATTGGCGGTGGCTGTGGTGGCGGATGAGGCAATGAGCCTGTTGTCGTTGTAGCTGGCGACCTGGCTGGCGAATAGGGTTTCGCGGGAGTCCTGATCATTGCCGTCGCCGGCGAAGCCTTGTTCGTCGCCATAGTAGATGGTTGGGGCGCCGCGACCGAACATCATGAGGGCGTGGCCGAGGAGGGTGCGGGCGGCGATTTCGGCGTCGTCGGCGTTTGGGTTGGCCTTGCGGACGTAATAGCCGAAGCGGCCCTTGTCGTGGTTGCCGAGGAATGTCGGATTCTGCGCTGCCATCTGCCAGCCGCCTTCGTAGAGCGGATCGTCGGCGTAGAGACGGGTGAGCAGGCTGGTGGGGGCGGTGCCGCCGATGGCCTGAATGGCGGCGGCGGAAAAGGCGAAATCGAGGACGCCGGGGAGACGATCGACCCGGGTGTGGCGGGCGAGGCGGCCGGGGTCCATGTCTTCGGTGGAGACTTCGCCGAAGATGGCGAAATTGGGGATGCCGCGCGCCCGGGCGCGGGCTTGCATGGCGGGGGCGAAGGCCTGCCAGAATTCGGGATTCACATGCTGGGCGGTGTCGATGCGAAAGCCATCGACGCCGAATTCGTCGATCCAGGCGCCGTAGATGTCGATGAAGCCCCGGACGACGCGGGGATGTTCGGTGGCGAGATCGTCCAGCGAGACGAAATCGCCGAATTGCGAGGATTCGCCGCGGAAGGTCGAGTCACCGCGATTGTGGTAATAGATGGGGTCGTTGAGCCAGGCGGGAGTCTTGGCGGCTTCGAGGCCCTTGGGGATGTAGGGGGTGTAAGCGAAATCCGGGCGGGTGAGGCGCGCGAAGTTTTCGGGGGTCTGGATGTGGTCGCCGGCGAAACCGGGGTTGATGGGGGTTTCGGAGGCCGTGCGACTGTAGGGGAAATCGCCGCGTGAGCGGTAGACGCAGGCGCTGTCGGGACATTCGCGATACTGGATGACGTCGGCGGTGTGGTTGGTGACAATGTCGAGATAGACTTTCAGGCCGCGCTGGTGGGCGGCGCTGACGAGGGCGTGCAGATCGGCCTTGGTGCCGAAATGCGGGTCGACCTGGGTGAAATCGGTGATCCAGTACCCGTGATAGCCGGCGGACTCCTGGCCCTTGCCGCCCTGCACCGGGCGGTTCTTGAAGATGGGCCCGAGCCAGATGGTGGTGGCGCCGAGGCCGGCGATGTAATCGAGGCGCTTGGTCAGGCCCTGAAGATCGCCGCCGTTGAAGAAGCCCTTGGATGAAGGGTCGAAGCCGGTTTGCAGGCGATCGCCCTTGAGGCCGCCGCGATCGTTGGCGGGGGTGCCATTCTCGAAGCGATCGGGGAGGACGAAATAGATGATCTCGTCCTGGGGGAGGCGGTCGCGATAGTCCTTGGCGAGGGCGGGGGTGGCGAGAAGCGCGGCGAGGGCGAGGGCAAGTGCGCCTCCGGCGGCTGGGGCCTTGGGCCCCAGACCCCATTTCGTTGGGCCGCCTTTGTGATTGGGGTGTGGAGCCTGCGGCCCCAGCCGCCGGAGGCTCTTCATCAGCTTCTTGCCCTCTTTGTACCGCGGAGGAAATCTGCGTGGGTGGGGAGGCTGGCGACGGCGTGATCGATGGCGCGGCGCTGGGTGGTGAGGAAGCCGGCGATGTCGGAGTCGTCGAGGAGGCGGGCGAGGGGGTGGTGCGATGCGGGGATGATGCCCTGGCCGAGGAAGACTTGTGACCAGGCGAGATCGGTGAAGAGTTCGTCATGGTCGCGGCGGATGGCGGCGGTTTGGCGGAAGAGCGCGATGCGATCTGCGAGAGCCGGCGGGATTTCCGTGGTGCGGGCGCGGCGCCAGAAAGGCGAGTCGTCGCGGGTGGTGGCACTGTAGTGGAGGATGATGAAATCGCGGATGGTTTCGATTTCCCAGGCCGATTGCCGGTTGAATTCGGCCGCGGATGCCGGGTCGATGTGGGTGTCGGGGAGGAATTGCAGCAGGCGGGCGATGCCCGATTGGATGAGGTGGATGCTGGTCGATTCGAGGGGTTCGAGGAAGCCCGACGAGAGCCCGATGGCGACGGTGTTTTTCACCCAGACGGATTTGCGGCGGCCAGCGGTGAAGCGCAGCGGGCGCGGGTCGGCGAGCGCCTCGCCATCAAGATTGGCGAGGAGGGTGGCGGCGGCTTCATCGTCGGAGATGTGGGCGCTGCTGTAGACATAGCCGTTGCCGGTGCGGTGTTGCAGCGGGATGCGCCATTGCCAGCCGGCGGGGCGTGCAGTGGCGCTGGTATAGGGGGTAAATTCGCTGGTCGAGGCGCAGGGCACGGCCATGGCGCGATCGCAGGCGAGCCATTGTGACCAGTCTTCGTAGCCGGCGTGGAGCGTCTGTTCGATGAGCAGGCCGAGGAAGCCCGAGCAATCGATGAAGAGCTGCCCCGCGATGGTGGTGCCGTTATCGAGGGTGAGGGATTCGATATGGCCGGATTCGGGGTCTTGCGAGACACTTGTGATGCGGCCTTCGAGGCGTTCAACACCGCGGGCTTCGGCGTAGCGGCGCAGGTAGAGGGCGTAGAGGCCGGCATCGAAATGATAGGCATGGGTGAGCGGTGGCAGCGCGGTGGCGGGGTTTTCACCGGGCAGGAAGCGGTGGGCGCGGGCGGCGGCTTCGTTGTAGCTGTAGGCGCCGAAGGGT
>JANPEP010000114.1:0-4307 GCA_031422995.1 Polymorphobacter sp. | reverse complement strand
GTGGTGGTGATGGCGTTGATCGGTGAGCGGGGCCGTGAGATTGCCGATTTTGTCGAAACCGAACTTTCGGGCGAGGCGCGGCAGCGGACGGTGACGATAGCGGTGCCGGCGAGCGAGGCGCCGTTGGTGAGGGTGCGCGGCGCCGAGCGGGCATTTGCGATTGCCGAGGGGTTTCGGGATGCCGGGCAGCATGTGCTGTTGATCCTGGATAGTTTGAGCCGGGTTGTGCATGGCGCGCGCGAAGTGGCGCTGGCGCGGGGGGAGCCGGCGGGGGCGCGGGGGTATCCGCCATCGGCACTGGCGTTGATTGCGGCACTGGCCGAGCGGGCCGGGGGCGACCGGCGGACGGGCGGCGCGATTACGGCGATCGTGACGGTGCTGGCCGAGGAGGAGAATGACCCGGTTGTCGATGCGGCGCGGGGCGTGCTCGATGGGCATATCCTGCTTAGTCGCAAGCTGGCGAGCCGAGGGCAATTTCCGGCGATCGACCTGGCAGCCTCGGCAAGCCGGGTGATGGCGGAGGTGTGCGAGCCGGCGCATCTGGCAGTGGCAGCGCGGTTTCGGCGGCTGTCATCGTTGATCGAGGACAATCGCGACCTGGTGTTGATGGGGGCTTATGCGCCGGGGGCCGACCCTGAGCTGGATGCAGCGCTTGCCCTGGCGCCTCGGCTTGAGGCGTATCGGGTGCAGGAACGTGGCGTTCGGATCGATGCGGCGGCATCGCGCGTGGCGTTGACCGAATTGATGCAGCGATGACGGTGCGTCGCGACCAGATGCGGATGCTGGACCGCTTGATCCGGGTGCGCAGCGTGCGTGCGCGATTGGCGATGGCGACGCTGGGCCGGGTGCAGGCGCGGCAGGTTGCCGAAGCAGCGTTGCTGGACCGGGTGACAGCATTGTTGGCGGGTGGCGGGGCCGAAGCAGGCGTTGTGGCAGCCGATGCGGCGGCGGCGCGGGCGAGTGCCGATGCGATGCTGGGCCGGCTTTCCGATGATGTTGGGCGGCGGCTGGCCGTGACCGCGGATGAGCGACGGTCGTTGGGCGAAGCATTGGGCCGGGCGCGGGCGGCGGTGGATGCTGCGGTGGCGCGGCGCGCCGAACGGGAGATTGCGCCATGAGTATTGCCGTTGTCATGGCGTCGGGGCCGCCGGCATCGAGTGGTGGGTTGTTGCCGGGTGCGCAGCCGGACGCGGCGATGCCTGTGGGGTTTGCCGCGGTGATGGTGGCGGCGATGCCGGGGGTGCCCGAATTTGCTGCCGGGACAGGCAATGAGGCCGCAGGGATGCCGGTTGTGCAAGCCATGGGCGAGGGCGACGTGGTTGCTGCGGGTGATCTGGTGGACGCCGACGCTGTGTTGGCTGACGCTGACACGGGTTTGCGCGACGTTGAGCCGAAAACGGCGCTGCGCCGGGTTGGGGGGGCGCCAGCGGATATTGCCGATCCATTGGCTGTGCCGCGTGGCAAGCGGTTGAGCGTTGCGGTGGCGATGCCGCGTCGGCGGGATGAGCCCCTGGAACCGGGTTGCGCAGGGCCGGGCGGAGCGGTTGTCGAGGCGCGGGTGCAGGCTTTGTTGCACATGCTCGCAGTTGCGGCGCCGGTGGTTGCGGAAGGTGTTGCTCAGGGTGCGGATCGGGGTGGACGGTCGGCAACGGCGGCCCTGGGTTGGTTATCGGCGAATGTGGCGGCAGGGGTGGTGTCCGTATCGCATGATTTACTGCGCGGTGACGCGGATGGAATGCAGGGTGTGACAGGCGAAATTCCGGCCGTGCGCATGCCGTTTGAGGTTGTGGATATGGTGCCGTCGACGGTGCGCCAGCGTGGCGACGTGGACAGGTTGGCCGTGCCATTGTTGCAAGCCGATGTGGCGATGGCTGATGAACGGCCCAGGGATGCGCCGACAGCAGATGCCGCTGATGACGGTGGATCGCAGATTTTGGTTGGGTCTGCGGGTGTTGCAGCGGCGCGATTTGGTGGGGACGCAGTGGTCCGGGTGGCGGTTGTTCCGTCTGAGGCCGCGAAGGCGGCGGTCATTCGTTCCGAAGCCGCGGGGACAGCGGCGATGGTGAACAGCCAAAGCCTGGGCGAGGTGCGGATTGCGCTGGAGGGTGGCGCGCAGGATTTGCGGGTGAAATTGGCGGTTGGATCGGGTGCGGCGGCGGTTGTTGCCGATGCGCCGCGGCTGGCGGCCGATCTGGCGGCCAATGGCGTGCGGCTGCAATCGCTGGATGTCAGCGGTGGCGGCGCGGCGATGAGCAGCGGCGGTGGATGGAACGCGCCGGCGGGTGGCGAGGGCCGACCGCGGTTTGTGTCGCAGCCGGGAGCCATGGCCAGTGAATTTTCAGCGGAGCAGGCTGGGCAATTGCCAACGCGCGGGCGTGCCGCGTCCGATCGATATGCTTGAGGGGAATGCAGCATGAGCAACAGTGGATCAGCGACCGAAGGCGCCGGCAAACCGGCAAAGGCCAAGGGGGGCGGCGTGGTGAAGATATTGTTGATCGGGCTGGCGTTTGTTGCGGGTGCAGCGGCAGGCGGTTTTGGCGCGGTTATCGGTGCTGGCAAGCTGGGGATGGGTGAGGCAGTGCATGGCACCCCGGCGAAGGATGCGGCGGTGAAGGCGCCGGTGGAATATGTGGAAATCGACAACGCCTTTACATCCAACCTGGTGGATACCGGGCGATATTTGCAGGTGCGACTGTCGGTTTCCACCACTGGCGGCGCCGATGTTGTCGCGGCGATTGCCAAGCACAAGCCGGCGGTGATTTCGGCGGTGCTGTCGGTGTTGGGGGAATTGACCGAAATCGATGAGGCCGACCGGGTGGCGAAGGACAAGTTGCGCGGGCGATTGAAGGCCGGGATCAACGACGTTTTGCGCGCCAAGGGCGAGACGACGGGCATCGATGAGGTGTTCTATACCAGCCTGGTCGTCCAGTGAGCGACCTTCGCATCCGATCCGAAGCGTTTGCCGAGGAGATTTGGCCCGAGCAGTTTTTGCCGCGTCAGGCGCGATTGCCCGATGCCTATGACGACGAGGAGGGTGATTTCGGGCCGTTTCTGGTGGCAGCGACGCGGGCGCTGGCGGTGTTGTTTGGCGCCGAGGTCGAGGTGTTGCCGGGGCGGCCGCCGGTGATGCTGGATGGTGGGGCGCCGCCGCAGGTCGCGGTTTCGCTGGCCGGCTTGCTGGCGACGGTGCGATTGGGAGGAGACGCGGCGCGGCCGTTGGATATCGCAGTTTCGGGCGTGGCGTTGACGCGCTTTGCCCGCACGATTGCCGACACACTGGATGGTGTCGCGGTGCGGGTGTGGCCGCGCGAGTGCCGTTTGCCGGGGTTTGACATCGATATCGCGTGCGGCGTGGTGACGGGACACGCGCATGTGCCGGCGCCGCCGCTGTTGCCGCGGGCTGCCGCCGATGTGCAGGCGGTGCAAATGTTCGACCTGCCGATGCGGGTGCGGGTGGAGATTGCCAGCGACCTGACGCTGGTGGCCAGCCTGATGCCGCTGCGCGCCGGCACTGTGTTGCCGATCAACCCGGTGCCGGACATGCCCTTGATCATCGGCGAGCATCGGATCGGGCGGGCGACGGTGATGGCGCTGCCCGATGGGCGGCAGCAGGCGACGATTGTGGCGATGGGCGTTGCGCCAGCAGGAGGACGGACATGAATGCGATGACGCCCGGGGAGATGATGGGGGAAATGCTGGAGACGGCGCTTGTCACGCCCGACCTGGGGGCCTTTGGCGGGATTTCGGTGCGCCTTTCGGTTGAAGTGGGGGCGGTGAAGATGTCTCTGCGTGAGGTTCTGAGGTTGCAGGTGGGTGCGGTGCACGCTCTCGACCGGCGGGTGGACCAGCCGGTTGACGTGTTGATCAACGAAAGATTGATCGCGCGCGGCGAGATTGTTTCGATTGGTGACCGGTTCGGGGTGAAATTGACCGAGATTGTCAGTGGAGGTGCAGGGTGAACGCGCCGCTGGATTGGGTGACGAAGTTGCGGGCGCGGTTGCCGGCGGGGCTGGGGGAGGCGCAGCGCTTTGCGCGGGTGGTGCAGTCGGTGCCGTTGGGGCCGGGGAGCCGGTTGCTGGTAGTCGAATTCGGTGGACGGCGCCTGTTGATCGGCCAGGCACGGTCTGGATTGGTGCGGCTGGGCGAAGCGGACACCGAGTGATGGGGGAGGTACCGTCGCTATCCGCATCGCTGCCGACTTTGTCGTCGTCGATCCAGATTTTGCTGTTGATGTCGGCACTGACGCTGTTGCCGGCGGCGTTGCTGATGATGACCTGTTTCACCCGGATCGTGATCGTGCTGGCGAT
>JANPEP010000113.1:0-1704 GCA_031422995.1 Polymorphobacter sp. | reverse complement strand
GGGTTGGCCGGTGAGGGACAGGGGCGACGCGCCGAGCCTTCCGATGCGGCCGGTGGCGAGATGGACGTTGAGGATGGCGGTGACATTGTCGGTGCCGTTTTGGGACTGGTTGCTGCCCTGGCTCCAGGCGGTGACAGTTCGTGCGTGGGCGGCGAACAGGGTGAAGAAGGCGAGGACATCGGCTTCGGTGAGGCCGCAATCGGCGGCGATGGCGGCGGGGGATTGGTCGAAGCTTGCCAGGGTGCGCCAGAAGTTGGCGGGGGTTTCGACGTGTTCGGCGAGGTAATCGCGGTCGAGGTTGTTGGTGTCGTGGAGGTGAGCGAGGAGGCCGTTCCACAGCCGGACATCGGTGCCGGGGGCTATGGCCAAATGCAGATCGGCGATGTCGCAGGTTTCGGTGCGGCGGGGGTCGATGACAATGACCTTGGTACCATGCGCGGCGCGGGCGGCGGCGATGCGTTGGAACAGCACCGGGTGGCACCAGGCGGTGTTGGAGCCGATGAGCACGACGAGATCGGCGAGTTCGAGGTCTTCGTAACAGCCGGGGACGATGTCTTCGCCGAAGCTGCGGACTTGCGCAGCGACGGTGGAGGCCATGCAGAGCCGCGAGTTGGTGTCGATGTTGGCACTGCCGATGAAGCCCTTCATCAGCTTGTTGGCGACGTAATAATCCTCGGTAAGCAATTGGCCCGAGACGTAGAAGGCGACGGAATCGGAGCCGTGGTCGCGAATGGCGGCGGCGAATTTTTCGGACATGAGGCCCAGCGCCGAGTCCCAATCGCTGCGGGTGTCGCCGATCATCGGGTGAAGCAGCCGGCCTTCGAGGCCAAGGGTTTCGCCCAGCGCGGCGCCCTTTGAGCACAAACGGCCGAAGTTTGCCGGGTGGTCGGGATCGCCGGTGACTTTGCCGGTTGGCGTGACGAGCAGGCCGCACCCGACGCCGCAATAGGGGCAGGTGGTGCGGGTGGGGGTCATATTTGCGCGGCCGGATTGAAGGGCCTCCGGCGGCTGGGGTCGAAGACCCCAGACCCCAATTGTTGATGTGGTCCGGCAAACCAAATGACGGCGTTTCGGCAAGCTTTCACGAAAGGGGGTCTGGGGTCTGCGACCCCAGCCGCCGGAGGCTCTGTTGCGTACCAGCGAAGGCGAATTCGACTTTCGGCACGATTTGGAGATGAGCCCTCGCCGGCGCGGGGGTCGTGAGCCACAGCCAGATGCGAGTGCCTTCACGCTTGACCTTGTGGTGGCGGGTGCAGCCTTTGTCGGGGGCTTTGGCTTCGCCGCTATCGAGGGCGATTTGCCAATTGTGGAGGGGGCAGGCGACGCTGGTGCCGTGGACGATGCCCTGGCTGAGCGGGCCGCCCTTGTGGGGGCAGCGGTCGTCGAGGGCGAAGAGTTGGTCCTTGTCGGCGCGGAAGATGGCGATGCGGCCACCGGCGGCATCGACGACGCGGCTGCCGAGGCGGGGGATGTCGGCGAGGTCGCAGATGTCGATCCAGCGGCTGGGAAGGCGGTGGGGGAGGTTTAGCGTCATTGCGCGGGGACCAGTGATGGCAATAGCGCGAATTCTTCGGCGTCGAAGCCCTTGGCGCGGGCTTCCCACGGGTCGTCCTGCATGAATTGCTGGCTGTGGAGGAAGCGGGCGGCCAGCGCAGCGCGGTTGGCGGAGTCCTCGACGATTGCGCTGCGGATGTAATCGAGGCC
>JANPEP010000112.1:0-4361 GCA_031422995.1 Polymorphobacter sp. | reverse complement strand
GATCGCAGGCGGCATCATGGTCTTCCTGATCGCCATCGACATGGTGTTCGAGAAGCGAACGGAGCGCCGCGAAAATCGCGCCGAGGAAGTCATTTCCGCCGCGGCGGCAGCGGCAAAACCCATTGAATCGGAAGACATTTCTGTCTTTCCCATGGCCATCCCGATGCTTGCCGGGCCGGGGTCGCTTGCCGCCATCATGCTGCTCGCGGCGCGCAGCCACAGCCCGCAGGAGACGCTGGTTGTCATGGCGGCGCTGGTTGCCGTCATGGTCATCACCCTTGTGTCACTGCTGCTCGCCGGCCCTTTGATGAAGCTGATGGGGGCGAAATTCGAAGGGGCGCTGACTCGGTTGCTGGGTGTTGTCCTTGCGGCGCTAGCGGCGCAATTCGTTGTTGATGGGATCAAGCAGAGTTTCGGAATCTAGCGTCCGTCGCGGCGCCCCAACAGCCGCAACCGCAGTGCGTTAAGCTTGATGAAGCCCGCCGCATCGCGCTGGTCATAGGCGCCGGCATCGTCTTCGAAAGTCACAATCCCAGCTGAATACAGGCTGTTGGGTGACTTGCGGCCGACGACGCTGACATTGCCCTTGTAGAGCTTGAGGCGGACGGTGCCGCTGACCTTGGTCTGGCTATGGTCGATGGCGGCTTGCAGCATTTCGCGTTCCGGGCTGAACCAGAAGCCATTATAGAGCAGTTGCGCGTATTTTGGCGCCAGTTCGTCCTTCAGATGGGCAGCGCCGCGGTCGAGGGTGATCTGTTCGATGCCGCGGTGGGCGAGGTGGAGGATGGTGCCGCCCGGCGTTTCGTACATGCCGCGGCTTTTCATGCCGACGAAGCGATTCTCGACAAGATCGAGCCGGCCGATGCCGTGTAGCTTGCCCAATTCGTTGAGCTTAGCCAGCAGGTTGGCGGGCGTAAGCGGTTCGCCGTCGACGGCGACGGGGTCCCCGGCTTCGAATTCCATGGTGATATATTGCGGCACATCCGGCGCGGTTTCGGGACTGTCGGTGCGCGAATAGACATAGTCCGGAACCTCGTTCCATGGGTCCTCGAGCACCTTTCCTTCCGACGAGGTGTGGAGCAGGTTGGCGTCTGTGGAGAAGGGCGCTTCGCCGCGCTTGTCCTTGGCCACCGGGATCTGGTGTTGTTCCGCAAAGGCAATGAGCTGCTCGCGGCTGTTGAGGTCCCATTCGCGCCAGGGGGCGATGATGCGGATGTCGGGGGCGAGCGCGTAATAGCCGAGCTCGAATCGCACCTGGTCGTTGCCCTTGCCGGTGGCGCCGTGGCTGACCGCGTCGGCGCCGACCGCCTTGGCAATCTCGATCTGCTTCTTGGCGATCAGCGGCCGGGCAATGGAAGTGCCGAGCAGATAAAGCCCTTCGTACAAAGCGTTGGCACGCATCATCGGGAAGACATAATCGCGGACGAACTCCTCGCGCAGGTCCTCGATGAAAATATGCTCGGGCTTGACGCCCATCATCACCGCCTTGGCGCGGGCCGGCTCGAGCTCTTCGCCTTGCCCCAGGTCGGCAGTGAAGGTGACAACTTCGCAGCCATAGGTCTGTTGCAGCCATTTCAGGATCACGCTGGTGTCGAGGCCACCCGAATAAGCGAGGACGACGCGGTTGACTGGGGCCGAAGCGGAGGGGGTGGCCTTGGACACGGGGCAGGGACTTTCTGTTGCGCTGCGGGCGCTATAGCGGCGGGTGCGCCGCAGGGGAATGCGCGTTGTGGGCGGAACCGTCGCCGGCCAACACTGCGGTAGCTGGAAGTTGACAAAGGTCACGCTTTTGCACGGTTGAACCGTCTAAGAGCAATCCGCCGATTTGTGGCCCTGTTGGATTTGCAATGTCAAAGAGCTGCGTTCCGAGCAATATAACCATATCGGTAAATTTCTGTCAACGCCATCACGACCTTCAGGTGAACGCTTGTTCATGAAGCTTAAGTATTTTCGGAACTTAGTGGTTGGTGGAGCGTATTACCGGCAAGAAACAATATTGGGACAATTTTCCATGCGCAAATTCTTCATGGCTGCCGCACTGCTCTCTGCCACGGCGATTCCGTCGCTGGCTGCCGCACAACAGACGTGTGAGCAGCATCGCACCAACCGCGTCATCGGCACTGTCGCCGGCGCCGGCATCGGCGCGGTTCTGGGCAACATCATCGCAGGCAGCGGCGACAAGACGCTGGGCACCGTCATCGGTGCAGCAGGTGGCGGCGTGATCGGCAACCAGGTCCTGAAGGGCGATGGCAATTGCGCCAATGCCTATGGCTATTACGATAAAACGGGCGTCTGGCACGCCAGCAATGTCCAGGCAAATGCCGCGACCGGCTATTATGACCGCGACAGCAATTGGGTGGCAGGCGCGCCGCGTGGCTATTATGACAGCCAGAACCGCTGGGTTGCCGGCAATGGCGATGCGGCGCAGGCCGGTTATCGCGACAGCAACGGGCTATGGGTGCCGGCATCGGCCAATGGCTATTATGATGCCAACAACCAGTACCGCACCGGTGTTGTCAGCGGTTATTGGTCGAATGGCCGCTGGATCGCCGGGGAAACCAGCGGCAGCTATGATCGCAACGGCCGCTGGATTGCCGGAACGCCGTCCGGGCGCCGCGATGCCAATGGCGTGTGGGTCGCCGATGCCCAACCGGGCTATTACGACCGCAACGGGCGGTGGAATGCCGGCACGGCGCGGGGTTACTATGACGCCCGCGGCACCTGGATTGCCAGCGACGGCAATTATGCCAGCAGCAACGATGGCCGCGTCGGGATGGTCAACGGCTATTATCGCAATGGCCGCTGGATCGCTGGCCAGACCAGTGGTCGTTATGACAGCAATGGCCGCTGGATTGCCGGCGCGCCGGCGGGCCGCCGCGATGCCAATGGCGTCTGGGTCGCCGATGCGCAGTCGGGCTATTACGATCGATATGGGCGTTGGAATGCCGGGACGGTGCGTGGGTCATATGACGAGCGCGGCGCCTGGATGGCTGACAACAATGGCTATGGCGATCGCGACGCGCAACGCGATGTGCGGTCGCGGCTGGCCCGCATCGAGCAGCGCATCGATCGCGGTGTCGAGCAGGGCAGCCTGAGCCGCAACGAAGCGCAGCGCGCCGAGAACGAGCTGAACGCCATCCGACGCTATGATCGGTCGCTGCGGACGCGGAACGGCACTCTGTCGGTCCGCAACGAAGCGCTGGTGCAGGCGCGGCTGGACCGGTTGAGCGACGGACTGCGAGCAGCGCGGTCGGACTCCTGAACCTGGCGGGCGGAGGGGGTTTGGGCCGCCTCCGCCCGGGGCTTTGGGTGCCTTGAGTTCAAGTGATAGCGGTGGTTTTTACTTTTGGCGTTTGATGAAGGCGCGGATGTCGTTGGACAATTTGGTGCGGTCGCTGTCGTGGACGTACATCATGTGGCCGGAATCATAATAACTGAACTCGACGCGCCCGGCTGGGAAGCCGGGGCGGTTGAGGCTGTATTCGGCCGCAAAAAACGGCGTGGCGAAATCATAATAGCCTTGGCCGACGAAGATTTTCATGGCGCTGTTTTCGCGCAGCGCCTTTGACAGATAGGGGGCGACGTTGAGGTAGGCCTGTTCATCGCGGCCTTCCGACAATTGCCAATCCCAGGCGCCAACCCCGCCGATGCTGACATATTCGCGGTCCATCTTCAGGCCGAGGTCGCCGCGGACATAGGTGTTCATGGCGGCGGGATAGGCGGCATCGATGCCGTAGAAGCTGGGGTCGTTATCAGGGCCTTCGCCGGCGTTGTCATAGTCTTTGCCGGTGTAGCGGCTGTCGAGCCGACCGATGGTCAGGCCGCGGTCGCGGAGCAATTCCTTGTAGAAACGATCGGTGGAGACGCGGAGATTGGCGTTTTCGAGATAGGTTTCTGACAGCCCGGTGAGCTGTGCCAGCTGCGTCTTGATGGTGGCGTGTTCGGCGGCAGTCAGGCTGTTGCCCTTGAGCAGCGCGCTGGCATAGGGGCCCAGCGCAAAGGCGCGGGCCTGTTCGACGAACGCTTCCACCGTCTGCCCGGCGCCGGCTTTCTTGTGATACCAGGCGGCAGCTGCCATCGACGGCAGGGCGACGACAAACTGCATTTCATTGCCTTCGGTGCCGGATTCGGCGCCGAAATCGAGGATGGTGCTGATGAGGATGACGCCGTTCAGCGCGACGTCGTTGTAGCCGCCGGTCAGTTCATGGGTGACTGCGGCGGAGCGGGTGGTGCCATAGCTTTCGCCGCCGACGAATTTCGGGGCGTTCCAGCGGCCGTGCTCGGTCAGCCAGAGCCGGATGAATTGGGCGACGGACTTGGCATCTGCGGTGACGCCCCAGAAGGATTTGGGCTCGGTCTTG
>JANPEP010000111.1:0-21250 GCA_031422995.1 Polymorphobacter sp. | reverse complement strand
CCCGGCGCTGTCCCCGAGGATGTCAAGGAAGAACGCTGGCACCGCTTCATGGCCGCCCAATCGGCCATCTCGGAAAAACGCCTCGCAGCCAAAGTGGGCCGCGACATCGACGTCCTCATCGACGCGGTGGATGATGAAGGCGGCGCCTCGGGCCGCAGCAAATACGACGCCCCCGAAATCGACGGCGAAGTCCACCTCCGCGACGCCGCCGGCATCGCGGTCGGCGACATCATCCGCGCCCGCATCGAAGACTCCGACGAAGCCGACCTGTTCGGCGTGCCAATCTGACGTCCACTTCTCCCCCTGCGGGAGAGGTCGAGAGACGCCGAAGGCGACCCGGGTGAGGGGTGACGCCATTCCCCGCGTGACGCCCGCACCCCGCATCCGCTACACCCTACCACAATGACCGACTTCACCCCACTCCTCATCCCCGACGACGGCGCCCCCGCCACCGCCCTCACCCTCCTCACCGCCGCCAGCCTCGAAGCCTGGCTGCGTGACCAGAGCGAGCGCACCCGCGCCTTTGTCGCTGCCCAGGCCTTCAAGGCCCGCCCGGACGAAATCGCCCTCCTCCCCGGCGACGCACCCGGCGAATGGTCGGCGCTCGCCGGCATCGACGCCGAACTCTCCCCCTGGAGCCTTGCCGCTGGCGCCGCCAAGCTCCCCCCCGGCCGCTACCGACCCTCCGCGCCCATCGGTCCGGCGGCGTTTGGCTGGCTCCTCGCCCAGCACCGCTTCACCCGCTACCGCAAACCCAGTGCCGACACCGGCCCCCGCATCCTGCTCACTGCCGACCCTGCCAGCATCACCGAAACCCTCCGCCTCGCCGATGCCACCGTGCTCGTCCGCGATCTCGTTGACACCCCCGCGTCCGATCTCGGCCCCGCCGAGCTCGCCGCCGCGGTCGAGGCCGAAGCCCGAACCTTCGGCGCCACCGTCCACATCACCAAGGGCGAGGCGCTGCTCACCGCCAATTTCCCCGCCGTCCACGCCGTCGGCCGCGCCGCCTCCCGCGCCCCCCGGCTCATCGACATGACCTGGGGCGACCCCAGCCATCCCAAGCTAACCCTTGTCGGCAAGGGCGTCACCTTCGATTCCGGCGGCCTCAACATCAAACCCGGCGGCGGCATGGCGGCAATGAAGAAGGACATGGGCGGGGCAGCCCACGCTCTCGCCCTCGCTCGCCTCGTCATGCAGGCCGATCTCCCCGTCCGCCTCCGCCTCATCATTCCCGCGGTCGAAAACAGCATCTCCGCCGATGCCATGCGCCCCGGCGACATCCTCGCCACCCGCGCCGGCAAGACCATCGAAGTCACCAACACTGATGCCGAAGGCCGGCTCATCCTCGCCGACGCCCTCGCCCTCGCCGCCGAGGACAGCCCAGGACTCATCATCGATTTCGCCACCCTCACTGGCGCCGCCCGCGTCGCGCTCGGGCCACAACTCCCGGCCTTCTTCGCCAATGACGAAACGCTCGCTGCCGATTTTGCCGCCGCTGCCCTCACCGCCAACGACCCGCTCTGGCGCCTGCCGCTCTGGCCCGGCTATCGCGACATGCTCAATTCCACCATCGCTGACTTGAACAATTCCCCCGAAGGCGGTTTCGCCGGTGCCATAACCGCCGCGCTTTTCCTCCAGGCCTTTGTCCCCGCCACCATCCCCTGGGCACATTTCGATACCTTTGCTTGGACCCCCGCCGCCCGCCCCGGTCGGCCAAAGGGTGGCGAAGCCCTGGGCCTGCGCGCCGCCTGGGCGGTGCTCAAACATCGCCACGGTCAGAAATAATCGTCTCCGCCATGCAACGATTTTCCGCCTTCGTCCGTTTCTCGCTCCAGGAAGCCGGCAACAGCGCCCCGCGCAGCCCCGGCATACGGGAACGAGACCATGCAAACGATCAACACCGCACACGAGGGCCTTGGCTATTGGCGCAGCACTTTGCTGCGCTATGTGCGTTCCGGCCAGCCCGATTTGACCAATCGCCAGATGGCGCTGCTGCTCGTCGCCGGGCAGGAGGAAGGCCCGCATACGGTGCGTGGCCTCGCCGCCCGTCTTGGCGTCTCAAAGCCGGTGGTGACACGGGCGCTCAACAGCCTGTCGACCCTCGATCTCGTGCTGCGCCGGCGCGACGAGCAGGATCGCCGCAGCGTCTTTGTCGATCTGACGCAGGGCGGCGAGGCCTTTCTGGCCGATTTCGCGCGGCTGATCATGGGCGAAACGCGTGCCCACGGCGCCGGAGGTGACGCTTGATCTCCTGACGGCGCGGCTGCTCGCGGCACGCCCGACGCTCGATCCGCGCTGTCACATCGCCCGGCCCGATGTTGTCGACATCGCGCTTGCAAACCAGGTCGCGGCCGCCCGCTACGTCGAACCGCTGGCGATGCGGTGCACCGTGCCGCGCACCGCCATGCGCGGCGCCGGCAATGCCGCGGCCACCGCAGTGTCCGAACTGCTGATGGGCGAGGCGTTCGATCTCTTCGACATCGACGGTGATTGGGCGCTGGGTCGCAGCGCCGCCGATCGCTACACCGGCTGGGTGCTGGCATCGGCACTTGCCGAGCCAGGCGCGGCGCCCAACCACCGCATCACATCCCGTGTGGCGCCGGTGTTCGCCGCTGCCGATATAAAAGCCCCTGTCCTCGCCGAATTGCCCTTTGGCGCGCTGGCCGCCGGCAGTGTGGATGGCGTTTTCCTGGCCATCGAAGGCGGTGGCCATATCCACACCCGCCACATCGCCCCCCTGCCGGCGGACCCACTTGCCCTGGCACGCCTGTTCATCGGCGCGCCCTATCTCTGGGGCGGCCGCACCCCCGATGGCGTCGATTGCTCCGGCCTTGTCCAGGCGGCGCTGGCGGCCTGCGGCATCGCTGCCCCGCGCGATTCAGACCAGCAGCGGGACCAGCTTGGGGTGCCGATCGATTATGAGCGCCGGGGCAGGGGGGATATCATCTTCTTCCCAGGCCATGTCGGCATCCTGTCCGACGCGCACACCCTGCTTCACGCCAACGCCCATTGGATGGCAACGCTCGAGGAACCCCTTGTGGATGTCATCGCCCGGCTTGTGGCCGCCAAAGTCGAGCAACCGGTGACAGGCGTGCGGCGGATTAAATTCTAAAAAGGTCAGAGCCGCGACAAAGCCGCGCCGTCGGACGGATTCGGCGGGGATTTCCCGCCGCCCCGCCGTCCGGCCTTGCGCATGACCACGCGCAGAAAACCCTGCGCGTGACCGCGCGCAGAAAGCCTTGCGCGCTGACCGCGCTACGGCTTGACGAACTTCATCGTCATGCGGTCGCTTTCGCCAATGGCCGCATATTTCGCCTTGTCCTTGTCGCCCTCGGCATAATTCGGCGGCAGCGTCCACACACCCTTGGGATAATCCTTGGTATCCTTGGCGTTGGCGTTGATCTCCGACGACCCGACATATTTGAAGCCCGCAGCCTCGGCCATCGCCCGCACATAGGACGGCTTCATGTAACCGCTTTCCTTCATCAAGGCATCGGCAGCGGTTTCCGGCAGCCGATGCTCGACAATGCCCAAGGTGCCCCCCGGCTTTAACGCCGTGAAAAACGTCTTGAAGGCTTCAGGCGCGAAATCGCCCATGTACCAGTTGTGGACGTTGCGAAAACTCACCACGGCATCCGCGGTGCCCGCCGGCGCAATGTCCGATGCGCCCTTGCCGAACGCCGTCACCTTCACATTTCCGTACACCGCCGGGCTGGCCGCCAACTTGTCCTTGAACTTCTGCACGCCGGCCGCGGCACGCTCGCTCGCCGCCGGATTGTTGTGCGCGGCATACAGCGTGCCCTTCGGCCCCAGGCCCGGTGCCAGGATTTCGGTGTACCAGCCGCCCGATGGCGATATCTCCACCACCGTCATCCCCGGCTTGATGCCAAAGAACGCCAGAGTCTGTGCCGGGTGCCGATAGGCATCACGCGCCTTGTTGGCCTCCGAACGGTGCGCCCCGGCAATCGCTGCATCGAACGGCCCGGCCATCGCAGGAGACGCAACAGCAGCAACGGCAACAGCAGCGGCGAAAATCTGGCGCAACATTCCACTCTCCTCAAAATCGGCCCAAGCGCAGCGCTTGGCAGCAACGTGCCGCTGGATTAGCGGACTGTGATGACCTTTCAAACGACAATCTCGCTGCTCGTCGCCGGCGTCGTGCTCGCCGTCGCCGCCAGTTTGGGGGATCGCGCCCGCCGCCGCGCGCCCTTGGCCTGGCACGCCCATCTGCCCTGGCACGCCGCCATCTTCGCTGGCGCCGCTGCCGTGCTGTTCGCCGCCGTCCACCTGCTCACTCTCGTCAAGGCCGGCCTTTGAAAACCGCCTTCAGGGCAAACCGGGCGCCGTGCCGAATCCAAAATACTGTTATTTCGGAGCCAGTCCCCCCTTGGCAATTCGTTAAAACTCTCTTAACAGCGGCGGTAATCGAACCTGTGAACGGTTCGTTAACAAGGGTCGCCAATGTTAATCCGTCTGCTCGCCGCTGCTTCCGCGCTCGCGCTCGCCATTCCGGCAAACGCCGTCATCGTCACAACGGCAGCGGGCGCACCGGATCCCGGCCTTGCTCCCGGCCAGACGTCTTTGATCACCTTTGATGCACCAAACGCCGTTGGTGTCGTGGAAACCCGCCTCGGCAACGTAATCACCGCCGCCGGCAACATCAGCGGCGTGCGCGCTGCCCCCGCCGGCACCCCCATCGGTGGCGTCTATCAATCGATCGGCACCGGCGGCAGCAACACCATCGATTTCTCCGGCTGGACCGGCGGTAAGCGCTTGCTCAGCCTCAGCTTCTATTGGGGCTCGGTCGATTCGCACAATTTCGTCGATTTCCTCGATTCCAATGGCAATGTCTTCCAAACCGTGGGCGGCAACAGCCTGCCCGCCGCCACCGGTGACCAGGCCGCTGGCCTGACCAATCGCCGCGTCTTCTTCAATTTCCTGGCAAGCGAAAATATCCAGAAAATCCGCCTGCGTGGCAACGGCAACGCCTTTGAATACGACAGCTTCGGCGGCGTCGCTTCGACTGTCCTTCCCGAGCCTGGCACCTGGGCCTTGATGATCATCGGCTTCGGCCTCGTCGGCGCGGCTCAGCGGCGTCAGCAGCGCGGCATCGCCGCCTGATCCGGTTCTACCGCAGGAACGGCGCCGCCACCTCGCCCGGCACCCGGATCGCCCGCCCCGACGCCTTGTCGAGCAGTGCCCAAACCGTCGCCGCCCGCACCCGTACCCGTCCGTCCGCCCCCGAAATCTCGACAAACCGCTCGAACCGCGCCCCCTGCGGCGTCCCCACCCAGGTCGTCAGCGTAACCACCTCGCCCTCCAAAGTGGCGCGCAGATAATCAATCTCGTGCCGCGTCACCACCCAGATATAGCGCTCCACATCCTCCACCCGCGCCACCGCACGCCAATGCGCCGTCGCCACATCCTGCAACCAGCGAAGATAGACGGTGTTGTTGACATGCCCCAGTTCGTCGATCTCCGCCGCAACCGCCGTCACCTGGATCGAAAACCCCGTCCGATCAGCCGGCGGCGGCATCGAACTGCCCCAGGATAAAGCCATATTCCTGGGCAATCTCCTCCAGCGCGGCAAAGCGCCCGGATTTGCCGCCATGCCCCGCCCCCATGTTGGTCTTCAACAACAACACATTGGCATCGGACTTAACCGTGCGAAGCTTCGCCACCCACTTCGCCGGCTCCCAATAGGTAACGCGCGGATCATTCAGTCCGGCGGTCACCAGCAACGCCGGGTAATCCTGCGCCGTCACA
This sequence comes from Polymorphobacter sp., assembly GCA_031422995.1. GTDB lineage: Bacteria > Pseudomonadota > Alphaproteobacteria > Sphingomonadales > Sphingomonadaceae > Sandarakinorhabdus. The sequence continues at coordinate 15,484 of JANPEP010000111.1, read as the reverse complement.
TTGTCATAAGGGCTATACGCCCGGATCGTCTCGAACGCCGCCTTGTCGGTAATCGGGTTGCCCCATTCCGGCCATTCCCCCGGCGTCAGCGGCAGCGTGTCGTCGAGCATCGTATTCAGCACATCGACAAACGGCACATCCGCCACCACCGCGCGCCACAGCCCCGGATCGGAATTGATCACCGCCCCCATCAATTCACCCCCCGCCGAGCCGCCACTCGCCGAAATCCGCCCCGTCCGCGCCCATCCCGCCGCAATCAAGCCCTTGGCCGCATCGACAAAGTCGTTGAACGTATTGGTCCGCTTTTCCAGCTTGCCGTCCAGATACCATTGATAGCCCAGGTCATCGCCGCCGCGGATATGCGCGATCGCAAACGCCACGCCGCGATCGAGCAAACTCAGTCGGTTCGCCGAAAACCCCGGGCTCATCGCAATGCCATAGGCGCCATACCCATAAAGATGCACCCGGCCCGTCCCGTCGCGCGGAAAGCCCTTTTTGAACACGATCGACACCGGCACCTGCGCACCATCGCGCGCCGTCACCACCAACCGCTCGGTGGCATAAGCGCTGGCGTCATAGCCCGAAGGCACCTCCTGCACCTTGCGCACGATCATCTCGCCCGTCGCCACGACATAGTCGAGCACTGTCGAAGGCGTCACCATCGACGTATAGCCCAGCCGCAACACCGGCGCATCGGGCTCGGCATTGGTGCCAATCCCGACGGTGTACGACGCCTCGGCAAACGGCACGACCGTCTCCGCTCCATTGTCGGTCCGCAGCGTCACCCGGTCCAGCCCATCCCGCCGCCCTGCAATCGCCAGACAGGATTTAAACGCCGCAAAGCCGGTGATGTAATCCCGGTCCGACCCGGCGATCAGCTCCGCCCAGTCCTCCGGCGCCGCCAGCGTCGCGGTCGCCATCCGGAAATTCACATGGGTATCGTTGCTGCGGACAAAAATCGTCTCGCCGCGTACATCGACATCATAGGCCACCCCCGCCACCCGCGCCCGCACCAGCAGCGGCAGCGCCTCGGGGGCATCGGTCGGCACCAGCCGCACTTCGCTCGTCGCATGGTCCCCGCTGTTGATGATGAACCAGCGCCGGTCCTGGCTGCGGCCCACACTGACGCCAAAGCCCTTGTCGAGAACCTCCTCATACAGCACCGCGTCCTCACCCGTGCTGCCAAGCCGATGCAACCGCACCCGAATCCGCCGCCACTGGTCATTCACCTCGGTCCAGGCCAACGCCGCCGAATCCGCCGCCCAGACCGGCACGCCAACGCTCATCGCCGTCACCGTTTCGATATCCACACCCGTCGCCAGGTCGCGCACCTTCAACACGAACCGCTCATCGCCCGATGTGTCGGTGGCATAGGCCAGCAACCGCCCATCGGGGCTGACACTCGCCCCCGCCAGCCGGAAATAGTCATGGCCCTCCGCCAGTGCCGGCTCGCTCAAAATGACCTGCTCCTCGCCCCCCGTCACCGGCCGCCGCATCCAGGTCCGATATTGCGCCCCTGCTTCGAAACGCCACCAATATTCAAAATCGCCGTCCTTGGCCGGCACACTGGCATCGTCCTGCTTCACCCGCCCTTTCAATTCGGCAAAGATCGTCTCGGTCAACGGCTTCAAAGGCGCCATGTTCGCTTCGAAATACGCATTTTCGGCCTCCAGATAGCCGATGACATCCTTGTCGGTGACCACCGGATAGCCGGGGTCTTTCAACCAATGCCACGGGTCGCTCACCGTCTCTCCATGCCAGGTCGAAACATGCGGCCGCTGTTCAGCCATCGGAGGATTCGCTTTGGGATCGGTCATGCGGGCTTTCGTCGACTGGCGCCGCAATCGCGGTCCGCCTATGTTGGATCATCAACCTAGAACGAGTGCCTCATATGTCCACCATCAAGGATCGGCTCGCCGCTCTTAACGCCCAACTCGGCAATGATCGCCTCACCGGCTTCGTCGTGCCGCTCACCGACGAGCACATGAGCGAATATGTCGGCGCCTATGCGCAGCGCCTCGAATGGCTCACCGGTTTCGCCGGCTCGGCCGGCTCGGCTGCTGTACTTGGCCAAAAGGCCGCGATCTTCACCGATGGCCGCTACACGCTGCAAGTCCGCCAGCAAGTCCCCGGCGAGCTGTTCGAATATCAGGACGTGCCCAAGACCAGCGCCGCAGCATGGCTCGCCGACCACGCAGGGCAGGGGGATCGCATCGGTTACGACCCTTGGCTCCACACCCGCAGCTGGGCCGATTCGACCGGCAAACTGCTCGCCGCGAAAGGCGCCGAGCTCGTCGCCGTCGCCACCAATCCCATCGACAGCATTTGGGCCGGCCGCCCCGCCCCCAGCACCGCCGTCCTCGAAATCCAGTCCGACGAAAACGCCGGCGCCACCTCGGCGCAGAAACGCGCCGATGTCGCCGCCTGGCTCAAGGCCAACCACGCCGATGCCGTCGTCATCACCGCGCTCGATTCGATCGCCTGGCTGCTCAACATCCGCGGTCGCGATGTCTCCCGCACCCCGGTCGCCCTCGCTTTCGCCATCGTCCATGCCGATGCCTCGGTCGATCTGTTCACCGCGCCCGAAAAACTCACCCCCGAAATCCGCGACCATCTAGGGTCCAGCGTTCGCCCCCAGAACCGCGACGCCTTCGACGATGCCCTCGGCGGCTTCTTCGGAAAAACCGTCGCCGTCGATCCCGCCGCTGCCGTCGCCGCGGTCTTTGCTGCCCTCACCAGCGGCGGCGCGACGATCATCGAGGCCCGCGACCCCTGCGTCCTGCCCAAGGCCGTCAAGAACCCCACTGAAATCCACGGCACCATCACTGCCCATCGCCGCGACGGCGCGGCGCTGACTCGCTTCCTCCACTGGTTCGACGGCGAAGCCATCAAGGGCCAGCTCACCGAATTGAGCGCCGCCGCCAAGCTGCGCCAGTTCCGCGACCAGACCAATGTGCTGGAAGATCTCAGCTTCGACACCATCTCCGCCGCCGGCCCCAATGGCGCCAGCCCGCACTACCGCGTCTCCGAAGACTCCAACCTGCCGATTACGTTGAACTCGATCTACCTCGTCGACTCGGGCGGTCAGTACAAGGACGGCACCACCGATGTCACCCGCACCCTCGCCGTCGGCACTCCCACCGCCGAAATGCGCGAACGCTTCACCCGCGTCCTCAAGGGCCATATTGCACTGGCCCGCGCCGTTTTCCCTGCCGGAACCCGCGGTGTCCAACTCGATGTCCTCGCCCGCCAATATCTGTGGGAGGCCGGCCTCGATTACAACCACGGCACTGGACACGGCGTCGGCAGCTACCTCTCGGTTCACGAAGGCCCACAACGCATCGCCGCTGCCTGGAGCAGCCAGCCCGGCAATGACGAACCGCTGCAAGCCGGCATGATCCTGTCCAACGAACCCGGCTATTACAAGGCCGGCGAATATGGCATCCGCATCGAAAACCTCGTCCTCGTCGAATCGCGCAGCGTCTCCGGCGCTGAAAAGGACCTGCTGGGCTTCCGCGAACTGACGCTGGCCCCCATCGACCGCACCCTCATCGACGTCGCGCTGCTGACGCCCGTGGAGCGCGACTGGCTCAACACCTACCACGCCCGCGTCCTGGCGGAGATCGCCCCCCAACTCGAGGACACCGCCCGCCAATGGCTGGGGGCAGCCACCGCCCCCATCTGAAACCCTGCGGCACATCGTCCGCCTTTGCGGCGACGCCGGTCATGCTAACAATCGCCCAACAGCGGAGAACCCATCATGCTCAAGCCCCTCGCCCTCGCTCTCACGGCCATCGCCCTCACCGCCGCAGCGCCCGCTGCCAACAGCGCCTATGACTTCACCATGCAGACCATCGACGGCAAGCCGATGCCGTTCAGCCAGTACAAGGGCAAGGTCCTGCTCGTCGTCAACACCGCCAGCTTCTGCGGCTTCACCCCGCAATATGAAGGCCTGCAAAAACTCCAGGACAGCTACAAGGACCAGGGCTTCACCGTCATCGGCGTGCCGTCGGGGGATTTCGGCGGCCAGGAATATGACGACGCCGGCAAGATCAAGACCTTCTGCGAATCCAAATTCGGCATCAAATTCCCGCTCACCGAAAAAAGCGTCGTGAAGGGCGCAAACGCCGCCCCCTTCTACCGCTGGGCCGCCGCCACCCTTGGCGCCGACAAGACGCCGCAGTGGAATTTCCACAAATATCTCATCGGTCGCGACGGCAAACTCATCGCCGCCTTCCCGTCCAAAATCACTCCCATGTCACCCGCAGTCACCACCGCAGTCATCACTGCCATCGCCGTCAAGGGCTGATCTCTGTTCCCCTCCCGCCTGCGGGAGGGGCCTGGGGTGGGGGAGTCAGGCACCGTCAGGCACCAACTCGGTCGGAGGTTCCCCCACCCCCCGATCCCGCGCCTTGCGCCGCGCCAGATTCGCCCGCAACGCCGCCGCCAATCGCGCCTGCCGCGCCGCTTCAGCATCGAATTCCGGTTTCTTGTCCATCCCTCCCCCTAAACCACGCCACAGTTTCTTGACAGCCCGTCCCCCCTCGCCCATAGGCCCCTCCTTCGCCGGAATGCTGTCGTAGCTCAGTGGTAGAGCGCATCCTTGGTAAGGCTGAGGTCGGGAGTTCAATCCTCCCCGACAGCACCACCGGCAAATCCCCTTCATCTCTTCCGTTGCGCCGATGTTAACGAACATCGAGCCCAAAGTGTCGGCTCAGCTTACACTTTCGCTGAACCTCAGATGAACAAGAATCAAATAAACTTGAAAATTCAATCGGTTATATAAACGCCCTACAACTGGCATCATTCTTGCTTGTATGAAACCGAAGTCATTTTCCCATCCACAAAGGCCCGCATAAATGAAATTCGCCATTGCCACTCTCGCTGCCAGCATCTCACTCGCCACCTCGGCCCAGGCTGTCACCACGGTCACTTTCGAAGCTGCCGGCGCCCAGACCACCAGCGTCGCCCTCACCACCGCCATCGAAACCTTCGATACCCAGCCAACCGGCAACCCCGTCACGACCGTGAACACCAGCTTTAACGCCATCGGCGTCAGCGCGGTCTTCTCGACGACCCAGATCCTTGCTGCCGACCAATATGGTGGCGCCGGCGGTACCGGCAATCAGGTCACCGTCCGCGACACTGGCGATCTCGTCATCGATTTCACCGGCACCCCGCTCACCTATTTCGGTGTCTGGGCCTCGGCGCTAGATGCCGCCAACACCGTCAGCTTCTACAAGGGCGGCAACCTCCTCAGCAGCACAAACCTCACCGCCTTCGCCCTGCCCGGCGGCTATAACGGCAACCCGACCACGCTGTTCTTCGGCCAGAACGGAGGCGAGAACTACGCCTTCTTCAACTTCCTCGTCTCCGAAACTTATGATCGCGTCGTCCTGTCGCAAAATGGCGGCGGCGGCTTCGAACTCGACAATGTCACCATCGGCACCGCAGCCGTCCCCGAACCTGCCACCTGGGCCATGCTTATCGCCGGTTTCGGTCTCGTCGGCGCCGTCGCGCGTCGCCGTAACGCAGCCGTCGCTGCCTGAACTGCGACGCATCGTCCAAAATGGGGGCCTGGTGGCAACACCGGGCCCCTTTTGCGTCGATACCCTAGCAGGCAACGCCGAAGCGGAGTAAAGCTCCCATGAACCCGCGTTTTACAAGGTATCTGCCATGGGCTCCTTCAGCCTCGTTCACTGGGCCATCCTCATCATCGTCGTCATGCTGCTCTTCGGCCGCGGCCGCATTTCGGACTTGATGGGCGATTTTGCCAAGGGCATCACCAGCTTCAAAAAGGGTCTGGCCGAAGGCGAAACACCGCCCGCCGCCGCCCCACCACAGGTTACCAACCAGGCCACCAGCCCGGTCACCCCTGCCACCGACGAGACCCGCCGCTAACCCGGCCGCACGGCCAAACAGATGTTCGGCATCGATTCCTCGGAACTGGCGATCGTCGCGCTGGTGGCCTTGCTTGTCATCGGCCCAAAGGACCTGCCGCGCGTCATGCGCATGGTCGGCAACTGGCTGGCGAAGGGCCGCGCCATGACCCGCCACGTCCGCGCCGGCTTCGATACCATGTTGCGCGAAGCCGAGCTCGAGGAAATGCAAAAGGCTTGGGCCGACCAGAATGACGCGATCATGAAGGCCACCGCACTTCCCGATCTCGGCTACGCGAACCCTCTAGTCCCCGACGTACCCGCCACCGATGATTGGATGGCCCCGCCACTCCCCCTCGAATCCACCGACATCACCCCCGCCAAGCCGCGCAAATCGCGCGCCAAGCCAAAGGCCGACACCCCGGACGGCCCTGCCAAGCCCCCGCGCAAACGCACTCCCAAAGCCGCCGAACCAGCCCCGACCGAATCATGACCGACGACACCGCAGAAATCGACGCCTCAAAGGCTCCCCTGCTCGATCACCTCATCGAGCTGCGCCGTCGCCTGCTCACCTGTGTCGTCGCCTTCGTCATCTGCTTCGGCATCGCCTTCAGCTTCGCTGGCCGCATCTTCGGCTTCCTCGTCCAACCCCTCGTCCATGCCTATGGCAATGATGTCGTCGGCAAACTCATTTACACCAAACTCTACGAGGCGTTCTTCGTCGAAATAAAGGTCGCCGCCTTCGCCGCGCTCTGCATGGCGTTCCCGATCATCGCCAACCAACTCTGGGCTTTCGTCGCCCCCGGGCTCTACAAACGCGAAAAACGCGCTTTCCTGCCCTTCCTCATCGCCACACCCGTGCTGTTCACCATGGGTGCGGCGTTGGCCTATTATGGCGTCATGCCCGTCGCCTTCAAATTCTTCCTCGGCTTCCAGTCGTCATCCGAAGTCACCGGCATCACCCAGGAAGCGCTCCCGGCAATGGGCGAATATCTCGATCTGGTGATGAACATGATCCTCGGCTTCGGCGTCGCTTTCCTGCTGCCGGTGCTGCTCATGCTGCTCGAACGCGCCGGGATCGTCACCCGTGCCCAGCTCAAGGCCGGCCGCCGTTATGCCATCGTCGCGGCCTTCGCAATCGCTGCGGTGCTCACCCCGCCCGATGTCTGGTCGCAATTCGCCTTGGCGATCCCGCTGATCCTGCTCTACGAAATCTCTATCATCGGCATCTGGCTCACCGAACGCAGCCGCGCCAAGGACGCAGCGCGTTCGGTCGCCAACCTCCCGGCTGAATAACTCAGTTCTTCACGTCCCGCGCCGTCTCGGCCACGGCCTTGCCTGCCGAGCTTACATCCTTGCCGGCGCCTTCAATGGTGTTGCACGCCGAAACCGTCAGGCCAACAACGATGGCAGCAACGGCGATGATGGTCTTGCGCATGAAATTCTCCCCAGACACGGTGTGTGACTGCATAAGCCAAACGTCCTCACGGTGCCAGAGTTGCAAGCGCGGAGCGTGACACAAGCCGCCGCCGCTGGCATCACGCCCCGGTGAATTTTGCGCTTGCCCCCCAAAACCCGCCTGCCGATCTTGCGGCCCTGCTTCCCGCCGGCCTGTCCCAACCACTCGTCAGCGCCGTCACAATCGCCTGGGCCCAGGCCCCCTTCCTCAAGGGCCTCATCCGCACCCGCCCCCACGTCCTCGCGGCTCTGGCCAGCGGTTCGCCCGAAGCTGCCTTCGCCGCCGCAATGGCGCTCGCCGCCAATCCCGCCCTGCCCGTCGCCGTCCGCCTGCGCCGCGCCCGCGGCGATGTCGCGCTCATCGTTGCGCTGGCCGATCTCGCCGGCCTCTGGTCCCTCGAAAGGGTAACCACCGCTCTTTCCGATTTCGCCGACGCCGCCATCCACATCGCCATCGGCGAAGCGCTCGCCGAACGCGACGCCCCCAATCTCGGCCTCGCCGCCCTGGCGCTGGGAAAGCTCGGCAGCCGCGAACTCAACTATTCCTCCGATGTCGATCTCATCCTCGTCCATGATCCCGATACGATCCCGCGCCGCCCCCATGAAGACCCCGATGAAGCCGCCGTCCGCATCGCAAAGCGCGCCGTCGCGCTGCTCGCCGATCTCACCCCCGATGGCTATGTGCAACGTGTCGATCTGCGCCTGCGCCCCGCCAGCGAAATCACCCCCATCACATTGGCCGTCAACGCCGCCGAACATTATTACCAATCCGAAGCCCTCACCTGGGAAAGGGTCGCCTTCATCCGCGCCCGCGCCTGCGCTGGCGACATGGCGCTGGGGCAGGGGCTGCTCACCCGCATCCGGCCGTTCGTCTGGCGCCGCAGCCTCGATTGGACGGCCGTGCGCGACATTCAGGCCGTCAGTCTGCGCATCCGCGACCATTTCGAAGCAGGGCAGAAAATCGGCCCCGGCTATGATCTGAAACGCGGCCGCGGTGGCATCCGTGAAGTCGAATTCTTCACGCAGATCCACCAGCTCATCTGGGGCGGCCGTACACCCGGCCTGCGCGCGCCTGCCACCCTCGATGGCCTCGCCGCACTGGCGGAGGCAGATCGCATCGATCCTGCCGAAGCCGCACGCCTCGCCCACAGTTATCGAATGCTGCGCACCCTCGAACACCGGCTCCAGATGCGCCGCGACGAACAAACCCACATGGTCCCCAAACTCGCTGCCGATCGCACTGCCGTCGCGGCGCTTTGCGGCGCGCGTGATTGGCCCACGGTCGAACGCGGCCTTGTCGCTGCCACCGCGCCCGTCGCCGCCGCTTATGATCGCCTTATCACCGCCGCTACTCCCGAAACCACCGCCATCCCGGCCGATGCCGCACCGTGGCTGAAACGCCACCACCCCAAAATCGCCCGCATCATGGCGCCACTCATCATCCGCTGGCGCACGGCAAATCTGCGCGCCTTGCGCAGCGAACCCGCCCGCGCCGCGTTCGAATCGGTGTTCCCGGCGCTCATCGACGGCATTGCCGATGCCGCCGATCCCGCCACCGCTGCTGCCCGTCTTGATGGTTTTCTCACCGCCCTGCCGCAAGGCGCGCAATTCTTCGCGCTGCTCCAGGCCAATCCCCGCCTCATCGCGCTGCTCGGGCATTTGCTCGGCGTAACGCCGGTGCTCGCCGATGCGCTGGCCCGCGATCCGGCCCTGTTCGATGTCATGCTGGCACCCGACGCCTTCGAACCGCTCCCCGATGTCGCTGTCCTGACTGCGGAGCTGACCGCCTTCATCGGCCCGGCGGCGGTCTTGGAAGACGTTCTGGACCGCGTCCGCCGCTGGACTGGTGAACGCCGTTTCCAATTGGGCGCTCAACTCATCGAAGCCCGCACCGATCCGCTGGTCGCTGGCCGCTCGCTGTCCGATCTCGCCGATGCGGCGCTCGCCGTCATCGTCCCCGCTGTCGCTGCTGATTTCGCCCGCACCCACGGCAGCGTCGCTGGCGGCCAACCCATCATCCTCGCGCTCGGCCGCTACGGGGGCAGGGCGCTCACCCATGCCTCTGATCTTGACCTGGTCTATCTGTTCACCGGCCATCACGAGGCAGTGTCGGATGGCGCCAAACCGCTTCCCGCCACGCTGTATTTCAACCGCCTCGCGGCCCGCATCACCGCCGCGCTATCCGTCCCCACCGCCGCCGGCGCGCTCTACGAAGTCGATACCCGCCTGCGGCCCTGGGGAGCAAAGGGCATGCTCGCGCTCTCGATCGCCAGCTTCGCGCGCTATCAGGCCGACGAAGCCGAAAGCTGGGAACATATGGCGCTCACCCGCGCCCGCGTCATCGGCAATTGCCCGGAGGCCGACGCCGCCATCGCCGCCACGCTCGCCCGCCCGCGCGATCCGGAGGCGCTGCGCCGCGCCATCCTCGACATGCGCGCCGACATTGCAAAGGCCAAACCGTCAAAGGGCAATTTCGACGTCAAACTCGCCCCCGGTGGTCTCGTCGATCTCGAATTCGTCATCCACTTCCTGCAATTGCGCGACCATGCCGCCTTCGGCCCCGATCTCGGGGATGCCATTTCTGCCCTCACCACCGCCGGCAAATTGCCCGCCGGGTTGACAGCGGCCCATGATCTCCTCACCCGCTTCCTCATCCTGCTCCGCCTCGTCGCACCCGGCGCGCAAGTGCCCGCCAGTTTCACCCCTGCCGTCGAATCGATGCTCGCGCGTGGCCTTGGTGCGGCATCATTTCCTGTCGTCATCGAGCAATTGGCACTGGCCAAAGCCGCCATCCGGCTGGCATTCAACACTATCCTCGCCGCGAAAGGCCCCTGACCGATGACCAATCCGCAACCCGGCGCGCCCGCTCCCGCTTTCACCCTCCCCGGTGACACCGGCCCCATTTCGCTCGGCGATTTCGCCGGCCAGAAACTCGTGCTCTATTTCTACCCAAAGGATGACACGCCCGGCTGCACCACCGAAGGCAAGGATTTCTCGGCGCATCTCGCCGCCTTCGCCGCCGCTGACACCCATGTCGTCGGCGTCTCGCGCGACAGCGTTGCCGCCCATGGCAAATTCCGCGCCAAACACGGCCTCACGGTCGGCCTTGGCGCCGATGCCGATGGCGCGGTGACAGAAGGCTATGGCGTCTGGGTCGAAAAAAGCATGTACGGCAAGAAATACATGGGCATCGAACGTGCCACCTTTCTCATCGGCCGCGATGGCAAGGTCGCCCGCGTCTGGAACAAGGTGAAGGTTTCTGGCCACGCCGCCGAAGTCCTCGCCGCCGCCGAGGCCCTCGCCTGAAATTTCTGTTCGTCACCCCGGCAAAGGGGGGCATCGCCAAACCGTTTCGCAAAGGGACACTCTCCTCCCGCCAACCCGCTTCCGACACAATCCCTGCCGATTCGGCGACTTGCCCTACGTCGCTCGCCCGAAAAGGTTGCACCAAGCCTTAACATTAACCTCAGATTGCTCAACTCGTCGCACCACCGCCACAACTGGCCCCCGAGTCACCAAAGCCGCCTTGCCCCACCCCGCGCCACCTGTTTGATTGACGATGCAGCGGGGCAGAAACGCAACGCAGCAGAGTAGTTAGTAGATGTTGGTAACCGAGTCCGCCGGTGCAAAACCGGGTCGCAGTAACGTTCCAGACGAATTCATCGGGGGTTCCAAGACAGTGTCGACAGCGAACGCGGCCTTTGAAAGGCTGACGCGCGGCGTTGCACGCGTCCTCCCCTCCCACGAATTCACGCTCACAAGGCATTCTGGGCACGGCAACAATGGTCCTACGACCATCAAGATGGGGACGTGGCAACAAGTCATGGCAATCGGTTCAGCAGTGATGGTCGCGGGGTGGCTCGGTATCGCCACATCGTCGATGGTTTCGGGCAATTCCCAAACCGACGCCGCGCTCGCCGCAAAACAGGCTGAACTGGCCCGTATGCAATCGCAGCTCCAGGCCATGAAATCCGAAACCGCCGCCCTCAAGGGTGATGTCGCTGCCCGCGCCGAAGCGCTTGAGGCGCGCCAGCAATTTCTCGCCGCCCTGCTCACCGGAAAGCGCGACATGGCCAAGCTGGCCAAGATGTTGCCCCGCCAGGTTGATGGCAATGGCTTTGCCACCGTCCGCGATCTCGTCGCCCCCTCGAAATCCCGCCGCGGCAAGCCCGTCTTCTCGGCCTCGCAGGGCAACGCAGATCTGATCGCCCCGTTCAACAAGCTCGAAAGCCAGCAACTGGCCTTTGTCGACAAAGCAACCGGCGCCGCCGAAGCCAAGCTGCGTGATACCCAGGCCCTCATCCGCCGCCTCGGCCTCGATCCCTCGCGTTTCGTCCAATCGAGTGACTGGAACGGCCAGGCCCAGGGCCAGGGCGGTCCTTACATCCCCGTCAGCCTCAATGCCGAACCCCGCTTCAAGGACCTGTTCCTCAGCTGGAAAAAGCTCAACACGCTGCAATCTGCGGTGTCCGCCATCCCGGCTTATATGCCGGTGAAGGACTATCGCTACACCTCGGGCTTCGGCTTCCGCTATGATCCGTTCAATGGCGGCGGCGCCATGCACGCTGGCGTCGACATGGCCGGCGCCATGGGCGAAGCGGTCTATGCCTCGGCCAATGGCACCGTCCTCCAGGCCGGACGTTCCGGCGGCTATGGCAACCTTGTCGAACTCAGCCACGGCAAGGGCATCGACACCCGCTACGGCCACCTCTCGGCTATCCTCGTAAAGCCCGGCCAGTCGGTAAAGCAGGGCGATCTCATAGGCCGCATGGGCTCCACCGGCCGCTCCACCGGCACCCACCTCCATTACGAAGTCCGCATCGATGGTCGCGCCGTCAACCCGCGCCCCTTCCTCGATGCCTCGGCCTTCGTCCTCGCCGCCCAAGGCGAAGCACAAGATAGCGGTGCTCCCCAGGATTTCGGCCCGGTTCTTGAAGACGACACCGTCACCGCCGCTGTCGACACCCCGCGCATGACTCCCATCCGCTCCCTGCGCTAGCCCGCCCAACACCCTGCCCAAGACCCTGCCCAAGACCCTGCATTGCGCCGGGCGTCCGCCCGCCCTACATTGCACCCATGGACACCACCCCTCGCCTGATGCCCGCTGCTGCAGCCCGCGTGGCCGTCATCGCCGCCCGTCAGGGCAAACCCGGGCTCAAGCTCCGCCTCGCCGTCGATGGCGGCGGCTGCGCCGGCTTCCAGTATAAATTCGGCCTCGAATCCGATGCCGCCCCTGACGATCTCGCTGTCGAAACCGATGGTGTCACCATGCTCATCGACCCCGAAACCCTGCCCTTCGTCGCCGGCGCCGAAGTCGATTATGTCGAAAAAATCGGCGCCGCCGCCTTCGAAGTCCGCAATCCCAACGCCGCCAGCGGCTGTGGCTGCGGCTCCAGCTTTTCCGTTTGAATGCGCATCGCCACCTATAATATAAACGGCACCAACGCTCGTCTCCCCCGCCTCCTCGAATGGCTGGCGGAGTACAAGCCCGACATCGCCTGCCTGCAGGAAATCAAGACCCAAACCGAAAACTTCCCCGTCCAAACCCTCAACGACGCCGGCTACCACTGCCTCGTTCATGGCCAAAAGGGCTTCAACGGCGTCGCCATCCTTGCCCGTGAACCCATCACCGAAACCCAACGCGGCCTCCCCGGCGATCCCACCGACGACCATTCCCGCTACCTCGAAGCCGATGTCGCCGGCGTCCGCGTCGCCAGCATCTATCTGCCCAACGGCAACCCCCAACCCGGCCCCAAATTCGACTATAAACTCGCCTGGATGGCCCGCCTCCACGCCCATGCCGCCACTCTCCACGGCAACGGCCAACCTGTCGTCCTCGCCGGCGACTACAACGTCATCCCCAATGATGACGACATCTGGCAACCCGCAGCCATGGCCGATGATGCCCTCATGCAACCCGAATCCCGTACCGCCTACCGCAGCCTCATGTGGTCCGGCTGGACCGACGCCCTCCGCGCCGTCCACCCGCGCGGCGGCCCCTACAGCTTCTGGGATTATCAGGCCGGCGCCTGGCCGCGTGACCATGGCTTCCGCATCGATCACCTGCTGCTTTCGCCCGCTGCCGCAGATCGCCTCACCGATGCCGGCGTCGATCGCGCCGTCCGTGGTCAGGAAAAGGCCAGCGACCACGCCCCGGCGTGGATAGCCCTGAAACCCTAAAGCTGCCGCTCGAACACGCGATACGTCCGCGTCACCTTGCTGTCGATCGCATCGGCAATCGATCGCATCGGGCCATTGTCATCCAAAATCCAGCCGATTTCGCCCTCGCTCGCTCCGAATTTGTCCAAGGCATCACGCCGGATATATTCGATCATCTGGAACGCCATCAACGATGCCACCCGGTGTCCCTGCAGCGACTTGCGGATGCCCATCAACGGCACCCGAATCGTCTTCACCTTCGGTGACCGCAGCCGCCACAACAGCTTTGCCCAGCCAAAGGGAAACAGGCTGCCACCCAGGTCACGCGTCAACTCATTGATATCGGGCAGCGAAATCAAAAACCCCACTGGCACACCATCATATTCGGCAATGCGGATCAGGTCCTCATACACAATCGGCTTCAACTTCTTGCCGACATGCGCCACTTCCGCCGGCGTCAATGGCACAAAGCCCCAGTTCGTTGACCAGGCATCATTCAATATATCCAGGATCAACGCCGCTTCTTCGGCAAAGCGCGCCTTGTTCACCCGCCGGGTCACCAGCCGCGAATTGCGCTCGCTGGCCGCCACAATCCGCTGCACAATTTCCGGAAACGGCTGTTTGATGTCCAGGCCCCAGGTGTGCATGTCCTTGACACCGACATAGCCGCGCGCCTCGATCAAGCGTCGGTAATATGGCAGATGATGCCCCATCATCACCGTCGGCGCCCGCTCGAACCCCTCGACAAGCAAACCCGGCTCATCCCAGATCGACAGGCTGAACGGTCCTTGCGCCCGCGTCATCCCCTCGCCGCGCAACCAATCCTCGGCGGTCTGCAACAACAAATCGGCCACCGCCTGCTCATCAACGCATTCGAACATGCCCCAATGCCCGGTGCCGGCGCCCATATGTTCCAGCACCAACTGGTCGACTTGTGCCGAAATCCGTCCCACGACCTTGCCGTCGCGAACCACCATCCAGAACACCGCCCGGCCATGCTCGAACCACGGGTTGCCCTTGATGCCACCAATCAAAGCCTGCATCTCGGCGCGCAGCGGCGGCACGAAAGACGGATCGCGCGCATACAATGTGTAAGGCAACTCGATAAAACGCGCCCGGTCGGCTGCGGTTTCGACCGCAATCAGTTCCAGCCCCCCGGCCATGTCCTGCGTCAGGCGTTCGTGCGCTGGCGCGGATGCCCGGTCAGGATGATCCCACCCGACAAATCCTTGACATAGGGATAGGTCAACGCAACCTCCTCGCTATAACCAAGGTTGAACACCGAAAGGCTCTTCGCCGGGCGCTCGGCGCGCTCGTAAAAAGTCCCCATCACCTTGTCGACAGCGAAATTGGTGATGCCGAAATTGCCGGTCTCGTCATGGAAATGATGCGCCATGTGCCGCGCTTTCATCTTGGCCAGCCACTCGACGCGGGGCTTGTAGCTCAGATGCTGGATGCAATGGCAAAACTCGTAAAAACACGTGGTCAGCAACCCTGCGGCCAATGCTACCGCTGCTGCCCCGGGCCCACCGATCAGATACCCAATCGGCAAGGTGAACGCGAGCACCGGCGGCAATGTTGTGTAAAGCGCCCCAAACAGGATCTCCAGATGGTTTGGGTCCTGGTGATGGTCGTAATGAATCCGCTTCCACGTCGGCGCCAGCAATTTGGACTTCCACATCCACCGACCATGCAGCACCCAGCGGTGCAGGGCATACCAGATGACCGGATATACCAGCACTGCGAACACCGCGGCCACCACCCCCGCCGCCAATGTCGGCGGGTTCAGCCAGGCATAAACCGCCGCCGCCGCCGCCAGCACCAGATAGGCCTGGATGGCATAATATTGGAAATAGGCCACAACCAGATCGCGCAACGTCATGCGGTCCAGATAGTGCGACCGGTTCCAGATACCGGGCTTGGGCAAAACAGCAACAGCCTTCACTTGGCGCTCCAATTCAACATGATGCTGCACATATAGGGTCATT
>JANPEP010000110.1:0-6720 GCA_031422995.1 Polymorphobacter sp. | reverse complement strand
CTTGGACTGCGCCGTCACCTGGGCATGCACCTCCAGCCCGACAACAATCTCGAAATCCCCGGTCGCGCCCTTGACGCGATACGCACTGCGGCTGCCATTATCGATGTAAGTCATGCCGGCCTTTTGCGTGGACGCAGCGCGCTTGGCAAGCCGCTCAGCCCTTCTCGCCTATAAGGATGATGTTGCTCGGCCAACCCATCACGCTCGCATGGCGCAGGCGAAAGCGCCAATGCGGGTGAACGCTGCTGAGCGCGCGAACATCGCCGCCGGAAAGCAGGTTGAGATTCGATTCCTCAGCGAAAAAATCCAGTCCTACGGCGCGATACAGCGGCCGATAGATATGCGCTGGCAACCAGTGCGCCAGGGGCACGCGCGTGTGCAGTTCGATCGGAAACCAGCGATTGGGCGTCGTCAGGAACACGCCACGCCGAGCGACGCGCAGCACCTCGGCCAGCGCCTGCGCCTGGTTGGCGCGGCTGCCCACATGCTCCCATACGGCGGCCGAATGGACGCAATCGAAACTGCCATCGGCAAACGGCAGGGAAAGGATGTTGGCATCCACAAAGCGGACGCCGGGATATTGGGTTTCAAGAAAACTGGCGTCATCAATGCCGGCGGCGGTGATGGCGGCCTTCACCGGATACAGCGCCTCGAAATAATTGGAGGATTCATATGTCTGGTCGGATGTGACGCCAATATCGAGCATGGTCTCGGCGGGCTGAGGCTTGAGTTCGGCCATGAAGGTGGCGAACATGTCATTGCGCGCCCTTGTGGCAAGCCGCTGGGCAAGCGAGCCCGGTGCCGCGGTATTATATTGCGCGTTGACCGCTATGCTCATCTGACCGTTTCGTGCTTGTGCCGAATCTCGAACACCGACGCCAGGAAGCCGCTGGCGATGGTCTGCACCCCAAGCGCGATCGAAGTCAGGCTGATCAGCAGCACGCGCAGGATATTGTCATCGGTAATGGCGCCGAAATTGCTGCTTGCCCATTGCATCACGGCTGCGAAAAAACCCACAATCCCGCCCAGCAGCAGCACGGCGCCCACCGGCGCGATCCACTCCAGCGTCAACAACTGCATCAGCCAGCGAAAGCTCTGTGCCTCGGGCAAAAACCCCTCGATTTCGGCATACCGCCGGGCGACACCCGAAAACAGCAGCAACTGGGAACCGATGAGCACGGCGAAACAAGCAACCGCGAGCGTATGAACGCCAAGGCCAATGCCGGCGCGCAGCATCACATCGCCGCCACCCAAAACCAGCAGCGCGGCAACGCCGACAAGAATGAAGAACACCCCAGGATAAAGAAACAACCAGCGCGGGCTGTGCAGCAACAGGAACCGCAAATGCCGCCAACCATCGCGCCAGGTGCGCAGATGCGGCGGGCGTGACCGACCGTCGGGCGACAGCACGGTCGGCACTTCGACGATGGCGAGCTTGCGCATCGACGCCTTGACGACCATCTCGCTGGCAAATTCCATGCCCGTGTTGGACAGATTAAGCCGCAGGATCGCCTCGCGAGAGAATCCGCGCAGACCACAGTGAAAATCACCGATCGGAATCTTGAAGAAACTGCGCCCGATCTGGCTCAACACCGGGTTGCCGAGATAACGATGCAGCGGCGGCATGGCACCGGGCTTGATGCCGCCCTTGAAGCGATTGCCCATGACCAGGTCGTTGCCGCCGCGCAGTTTTTCGACAAACGGGTCGAGCGCGGTGAAATCATAGCTGTCGTCGGCGTCACCCATGATGATGTAGCGCCCAAGCGCGGCATCGATACCGGCGATCAAGGCGGCACCATATCCGCGCACCGGCACGGCAATCACCCGGGCGCCCAGTGCCGTTGCCAGCCCCTGTGAACCATCGGTGCTGCCATTGTCGGCGATCAACACTTCTCCAACGATACCGCTGCTGGCCAGATAGCCCATGGCCTTGCGGACCACAGTCTCGATGGTCTCCGCCTCGTTCAGGCACGGCATCAATATGGTAAGTTCGATCTGCGCCGGGTCCGGCGTCATGTCCTTAACGAGCGCACCCAATTCTCTCTCCTTCAAGGTCCAGACCCGTACTGCATCCGACGCGGCGTTCCGCTACCTATGGAACGCCACTAGCAGGCGATCCCTTATAATTCGTGTTGCACTGCGCAACTGTCGCGCCGCGCGGACTGATCGTGCACCACAACAAGCCGCCGGAAAGATATAGCCAGCATAACAACTTCAGCGCAACCAGCGAACACGCGCGCAACAAGGTCGCTTTTGATGGCAGGCTTTCGCTTTGCGGCTTGCGGTCACCCGGCCCATCGCGCAACAGACCTGCCATGACGTCAGACGAACCACAGCCAGGGGCCCCCGGCGCATCGGCGTTGCCAAGGCCCTCGTTGGTGGCCGATGCGCTGGTGCTCGTCGCACTGTTTTTCCTGCTGGTGCTTCCTGCGCTCGCCAATGGTTATGTCATCCTTTTCCCCGATAGCGTCGGCTATTTCCACGCCGGCGAATCGGCAGTGACCGGGGTCATCGAAAAACTTGCCCCCACGCCGCCAAAGGCCGCCGCGTCCGATCTCGCCGGCCCCAGCCTTGCCAAGCGCGCCAAGGATGACATCTCGACTGCGCGCTCGGTCTATTATGGCGCCGGATTTTACGCGGCCGTCCGGCTGGCCGGCGTGTGGGCGCTGCCGGCCGTCCAGGCACTGGTCGCAATGGTGTCGTTATTCATCGCCGTGCCCTGGCTGGTCGGCAGCCGCCGCCGCGCGACTGCGGCGATTATCGCCGGGCTGGCGACACTGGGCGGAATGGCGATCTTTTCCAGCACCGCCATGCCCGATCTGTTCACCGGGCTGATGCTGCTCGGCATGGCCATCCTGTTTTGCGGCCGGCCGGCGCTGCCGCTGGCACAACGGCTATGGTGGCTGGCGATGGTTCTGGCCGCAGCGCTGTTTCACAAATCCAATCTTGCCACCGGGGTCGTGATGGCGGGGCTGTATCTCTTCGCCGTGCCGGTCTGGCGGCTGCCGCTGCAACGGCTGCTGGCACCTGCTGCCATGCTTGGTCTGGCGCTCTTCGGGCATCTGGCCGTCGACAAGGCCGTGCAACGGATGACGGGAAGAACGCCGGCGGCAACCCCATTTCTTGTCTCCCGACTGGTCGCCGATGGCACCGCTTCGCTCTGGCTGGCCCGACACTGCAACGACCCAGAACCCCTGCAACTGTGCAAATGGCGCGATCGTTTCCCAATGCACGAGAGCTATTTCCTCTGGTCGAACGATCCGGAGCGTGGCCTCATAAAAATCGCGACCTTGGCGGAACGCGACCGCATCAATGCCGAGGCAAACACCCTTGTCTTTGGAACCATCAGCGAATTTCCGCTGACACAATTGCGGATTTCGCTGGCAAATTTCGCCGAGCAGTTCGTGACAGTGGGTGTCACGCAATTCGGCGTCCGACCGCCCGCCCGGACCGATGCCTCCCCGGCCGTGCAACCGATGCTTGAACAATGGCCGCATACCAGCATCGGCCGGGGTGTGTTTCCATTGGCCACAATCAGCGGCGTCATGCTCGTCGCCTATCTCGCAGGTCTCGGCGTGCTGCTGGTGGCGGCAGTGCGGGTGCCCCGCCGTTCCGAACCTGACTTCGTGGCACGCCAGGCCGCCATCGCCTGGTTGATGACGGGCGTCATCACCAATGCGGCGGTCCTGGGCATGATCGCCGGCATCTATGACCGCTACCAGGGCCGTGTCGTGTGGATGGTGCTGCTTGCCGCCGTAATGTCAGTCGCAATGTGGCGCGACAACGCTACACTTGGCGGCGGAACACGAACAGCCGATTGAGCGCAAAGCTGATCGGCACTGTCACCACCAGTGACGCTAGAAAGCTGACGAAATCCGGCAAATGCTGCACCAATGCGACATTGAGCGCCGCGTAGAGGCTGCCGCAAACAACATTGACGATGACATAACCCAGCGCCTGCATGGCGGGCGTCGCGGCGTGCGTTTCGTCCTTGAAGGTCCATGCGCGATTAAGGGTGAAACCCTGCACAAGGCCAACGCCATAGCCGATGCCACTGGCAAGGCCGACATGAAGCCCCCCCACGCGTGTCAACAACAGGGTAACGGCGACGGTTACCAACGTGTTGGCAAAGCCGACGATGCCAAAGCGCAGCGCAGTGCCGCCTATGCTGCGACTCACGCCACCGGCCCGGGCCGTGCCACAAAACCCGCCGCCCGCTCGATCGCCAGCCCGGCATTCAGCACGCCTGCCTCATCCAGCGGCCGCCCGATGATCTGCAACCCCAGCGGCAGTCCATCCACCGACAATCCCGCCGGCACCGACATCGCCGGCAACCCCGCCAGCGACGACGGCACGGTGAAAACATCGTTCAGATACATCTCGAGCGGGTCCACCTTGTCCCCAAACGCAAACGCCGCACTCGGCGCCGTCGGCGTCAACAACAGGTCGCATTTCTCCCAGGCCAGTTCGAAATCGCGCGCAATCAACGTCCGCACCTTCTGCGCCTGCGTATAATAGGCATCATAAAACCCCGCGGACAGCACATAGGTGCCGATCATGATCCGCCGCTTCACCTCCGCGCCAAACCCCGCCGCCCGCGTCGCCGCATACATGTCGGCCAGATTCCCCCCCGGCGGCGTCACCCTCAGGCCATAACGCACCCCGTCATACCGCGCCAAATTCGACGAAGCCTCCGCCGGCGCGATGATATAATAGGCCGGCAACGCATATTTCGTATGCGGCAACGACACCTCGACAATCTCGGCCCCCGCGGCCTTCAACCATTCCAGCCCCTGCTCCCACAGCTTCAATATGGTCGCATCCATCCCGTCCAGCCGATATTCCTTCGGCACGCCCACCCGGCGCCCACGAAGGTCGCCCGTCAAACCCGCCACAAAATCCGGCACCGCCACATTCAACGATGTCGAATCCTTGGCGTCATACCCGCACATGCTGGTCAATAGCAGCGCGCAATCTTCCACCGTCCGCGCCATCGGCCCGGCCTGGTCCAATGACGACGCAAACGCCACCACCCCCCAACGCGAACACCGGCCATAGGTCGGCTTGATCCCCGAAATGCCCACAAACGCCGCCGGCTGGCGAATGGAGCCGCCGGTATCCGTCCCCGTCGCCCCCGCCACCATCCGCGCCGCCACCGCCGCCGCCGATCCGCCCGACGACCCCCCCGGCACCAGCTGCCGATTGGAGCCTTTGGCCGTCCATGGCGAAATCACCTTGCCATAGGCGCTCGTCTCGTTCGACGACCCCATGGCAAACTCGTCCATGTTCAACTTGCCGAGCATCACCGCGCCATCGGCCAGCAATTTCCCCGAAACCGTCGACTCATACTGCGGAACAAACCCTTGCAGGATTTTCGACCCCGCCGTCGTCTGCACGCCCTCGGTGCAGAACAAGTCCTTGATCCCCAACGGAATCCCCGCCAGTGGCCGCGCCTCACCCCGCGCCAGCGCCGCATCCGCCGCCGCCGCCTGCGCCCGCGCAATCTCCGGCGTCTCGACAACAAACGCGTTCAACGCCCGCGCCGCCTCCATCGCCTGCAAATGCGTGTTGGTCAGTTCCAAGGCCGAAAATTCGCGCCGCGCCAAACCGGCCTTCATCTCGGCAATCGTCAAGTCGGTCAGCACTATTCGATCACCTTCGGCACCGCAAAAAATCCACTCGTCGCATCCGGCGCATTGGCCAGCACCTTGGCCTGCACCCCGCCATCCGTCACCACATCGGCGCGCCACGCCAGATGGTTCGGAATCACCGCCGTCATCGGCGCCACGCCCCTGGTGTCGACCTCGCCCAATTGCTCGATCCACCCCAGGATGGTCGACAATTCGCCAACCAGCGGCGCGACTTCGGCATCGGAAATCCCGATCCGCGCTAACCGCGCAATCTTCCTCACAATTTCAGCATCAACGGACATCAGCAGCTTTCAATTGGCCATGCTGCACCGCCGCTAGCACGCCAACCGCCCCCCGCTCAACCTCGCCGGCGCGAAATCCCCGCCTATTTCGGCCGCCCTGAAAACCCCGCCGCGCTACGCAACGCATCGGCATCCATCATCTTGCCGCCCATCATCACCAGCCGCGTCTGTCGCAAATCGCCGATCCGCGCCGAAGGGTCACCCTCCACCAGCACCAGGTCCGCCACCTTGCCCACCTCGATCGACCCCGTCGTCTTGTCCGCCCCCACCAGCCCTGCCGGAATGATCGTCGCCGTCGCCAACGCCTCACCCGGCGTCATCCCGGCCTCGACATACAATTCCAGCTCGCGAATGATCTCGATGCCGCTGCCATCGGTGCCGGCCACGATCGGTACCCCGGCCTTGTACATCCGCCCCACCAATTCCTTCATCTTGGCAAAACTGGCGCGATAATCCGCCCGCGTCAGGTCCTTGGGCACCGCAAAGCCGCCGCTGCGAAACCCGCGCTCGGTCGTCGGCGGCATCGTCCCCGCAAACGGCGCATAGGCCGGCGACAAATCGCCGTTCTCCGGCACATACAGCCCTTCAAACGTCACCAGGGTCGGATCACTGCTGATCTTCTTCTTCGCCATCACCCCGATCATCGATTTC
Organism: Polymorphobacter sp.; assembly: GCA_031422995.1. Classification (GTDB taxonomy): domain Bacteria; phylum Pseudomonadota; class Alphaproteobacteria; order Sphingomonadales; family Sphingomonadaceae; genus Sandarakinorhabdus. The sequence continues at coordinate 137 of JANPEP010000110.1, read as the reverse complement.
ATCGGCTCGGCATCCAGGTTCACATCCTTGGCATAACGCCCCGGCCCCTCGAACCGCATGATCCCGTTCGATGCCTTGATGACGCTGTCGGGCATCGCCTGCATGATCACCCAGTTGATATGGGTGATCTCGTCATA
>JANPEP010000109.1:0-20133 GCA_031422995.1 Polymorphobacter sp. | reverse complement strand
CGATGTCGAGGCCCTGCATCGCCGCGTCGCCGCGGTCGATCCCAAAATCTCCATCGCCACCGTCTATCGCACCGTCAAACTGTTCGAGGAATCGGGCATCATCGAACGCCACGAGTTCCAGGGCGGCCGGTCACGCTATGAAACCGTTCAGGAAGAGCATCACGATCATCTGATCGATGTCGAAACTGGCAATGTCATCGAATTCCACGATGCCGAACTCGAAGCGTTGCAGGCACAGATTGCCGCCAAGCTGGGCTATCGCCTCGTCGACCACCGCATGGAATTGTACGGAGTGGCGGTAAAGACCCCCGAATGACCACCAACCCCGCGCCGTCCGCACTGGATCAGGCGCAACGCGCCATCCGGTTTCAACGGTTCGGCCCGGCAAAGGGTGTCGCTGGCGCCCTCACAACCGCTTCCATCATCGTCCCCGCCGAATTGCTGCTGCGCACCGTCGCCGGGCGCAACAAGGCGCATCTGCCGGTGGCGTTCCACCGCGGCCTGGCGCGCTCGCTGGGCATCCGCATCACCTGCCATGGCGCACGCGCACGACAGAAGGGCGTACTGTTCGTCGCCAATCATGTCTCATGGGCCGACATCCCGGTGCTTGGCGCCCGCATCCCGGCGGCCTTTGTCGCCAAATCCGATGTCGCCGGCTGGGGCATGGTCGGCTGGCTCGCCACCCTGGCACGCACCGTCTATGTCGAACGCAGCCGCCCCAGCAGCACCGGCGAACAGCGCGATGCAATTTCCGGACGCCTGATGCGCGGCGACAGCGTCATCCTGTTTCCCGAAGGCACCAATGGCGACGGCACTCATGTGCTGCCGTTCAAATCGTCATTGTTCGCCGTAACCGATGGCCTGCCGGATGTGCTCGTCCAACCGGTGACGATCGCCTATACCAGCGTCAACGGCATGCCTGTCACCCGCGAACGCCTGCCCGATCTGGCGTGGATCGGCGACACCGAATTGATGCCGCACGCCATGGCATTCATGGCGCTGGGCCGGGTCAAGGCGGAAATCATCTTCCATCCAGCGGTCCGTGCCGCCGATTTCGCCGGGCGCAAGGCGCTGGCCCGGTATTGCGAGACAGTGATCGGCAATGGCTATCGCAAGCTGATGCGGGGATGACCGGCGCTCTGCGACCCGCTATGGTCAATGTGTTGTATCCGGAGTCGCAGCCGCCAGTGTCACGTTACCACGTCAAATCCTTCGGCTGCCAGATGAACGTCTATGATTCGGAACGCATGGGCGACCTGTTGTCGGCCGAAGGCCATGTCGCCACCGACAGTGCCGAGAACGCCGATATCGTCGTCCTCAACACCTGCCACATCCGCGAAAAAGCCGCCGAAAAGCTTTATTCGGACATCGGACGCCTGCGCAAACCCCGCGCCGATGGCAGCCGCCCGGTCATCGTCGCCGCCGGTTGTGTCGCCCAGGCCGAAGGCGCCGAAATCGGCCGCCGCGCGCCCGCCGTCGATGTCATCGTCGGGCCGCTCGCCTATCACAACCTGCCCAAACTGCTTCGCGAAGCCGCCGCCATTCCCGAAGACGCGCGCGGCGCGCGCTGGGGCCGCGCTATCGATACCGACATGCCGGCCAGCCCGAAATTCGATCATCTCCCGGCCCGTCGCCACCAGGGTGCCAGCGCTTTCCTGACCGTGCAGGAAGGTTGCGACAAATTCTGCACCTTCTGCGTCGTCCCCTACACCCGCGGCGGCGAAACCTCGCGCCCCCAGGCCGATCTGGTCGTCGAAGCCGAAGCGCTGGTCGCCGCCGGCGCCGTGGAAATCACCCTCATCGGCCAGAATGTAAATGCCTATGACGGCGGCAGCGAAGGCGCCAACAGCCTGCCCGGCCTCATCGCCTGCCTCGCCGACATCCCTGGGCTGAAGCGCATCCGCTACACCACCAGCCACCCGCGTGACATGACCCAGGGCCTGATCGACGCCCATGCCAGCATCCCGAAGTTGATGCCCTATCTCCACCTGCCGGTGCAATCGGGCAGCAGCCGTATTTTGAAGGCGATGAACCGCGCCCACACCCGCGAATCCTATCTGGCGACCCTGGCCCAGGTCCGCGCCGCCCGCCCCGATATCGCGCTGTCGGGCGATTTCATCGTCGGCTTCCCCGGCGAAACCGAGGCCGATTTCGAAGACACTTTGAGCATCGTCGCCGAAGTCGGCTATGCCCAGGCCTATAGCTTCAAATACTCCCAACGTCCGGGCACCCCGGCGGCCACGATGCCCGACCAGGTTCCCGAACCCGTGAAGGAAGATCGCCTCGCCCGCTTGCAAGCGGCAATCACTGCTGGCGCCCATGAATTCAACAAGGCGTCGGTCGGCCGCCACACCGAGATCCTGCTCGAACGCCCCGGCCGCAAAGCGGGCCAGCTCATCGGCAAGACCCCCTGGCTGCAATCCGCCGTCGTCGAAATCCCGGGCGCCAAAATCGGCGACCTGATCGCCGTAGAAATTACCGCCGGACAGCCCAACAGTGTCGAAGCGATGCCTTTGGGGGCGCGGGCTGGTGCCGCGCTTCAACAACCATGATTTCCCTCCAAACTGAAAGAGCAGCCGCCTGATGTCGAAAAAGCCAACGCGTTCACCCGTCGCCGCCAGTGACCGCGTCCGGCTCGAGATCGAATTTGAAAAGGCCTATCTGCTCGGTGCGCTGTTCGGAGAGTTCGACCAGAATCTCATCGCACTCGAAGGTCAGCTTGGCGTCTACATCTCGGCGCGCGGCAACAAGGTGCAGGTGGAAGGGGAGGCAGATGCCGCCGCCCGCGCCCGCGATGTCCTCACCGGCCTCTACAACCGCCTGTCACATGGTGAAAAGATCGACGCCGGCGATGTCGTCGGTGCCGTCGCCATCGCGTCCGACCCATCACTCGATGGGCTGGTCAGCGCCGAAGGCGGCCTGTCGAGCACCGCCGTCATCCGCACCCGCCGCAAGACCATTGCGGCGCGCAGCCCGACGCAAGTCCGCTATATCGAGGCGCTGGCCCGTGACAGCATCATCTTCGCCCTCGGCCCCGCCGGCACCGGCAAGACTTATCTCGCCGTGGCCCAAGCCGTCAGCCAGCTCATCGCCGGCTCGGTCGATCGCCTCATCCTGTCGCGCCCCGCTGTCGAAGCCGGCGAACGCCTCGGCTTCCTCCCCGGCGACATGAAGGACAAGGTCGATCCCTATCTGCGACCCTTGTACGATGCGCTTTACGACATGCTCCCCGCCGAACAGGTCGAACGCCGGCTGGCCAGCGGCGAAATCGAAATCGCGCCCTTGGCCTTCATGCGCGGCCGCACCTTGGCGAATGCGTTCATCATCCTTGATGAAGCGCAGAACACCACGCCCCTCCAGATGAAGATGTTTCTGACACGCTTTGGTGAAAAATCCCGCATGGTCGTCTGCGGCGATCCCAACCAGGTCGATCTGCCCAACCCCGGCTCCTCTGGCCTCGCCGATGCCGTCAAGCGCCTCGACAATCTCGACGGCATCTCGGTGCTGCGCTTCTCGTCCAAGGAAGTCGTCCGCCACCCCATCGTCGGCCTCATCGTCGACGCCTATGAAGGCCCCCCCCAGGATGGCTAATCTTTACCCCTCTCCCGTGAAACGGGAGAGGGAGGGGCCCGCCGCCACTTGGCGGTGGGAGGGTGAGGGCGCGCGCAAGCACGACGTTCTGCCGCAATGCTGACCATCGAAACCGACCTCGCAAGTGACCATTGGGCGGTGATAGCTCCCCCCGTCGATTGGGAAACCCTCGCCGCCGCCGCCGTTCGCGCCGCCCTGCGCGAAACCCCCCACGCCCATCTCGCCGACGGCCCGCTCAACGCCGAAATCAGCATCCGACTGACGGATGATGCCGAGGTCCACACCCTCAACCGCCAATATCGCCACAAGGACAAGCCGACCAACGTCCTCAGCTTCCCGATGGTGCAGCCCGACCTTCTCGACGGTCTTGCCAACTCCGACGATGGCGAAGTCCTGCTCGGCGACATCGTTCTCGCCGCCGAAACCTGCGCCCGCGAAGCCGCCGAAAAGCAATGGTCGCAAACCGATTACGCCCAACACCTCATTGTCCACGGCCTCCTCCACCTGCTAGGTTACGATCATGAACTCGGCGAATCCCAGGCGACGGCAATGGAAGCCCTTGAATCGGCGGCCTGCCGCGCGCTCGGCCTGCCCGAACCCTATCCGGCCTGAAGGCTGACCTGCGATGCCCGACCCCGACAGTAGCAGCGATTTCGCCTCCCGCCTGTGGCGCTCGCTGCGCCTGCTCATCACCGGCTCCGACCATGAACCATCGCTTCGCGAAAGCCTTGAAGAAGCCATCGACGACCATGACGAGGACGGCGCCGCGCGCGACGATCTCTCACCCGTCGAACGCGCCATGCTCAAGAACATGCTGCATTTCGGCGAACGCGAGGCCGGCGACATCGGCGTCCCGCGCTCCGACATGGTGGTGTTCGATGTCGCCGATGGCTTCCCGGCGCTCGTCGCGCTGTTCAAGGAAGCCGGCCACAGCCGCGTGCCGGTGTTCCGCGGCGACCGCGACCACATCATCGGCATGGCGCACATCAAGGACGTCTATGCCCTGATCGCCGAAACCTTCGACGACAAGGTGAGCTCGAAACGCTTCGCCGACCTCCCCGTCGAACCGCTGCTGCGCCCCGTGCTGTTCGTCCCCGCCGCGATGCGCATCGTCGATCTGCTCGCCCGGATGCGCGCCGGCCGCACTCATATGGCGATGATCGTCGATGAATATGGTGGCACCGACGGCCTCGTCACCATCGAGGACCTCGTCGAGGAAATCGTCGGCGACATCGAAGACGAGCATGACGAGGACGAGGCCGCGTTGCTCCAGGCCATCAATGACCGCCTGTGGGAAGCCGATGCCCGCCTTCCGCTCGAAGACCTTGAGGAGGAACTCGGGCAAAGCTTTGCCGACGACGAGATCGGCGACGAAGTCGATACGCTCGGCGGCATGGTCTTCATGCTCGCCGGCCGCGTCCCTGCCATGGGCGAAACCGTCGAACACCCCAGCGGCTGGCGCTTCGAAGTCATCGATGGCGACCCGCGCATGGTCAAGCGCCTCCGGCTCCACGCCCCCGCCGAACGGGTCGCCGCCTGAACGACGCCATCGCCGCGATGATCGCCAGCGAGGGCCTGCCCCCGGCCTATCGCGACACCGTCACCGGCACTTGGACCCCCCTCGCCGCCCATATCGCCGCCCACCGCCGCACCATCGCCCGCCCCATCCTCATCGGCATCAGCGGCGTCCAGGGCAGCGGCAAATCCACCGCCTGTCGCTTCCTCGAACACCTGATCGGTGCACACGGCCTCACCGCCGTCACCCTGTCGCTCGACGATCTCTACTTTACCCGCGCCGAACGCGCCGGCCTCGCCGCCCGCGTCCACCCGCTGTTCGCCACGCGCGGCGTCCCCGGCACCCACGACCTCGTTCTCGCCAACCACATCATCACTGCCCTGCTGACCAGCAACGGTCCTGTCGCCATCCCGCGCTTCGACAAGGCCACCGACGACCGCGCCCCCGAAACCACCTGGCCAATCATCACCGCCCCCGTCGACATACTGATCTTCGAAGGCTGGTGCATCGGAGCAACACCCCAGCCAGAATCGGCATTGGTCGCACCTGTCAACGCACTTGAGGCCGCCGAAGACGCCGAAATGACCTGGCGCACCCACGCAAACGCCGCGCTTGCAGACGGCTATGCCCGGCTGTTTGCCCGCATTGATCTCTGCGTCGCCCTTCGCACTCCCGATTTTGCCCTTGTGCGCACATGGCGCCACACCCAGGAACAGCGGCTGCGTGCCCGCTCAGGCCCCGCTGCCGGCATGAATGAAGCCACCCTCGATCGCTTCATCGCGCACTTCGAACGCATCACCCGGCACATGATCGCCACCCCGCCGCCCGCCGGCGCCATCACCATCCACATCGACAGACAGCAAACAGCCGGCGCGATCCAAGGTCTGGACCGGCCGGCTGCGGCAACAGGCTGAAACCTGCGAATATCAGGCAGTTGCGACCTATTTCAGGTGCTGTGCCAGATACTTGTTCATTTCGAACATCGTGCACTTGTCACGACCGAACACCTTCTTGAGGTTGGCATCGGCCAGAATCTCACGCTTGTCCGCAGGGTTCTGCAAATTGTGCTTGCGGATATATTCCCAGACCTTGCTGACAACTTCACCGCGTGACAGCATCCCCGGCCCAACCACAGCCGCCAGTTCCGGCGACGGCGTCAGCGGCTTCTGCAAAGCATTCGGCTTCTTCGTTGCTTCAACTGCCATTGTTCTCCCCTCTTGCGTGCACATGGAGCCATCCGACGCGGCGACCCCTTCGTGGCTGATGAAATGCTTAGCCGAACTTAGGCGTCACGCAACTGCCTCGATACGTCTTCAACCGAAGATTCGGCCGTTTCGAGGCTTTCCATGTCCTGTTGCACCCCGCGCAGCACGCGCGCGACAAACTCGCGGGTGGCCAGCCCGCGTTCCTGCCCCGCCGTCCGGTCGGGCGCATAGGCCTCGATATCCGCCCGGCTGATCGTCCCCTTGGCATCCAGCAACCGCTCAACAGTGTCCAGGCGCTCCTTCACCACCGCCACTTCGCCCGCCAGCGCCATCACGATCGACAGCAACCGATCGGTCGCCGGGTCCTCGAAATACTTCGGCCGCGCACCCTTGGCCTTGGCGCCCGCGCGCCCAATCCAGTCGATACTCATGCCGCGGCCTTCCCCGCGGCGGATGCCGCCGTCTTCCCCGCGGCTGACGCCGCCGACTTCCAAGCACCATAGGCATGCCAAACCGCCGCCCGCCCGAAATCTTCGGCTTCGCCCTCCACCGATGGCGGAAAGATCGTCTCATCGACAACCGCCCGCACCTTGGCCTCGAACTGGTCCGCAGGCGCAAACCCGGCATCGGCCAGCACTGCGTGCATATCGAACGCATGCATCGCCGACCAGAACGGCTCATTGTTGTTGAACGCATCCCAATCGCGCATGAACTGCTCGAACAACGGCATCTCGGGCGTATATTGCGGCTGCTCCAGATGCAGCATCAGGCCACCATCGGCCAGCACCCGCGCGCCTTCGTTGATGATCCGCGGCAACGCCGTTCCCGATGTTTCGTGCAGGAACATCGTCGTCTGCACCCAATCGAAATACCCGTCCGGCCAGCGCGACAAATCCTCGGCGTTGGCCTGCACAAAGCGGATATTCTCCACCCCCAGCGACCGCGCGCGCGCATGGCCGTATCGCAGTACCGGCGCCGCCGTATCGATGGCTATCACCTCGCAATCGGGAAATGCCTGCGCCAACGGCAGCGCGCTATGCCCCACCGTCACCCCGATATCGAGAATGCGCTTCGGCGCCCACCCCGGCCGCGCCTCCTTCGCCCATTTCGCCAGCGCCTGGCCGCCACCATCCGACAACGCCCCCATGCCGCCACCGGTGGTGACAAAGATGCCGCAATCATAGTTTGCCCCGGCCGACACGTCTCCAGCCCGCTCCTCGCCGAAATAACTGCCCGGCATGCAATGCGTGTCAACGGCGCGCTGATAACGCGGAATGGTGATCGCCGGATCCAGCTCCAACCCCTCGCCATTCCCCGACGCGATCCGCGCCCGCTCATCCAGCTCATCCAGCTGCCGCAACACGATGCTCCGGCCATTCTGCTGGCGCATCTCCATGTTGTTGCGCTTCAACGCCGACCAGAACCGATGGTACGGATCGCCATTCATCGCCCGCCGCACCTCGAAACGATCGCTGGGCTCGCGCCCCTGCTCGGCAACGAACTTCGGCAGCGCCCGCCGCTCCCACGCCAATTTGTTCCCCGGCCCCAGCGTGCCGGCAACATGCTTGTTCAAATTGGCCAGAAAGTTGAACCGCGCCCGCTCGTCATGCGATGCCTTGGGAAACACGCCGTGTGTCCCGACAAAATTATACGGCGGCGGAATATCGTCATGAATCGCCATGGCGAGCCTTTCTCGAACCGGTTGCTGTCGCTGGAATACCGCAGGCGCGCACCAATCGCCAATCGCCGCGATGGCCAAAACCAAATTCGCCCGCGACAGTGTTTTGCACGACCACTGGTCCTAATGCGATCGGCTTCAGGACCTCCGGCCGGCCCCAGACCCCAGTTGTTGGTGCGGCCCCAATGATTGGGGTCTGGGGCCCAAGGCCCCAGCCGCCGGAGGCCCTGATAGCCTCGGGAATCAGATCAGCCCCGCCTTGTCCAGCCGGGCAATCACCGCCTCCTGCACCCGCTTGAAATGCTCACGGTCGGGGGTAACCACCGTTTCACCGACGATCAGCGAATTCGCCGGCTGCACCTCCCCGGCATAGGTCGCGGCGAACAACTCCAGCCGCTGCCTCGACAGGTAATTCGTCATCCCCGGCTTGCGCCGCGCCCGGCGGACCGCACCGATATCGACATCGCCGAACGCCGTGAAGGTTTCGCCACTGTTCGATTCGGCGAGCACATTGCCCTTCCAATCGATCAACGCCGAATTGCCATCGGCGGACGCCAGCGGCATCGCCGTCCCCGCGATCCCGGCGGTGTTGGCGCTGACCACATAGGCCAGATTTTCGAACGCCCGCGCCCTGCGGGCAATCTGCTTGTGCGTCGCGTTCGGCGATCCGATTTCCGACGAGCAATGCACGAACAATTCGGCACCGCGCAAAGCCAGCGCCCGGGCGATTTCGGGATAGAGGATCTCCTCCGAAGCAATCGCCGCCAGCCGCCCGATCTCGGTATCGGCCACAGGAAACACGCCCTCCTGGCCATAGATATCGAGATATTTCGACCACACATCATGCGGCGTCACCGCATACATCGAATTCAGCCGGCGATAGCGCAGCACGATCTCGCCCGAGGGCGCCACGACAAAACTTGTCTGGAAATACAGCCCGGGAAAATGCGCATCCGTCTCATAGGCATTGCCGGCAATGAACAGGTTCAACTTCGCTGCTGCCGCCCCCAGCGCGTCATATTCCGCACCACCCGCCGCAATCGCCGCCTTGTCGGCAAATTCCGGGATGCCAATGCGGCCCGGATAGGAGGTGAACAGATATTCGGGCAGCACCGCCAACCGCAACGGACTGCCACCATATTGCTCGATGAACACCTTGGCCTGGGCAATCTGCCCGGCAACCACGCCAATCTGCGCCAGCATCGCCGCCCGCGCCGCCGCCCGATCCGGCGCCGCCTCCACCGATTGCGCGGTCAACTGCATCGCCACAGCGGCATAGACCGGCACTTCACTCACAGCCCCAGCACCCCTGGATTCATCAGGCCGCGCGGATCGACCTGGCGCTTCACCGCCGCCATCAACGCCGCCGCCGGCGCGTCCAGACTGTCGTGCCAGCGATAGGTGCGGCCGATCTGCAAATGAATGGCGCCATGGTCGTGGAACAAATCCACCAGGCCGGCACGCAGCATCTCCACCACAGCCCGCGCCGCCGGATTGGCGGCAAATCCCTTCAACCGCGCCAGATGCTCGGGTTCGACACTCGCCCGATGCAGTGCCTCGATTGCGTCGGGCCAGAAAAACACCGGCTCGATCAACACCCCCGTCGTCCCGGCAATCGCGAACATATACCCCGCGCCAATGCCCAGCGCCGTCATCTCAGGCTCATGCCGGGCATAAAGCGCGCCAATCGCCGCCACCACGGCGCTCGCATCGCCATGCCGCACCACGCCATGCACCGGCACCCAGCGCTCGCCCTGCGGCCCCAGCATCGAATTGACCGGCCCGAACGGATTGGCGCGCATCACCTTGGGAATGGTGTTTTCCACCTCGGTTCCGCCATGCCGCTTCGCAATCGCCGCAATCTCGGCCCTGTCCTCGTCGCACCGCGTCTGCGTCCGGCCTTCGGTGGTGAAATGCGCGCTGAACGGCACCCCATCGAGGAAATTGCGCCCGGCCGCCACCACCCGCGCGCCTTCCTTCAACGCCCCCAGCAACGACCCCTGCGCCTTCATCACCCCCAGCAACGCCTTGGCATCGGCACCCAGGCTCTCGCGCTGCATCCGCTGTGCCTGCAAAAACGGGTCAAAGCCGCAAACCTCCGACGCCAGCCCCTCGCGCGCCACGTCGCTGATCGCGCCCAGAATCGCGTCCGCCGTCGGAAAACTGAACGACGCAAAGGCAAAACACGCCGCCTCCCGCATCAATTTCAACGTCACCGTCGCCTTGATGCCCAGCGCCCCCGTGTCGGCACCAAACAACCCCGTCAGATCAGGCCCAAACGGCCGGAAAAACCCCGATCCCGTCGAAACCAGCGACCCATCGGCCAGCACCACCTCGAACGACAGCGCAGAATCCACCGCCGTGCCGTATTTGGCCCCCCAGAACAGCCCGTTCTGGCTCATCCCCGCACCGATGGTGGCGTATCGCCCCGACAGCGTCCCCCAGAATGGCGGCCGCAACCCCAGCGGCTGCAACGCCGCATACAGCTTGGCCCAGGTGCACCCCGCCTCGACCTTGACCGTCATGTTGACGGCATCGATCGCCAATATACCGTCCATGCCCGTGGTATCGACCACCACCGCACCGGCGGCCCGGGGCAAATATCCCGCAGTATAGCTCATGCCGCCCCCGCGCGGCACCACCGCCACCCCCGCCGCCGTCACCGCGCCGACTGCTTTCGCCAGCGCCGCGGCGTCACTTGGCCGGATCACCGCCCGCGCCATCGCCCCGCGGCTGAACACATCCTGACTCAACAAGTCCAGCGTCGCCGCATCGGTCAACACCGCATCCGCACCCAGCAGCTTGGTAAGCGTATCCACCAACGGATCTGCAAGCAGGGTCGCCATATGCACTCCTCAAGCCGGCTGCGGTTGAGGCATCGCCCCACCGAACACCGGATAGCGCCCCAGCGTCAGCGGCAACAAACCACCAATGGCGAACAACCCGATCGCCACCACCAGCATCGCATCGTAACTCCCCGTCCGGTCGCGTACCACGCCATAGATTGCCGGCGAAATCGCCGATCCAATCCCGAACGGCATGTACAGCAAGCCATAGATCTTCCCGTAGTGCGCCATCCCGAAATATTTGCCCGCCAGGAACGCAATCAAATCCGATTCCGCCCCCGCCGCAAAACCCAGCAACACCGCCGCCACCAGCAACACCGGCATCGACGCGCCCGTTCCCATCAGCAACCAGCACGCCAGCGCCGGCCCCAGCAAAATCGGCACCAGCACCGCCGGCGCCCAGAACCGGTCGAACAACATGCCGGTAATCACCCGGCCCGCCAGGATGCCCAGCGCCATCACGCTCATCACCGTCGCACCCTGCGCCGGCGCAAAGCCATGCAGCCCGGCGATCTGGATCATGTTGATGAACACCCCGCCATAGGCTAGCGCCACCAGCGCGATCGACACCCAGATCACCCAGAACCGATAACCACGCACGGCCTCGCCCGCGGTCATGCCGGTCAGATTGCCGAACGCATCGCTCAACCCCGGCGGCCGTTCGGCCACACTCGGCTCGCGAAACAACCACAGCGCCAGCGGCGTCGCCACCAGCAGCGGCAACAGCGCCAGCGTCGGGAACACCCCGCGCCAGCCCTCGCCGATGAACCTGCCTTTCATCGCCCCCTGCGCGATCTGCGGCACTAATATCCCCGCCAGCGACGTGCCAAGCAGCATGATCCCCAGCGCCAACCCGCGGTTCTTCACGAACCACATGTTGATCGCCCGGCTCCACGTCACCGGCGTCGACCCGATGCCGACAATGCCGACCAGCGCCCACAACAAATACCAGGCCGGCAGTGACGGCGGCATGAGCGCGAACAGCGAAAACGTCGCCGCAAACGCCACCAGCGAGCCAATGGCCACCGGTCGCACCCCCCATTTGTCGGCCGCAGCGCCATAAACCGGCGCCAGTAACGACGCGATGATGCCGAACACCGTAATGCCCAGGCTGATCTGCAGGAAACTCCAACCCAGTTCGTCATGGATCGGGCCAATCACCGCCGGTAGCACGTTGAACGGCAACGGCGACGCCCCGCATCCCACGCCGATCATCGCCGAAAACAGGATCGGCCCGCCTTTGCGAAACTCGCTCATCTTACCCCTCTCCCGTAAAGCGGGAGAGGGAGAGGCCCGCCGCCACCTCGCGGTGGGAGGGTGAGGGAAGGGTCAAGACAATCACGTCCCTCGCTTGCGCCAACTTAAAAAACGCGTTTCGCCCGAACCTGCCACGTCCGCGGCGGGCTCAAATAATTGAAATTGACAAGGCTCGACTGCGAAAACCCCTTGTCGAAGCAATTTTCGCATTCCAGGCTGACCGTCCAATTGTTGTCGTCGGTGCGCATCGTCAGCGCTGCCCCCACCTGCCAGAAACTCTCCGTCAACGACCCGGAAATCACGTCGCCGCCAAACGGGTTCGCCGGGAACACCGCACCACTCGGCGCCGTGATGCTGCCGGTAAAGATCGTGCCATTGGCCGTCCCTGTCTCCAGGCTCGACCGATACAGCGCGTTGACCGAAGGCGTCAGGATGATCCCCGCCGCCGGGATCGGAAAGTCATAAAACCCGCCAAAGGCGATGCTGAACTCCGGCGTCCGCACCGGCGTCGCGATGTTACCATTGGCATCGATGATGCCCGCGGCGCAATCCGGCGCATTGTTCGGCCCGGCGCTCAACGGCACACGTTTTTGCGCCAACTGTGCCAGGCAATCGATCTGCTGCTGGCGAACCGCCTTCACCCCGAACTTGTTGGGCAGCAACGTGTCGCTCACCTTGTACTTGTCGTCCTGATATCCAAGGTTGGCATAGATGTTCAGCCCTTTCCACGGCACCGCGCTGAACTCGAGCTCCAGCCCCTTGTTCTCATAATCGGCAAAATTCTGAGTGATGAAGGTCACCCCGCCGCTCACCGGATCGACAAACGCCGATGGCGTCTGCAACGCCTTGGTATCGAGCCAGAATCCGGTCAGGTTCACCCGCACCCGATTGTCGAAAAACTCGGTCTTGGCGCCCAATTCATAGCTCCAGACTTTTTCCGGATCGAACGGCAGCAACGTATTCGGCGCCGATCCGCGCGCATTCCAACCACCCGATTTAAAGCCCTTGGTGGCGCTGGCAAAGAACAGCATGTCGTCGTTGGGCTTGAAATTCACGGCAAAGCGCGGCGTCCAGATCTTGGCGCTCTGCTCGGTCGGAATCGCCACCCGCCCACTCGGCAACGCCACCGCCAGATTGGCATTGTCGAGGCAGGTCGCCGTCGTCGGAGCACAGCGGGCGCGATTGTCGAACACCCGGATCGTCTTCTTCTCGTCGGTATAGCGAATGCCGGCGGTCAGCTTGAACATCTCGCTGACATTGGCATCGACTTGGGCATAACCGGCAATCGCCCGCGCCGTATTGTTGAGCGTCCGGTCCGCCAGCACCGCCGGAAAGCCCACCGGGCCCGGGATGCCGAAAATCGGCCCCAGGTTGAACACATCGGCAAAATCCGTGCGGTTGGTCTCGTTAAAGTAAAACGCCCCCGCCACATAATCGATGAAACCACCGAACAGCTTGCCGTTGATCTTCAACTCCTGGGTAAACTGCTCATGCGAGCCATCATTCAGGATCGAAAATCCGCCGGTCGGATAGCCCTTCACCTGCGTTTCCGGCGTGATGACATTGGGCAGCCCTCGCCCATCGGCAAAATCCAGCAGATACTGCTGCTTCAAATTGATGAACCCGGTGATGAAATTGACGGTGAAATCATCCCCCGCCCATTCCACGTTCGACGTGTAAAGCTGCGTATCGACGTTGTTGCCCAGGCCATATTCGGCCTTGCGGCCCGCCACGCCCAGCCCGACAAACGGGCTCGTCGTCCCCGGCGCATAGGATTTCACCAGGCCCGTCGTCGCAAACCGCCCGCTGCAATTGGCCGGGCTGCGCGGATCGCAATCGAAATTGATCAAATTCTCGCCGTCGTTGCGCATATAGGCCGCGGCGATGTTCCACGTCAGCTGCTCCGTCAGCTTGAACTGCACCGCACCGCGAATCCCCGCCATATCGCTGTCATTCAGCTTTTCGCCCGTCGTCGTGTTGCGGACATAGCCGTCATCATCCTGAAAATACCCCGAGATCTTCATCTGGATGCCATCGCTCAACGGCAGGTCGATGGAGCCGCGAATGAGCTTCTTGTCATAGGCGCCATAGGCCGCCTCGACATAACCGCCCAGCGTGTCCGAAGGCCGCTTCATCAACACATTGACGGCGCCGCCGGTGGTGTTGCGCCCGAACAGCGTGCCCTGCGGCCCGCGCAAGACCTCAATGCGATCAATGTCGAAAAACGCGAAATTATTGCCATTCTGCCGCGACATGTAGATGTCGTCGACATAGGTCCCGACTGGCGGGTCAAAGGTCGCGATCGTCTCGGTATTGCCCAGCCCGCGGATATAATAGGCATTGGCGGACCCCAGCCCGGTGTTGTTCGATCCGAACAGGTTCGGCACATACTGGATCAATTGCAGCGGCGTCGAAATCCCGCGCTGCGACAACAGGTCAGCCGAAAACGCGCTCACCGCGATCGGCACATCCTGCACCGATTCGCTGCGGCGCTGCGCCGTCACCAGGATTTCGGCCAGCGTCGATTCATCATCAACCGCCGGCGGGGTCGCAGCAGCTGTGGTGGTCGCGGCCTGCGCAAAAACCGCGCTGCCACAAATCGATGCGGCGAGCAGCGCGGCGCGGGCGCCAACGCGAAAAACCCCGGTGTCGAACAAATTGGTCATGTGCATGTCCCCTGTCTCCCGCGTCCGGCTTGCGCCCTCATCCCACAGCGCGGCATCCTCCCGCAGCGCTCACATTTGACAATGTTGCCGCGAAACCTTCGCAATGCAACAGAGTTGTCCGGACAAATTTTTGACAGGATGTTTCTTGCGCGTAATAGTCACGTTTCAGCAACACTCCGAAAGGTGCAGCCTTTCAACTCCCAAGCGAAAGTCGAGGCGATGACAGACTCACACGACAAGCCCGCCTATCTGCTCGTCACCGCCCGGGTCATCGATGGCCCGCGCATGGGCGCCTATTCCCGTGCCCTCGCCGAATCCGGCCTCTATGCCCGCCACGGCGGCGCCTACCTCTTCCTCGGCAAGGCCGCCACCCCGCTGGAGGATTGGCCCGAAGGCACCAGCATCGTCTGCGCCCGCTTCCCGTCCCGCGCCGCTGCCGAGGCCTTCTGGTTCGACGCCCAATACCAGGATGATGTAAAGCCACTCCGCGCCAACGCCGGCGAATTCCACGTCGCCATCTTCGAAGGGCTGTGATGCTCTATCCCACGCTGGTTTACGCGCATCTCCTGCTCTTCGTGCTCTGGCTCGGCGGCGATCTCGGCGTCTTCGTGCTCGGGCAACATTTCCGCCAGCGCAGCTATTCGCTCCCCGAACGCCTCACCCTGCTTAAACTCCTCGTCGCCATCGACATGGGGCCGCGCTCGGCCTGGGCGCTCATGGTGCCGATGTCGCTGACATTGCTCTATGCCGGCAACTGGTGGCCCGCCCTGCCACTCGCCGCCGTCCTTGCCGGCTGGGCCGTCGGGCTGTTCTGGCTTTGGCTGGTCTGGGACGCCCATACCCATGACATGACGCCCCGCGCCGCCCGCGATCGCCGCATCGAAGGCTGGTTGCGCTACGGACTCACGGCCTTCTACCTCGGCCTCGGCAGCCTATCGCTCGCCACCGGCGCGCCTCTCGCCGAACCCTGGCTGGCGCTGAAGGCGCTGCTTTTCGGGCTCATTTTCGCCGCCGCCATCATGATCGACCACGCCTTCAAACCCGTCGGGCCGCAACTCATGGCGCTCATCGAGCAAGGCTCCTCCGACGCCACCGAAATCCCACTGCGTGCCACCATGGACGGCACCCGCCGCTGGGTCTTCACCGTCTATGCGCTCCTGTTCGCCACAAGCTGGCTCGGCAGCGTCAAACCGTTCTGAAGGCTCCAGACGCCGGAGGCCTGTGCGTCGCCTCAGTTCGGCCCACGCCCCGTATTCGACCCATTCCCCGCGCCAATCGGCCCGCCACCGGCGCCCACCGAACCGATATTGCCGAACAATTCCTCGATGAAGCTGCCTTCGCGGCCCAGCGTCGGGGTCTTGTCCTTTTCGGGGTCGATCTTGGCGATCTGCTCCATGCCGCGGCGTTCAACCTTGGTTACATTGCCGGCCTTGTCGAACATCACCACCAGGATCGACTGGTTCGTCACCTTTGGCCGGGCAAAGGCATATTGGCCGGTGTTGCGTGACACATAATACCATTCGCCCGCATCAAACTGCGCCGAAAATGTCGGGCGGCCCAGCGTCTTCGCCACCGAATCACGGTTGTCGACGCCCGGCTGAATCGAGGTCAACAGCGTTTCATCGACCAGATAGCCCTGGCTCTGCTGGATCCGCGAACAACCGCTGGCGCCCATCGCCATGGCGAAAAGGCCGGCAAGCAGAACGGGATTCCGGGTCTGGCGACGCATCAACACTCTCCCAAACGCCGCAGCCTGTTGCGCGGCGCCGATGGAAGCTCAATATGACAAGTCGCAGCCGTGTGCCAGCGGTGATGCAGATACGTGTTTTCAAGACAGGCCCAACCGATGTCGATCCTTTCCTCCCTGCGCCGCGCCATCGGCGCCACCCTCACGACAGCGGGGCCGGCCGATGCCCTGTACAATGCCGTGGTGGCGGAGGCGCGGCGGCCGGAATGGTATCTCGCCGGGCAAGTGCCCGATACGATGGACGGGCGGTTCGACATGGTGGCATTGATGCTGTCGCTGGTGCTGATCCGGCTGGAGCACGAAGGCGCCCAAAGCCCGGCGGCACCCCTGTGCGCGCAACTCACCGAACGCTTCATCGCCGACATGGACGGCACGCTGCGCCAGGATGGCGTGGGGGATCAGGTCGTTGGCAAGCACATCGGCCGTATGGTCGCGGCGCTGGGTGGCCGTCTCGGCGCCTATCGCGACGCCCGTGACGATGATGTGCAATTTGCCGACGCCCTGCGCCGCAACCTGTGGCGCGGCGAACCGATCAACGATGATGCCGTGGATTGGGTCGTGGCCGAATCGCGCCGTACCGCCCGCCGCCTCGATGCGACGTCGCTTGCCGCCATCACCGCCGGCAACCTGGGGCCGGCGGCATGACGCCCGAATTCTCCCGGCACTTTCGCGCCCATGATGTGGCCGGCATGACGCGTCAGCAGATGATCGAGGCCGAACCCCATGAACGTGCCGCACTGTCCAAACGCTTCGGGCTCCTGGCGCTCGATCGCCTCACCGCCGCACTCGAATTGCGCCGCGACGCCGCCGGCATCCGCGTGACGGGCCAGGTCCATGCCAGCGGCGAACAGCCTTGCGTCGCCACTGCTGAACCCGTGCCGTTCCTGCTCACCGAAAGCGTCGCCATCCTGCTCACCGAGGCGCGCCCCGAAGGCGACGAAATCGAATTGCACGAGCCCGACCTCGAAACCGAAATCCTCGAAGGCGACATCATCGACCTTGGCGAAATCGCCGCTCAAGCCCTCGCCCTCGCCCTCGATCCCTACCCGCGCTCGACGCTCCCCGCCCCCGGCATCATCACCGAAGCCGAAGCCAGGGCCTCATCAAGCCCATTTGCGATTTTGAAGAAGAAATAATATTCAATAACAATGGGTTGATTAAGAAGTGCCCGGCACGCCGGTAACGCGCCTTGGCACAACTTTCCTAACCTTTGCCGGACTTCAGAACGGCAGACCCCGGTGAGTGCCGGTAACTCCGAGCACCAGGCGCTTGAAAATGTTCACCATTTCGATCGTTGGGCGCATCGAGATTGTAACTCCCTGATAGTTACAATAGCTACGGAAGGGAGCATGGCAACCGGAAGCTCCTGTCTCTACACCTGCAAACGCCCTTGATCGGGAGAGCACCTTCGGACCGGACTGATTGTGACACCACCAATCGGGCATCACTTGCTTCCATCCACCTAATCTGCAAGCTTGAATCGTCGTCGGTAAATCCCGACGGCGGGGCGTCGTAACCCCTGAGCTCTCGGCCGGTCGCACTTGCGGCCGGGTGGCCGTCGCGCATGTCCAAGGCTCTGCCTAAAGGTGGCGGCGCCTTGGCGAGAGCTCAGGTTACGAACACCCGGCTCAGGCCGGTCCGCCCCAGTCTCATTTGGAGGACCGGGATGATTTTCCACTTCACTGGGCAAGTTACGCCCGAAACCTTGCTTCAGGATATTGAACCGCTTGTTCAAGCCTTGCTAGATGCAGGCATAACGCGTCTTTCGAGCGTACATATATCTGCACTCTGTTTCACTGATACGGCAGAATGCTTGATTGTCAATGACGATGGGTTGGTGTCTCAAATGTACTTTGATCCTGTTTGTGAAGAAGAGATAGCGGGCGCTTCGCGAAAATTACGAGAGAATGGTAGCACCATTATCATCAGGCCTATCGACATGTCTCATGGCGGGCTTGGTGTATTATTTGATCACAACGATTAGCTGGCCTACCTTAGCGTCTAGGTGTATAACCTGGTCATATCGCTGTGGATGATCTTGCGAAGGGACACGGGGTGGGGGCTTAGCTATAAGTGACTGGTTTGGAGACGACGGACCCGATCTCTCCAGCACCGTCAGTCTTCTGACTTCTGACTACGAGCGACGATCCAAAGCACTTTGTCGGGGATCGGTCTTCGCAATCGGCTCGACTCACTCCATGTCACTGTCAGTCAGGTCTTGATATCCCCTGACTTTGTAAGCATCGCTAGCATGGAGTTGGGATGGACCGCGCTGACTTCAGTGTTAGGCTGCGTCGTCAGGAAACCAGAAACATCACAGGTAACATACCCCTCTGCTAGCTTGCGGGTTGACGGCCACCTTATACAAATGCCGGCAAGCAATTTGAGAGGTGACGAGATCGATGAAGCGGACTGCGTGATCGATGCGTTATTCCTGCGGCGGCTTCATGCTGTGTAATATCGTGGCTAAGTCTGCCGATGTCTGATCGAGATCGGCTCGATGCTCGCGGCGCCCTGACGCCAAAAGGTAGTGGGCGTATCCGACCAATGCGGCGCAGACAACGGCAGCAAACGATATGAACACCATCCATTCGACGTCGAACATATTGCGCTCCCGAGATGGCCAGATAGTGCCCGCGCCGTATATTGACGCGTTACAAGACCCTCGGCAGGATATCAGTTGAGCAGCAGCCGGCAACCCAGTTCGAGGCAAAGATGGATACACGCATCGATGCTCACACGATCGACGACCGGGCTAGCTTGCTGTTCCATCGAAAGATCGCAGCCGTGGTCGACGGAGCACCAGAGCTTGTAGAATCCGCTCGCAGGCGCATTGATCAGATCATCGCCGCGACCGTCCGCAGCACAGAGGGTGATCGACTGTGGCAGAAGCTTCTATGCCAGCCGTGGACCGAGGCGCGGGAGCGCATGCTCGATGATGGGCACATTGGACGGCTGTTACGATACAAGACACCCTTTGCGGCCGTCGTAGGGGCCATGGATGAGGATGAGCGGCACCGGGTCTGGGAGCAGGCAAAAGCCGAGCTCGAGGTTGAACTTGCCGCGGCACCGAATGAATTCATGGAGCGCCAAGTGTGGATCCGTGAGTTTGTGCATGCCGGCAAAGCGGCACGAGATCATCTGGCGGCTGGTAGGTCGATCGCAGTCCGTCATGCCGACACGCCGCCCGGATACATCGTGATGGTGCATCCAGACGGGAGTGAGGATCTGGTGGAATCGGCCGAAGCGGTTCGGCGCGCACGTCATAAGGTTGCCGAGTTTTTCGATCAGAAGGAGCGGGCGGAGCAGAAAGCCGACAACCGGGATCGCGATGCGCGCGATGTTGCCGATGGCAGTGCCACCGTCGAGGATGTGCAGCGGCGCAACAGCTTCATACCAGCCGATATTGCGCGCGAGGCCGTTATCACCGATTGGGGAAACTGGGGGCAAAGCGTCGAGGATGAAGGCGGGTAAGACTGGTGTTGTTGAACCAGTGTCTTTTGCACGCTAAGCGCGACCGACAGACTGTCTACTCTCCTAGCCTGCTGAAGCAGATGTGATGGCGGCGTGGATTTCGGAAACCCGGGCAGAATTAACGCCTGCGGCCTTGGCGAACTTTGGCCAATC
>JANPEP010000108.1:0-1783 GCA_031422995.1 Polymorphobacter sp. | reverse complement strand
CTTCAATCTCGTCAACGGCGATGGCCCCACCGTCGGCGCAGCGCTGTCGTCGCACCCCGAAGTCGACATGGTCAGCTTCACCGGCTCCACCCGCGCCGGCATCGAAGTCGCGCGCAACGCCGCCCCCACCGTCAAGCGCGTCCACCAGGAACTCGGCGGCAAATCCCCCAACATCATCCTCGACGATGCCGACCTGGCTGTCGCCGTCGGCGGCGGCGTCAAGGCGGTGATGATGAACTCCGGCCAGTCGTGCAACGCCCCCACCCGCATGCTCGTCCCCGCCGCCAAGATGGAACAGGCCAAGGCGATCGCCAAGGCCGCCGCCGAAGCCACCACCGTCGGCAGCCCCGATGGCAACGCCGCCATTGGGCCCGTGGTCAGCGAAACCCAATGGACCAAGATCCAGGGCCTCATCCAGAAAGGCATCGACGAAGGCGCCACCCTCGTCTCCGGCGGCACCGGGCGTCCCGAAGGGCTCGAAACCGGCTATTACGTCAAACCCACCATCTTTGCCGATGTCACCAACGACATGACGATCGCGCGGGAAGAAATCTTCGGGCCGGTGCTCGCCATGCTGCCCTATGACAGCGAGGAACAAGCCATCGCCATCGGCAACGACACTGTCTACGGCCTCGCTGCCTATATCCAGGGCGATCCCGAACACGCCCGCAAGGTCGCCCGCCAGCTCCGCGCCGGCCAGGTGACGCTCAACTATGCCGCGGGTGACATGATGGCGCCGTTCGGCGGGTACAAACAGTCCGGCAACGGCCGCGAATGGGGCGATTTCGCCTTCCACGACTTCCTCGAAACCAAGGCCGTCATCGGCTGGGGCGCAGCGGAGGCTGCCGAGTGAGATGTCCAATCCGTCGGTGCAGTCGCTCCTAGGCTTTTCTGTTTTTGCCGTTGGCTGGGTCGGCATCATCGTTCTTTTCATAAGACTGAGACAGCCATTACCGGGAGAACCAGCGGCAGTGAAGGCTTTGGTCGAACGCGAAGGTTGGAACTTTGTCAGTTACTCGACCATCTATTCCCCGTGGCGACACTGGCTGCGAGGTAGACTTCTCACGTCAAACGTCGCCCGAAATCTGTTCGTATCGGTTGTGACAACTGACGGTACGAAGTTGATAGTGGAAATGGTCGTCGACCGTTGGGCGGGAGATAGCCAACCTAAAATTGTAAACGTTGCCAAGGAATCGTAGTGACTATCCATACGAAAATCTGCAACCTTCTCGGTGTCGAGCATCCGGTCCTCCTCGCCGGCATGGGCGGTGTGTCCTATGCCGAAGTCTGTGCTGCCGTCAGCGCTGCTGGCGGTTTCGGTTCGCTCGGCATGGCGGGAGTCGGCCCCAAGGGTATCGCCGAACAGATGGCGCGGGTGCGTGACCTCACCGACAAGCCCTTCGGCGTCGATCTGCTCACTGCCCAACCCGAATCGCTCACCGCCAGCGTCGATGTCATCATCAAGGGCGGCGCCAGGGCCTTCATCGCCGGTCTCGGCGTCCCCGTCGCCATCGTCGACCAGCTTAAACAAGCCGGCATCGTGGTGATGTGCATGGCCGGCAACGTCCGCCACGCGGTCAAGGCTGCCGAAGCCGGATGCGACGTGATCATCGCGCAAGGTACCGAGGCCGGCGGGCACACAGGATCGGTGGCCAGCGTCGCCCTGTGGCCGCAGGTCGTCGATGCCGTCGATATTCCGGTCGTCGCCGCCGGCGGGCTGTTCGATGGCCGCGGCCTCGCCGCTGCCCTCGCCTTCGGCTGCGCCGGTGTCTGGATGGGCACC